>NZ_JBVIAY010000007.1:0-100624 GCF_055573695.1 Streptomyces sp. NPDC030143
GTTGATAGGCCGGATCTGGAAGCACGGTAACGTGTGGAGGTGACCGGTACTAATAGGCCGAGGGCTTGTCCTCAGTTGCTCGCGTCCACTGTGTTGGTTCTGAAACCACGAACAGCCCCGCACCCCTCATCTGGGTGGTGTGGTGTGGCGTTCACAGTTTCATAGTGTTTCGGTGGTTATAGCGTGAGGGAAACGCCCGGTTACATTCCGAACCCGGAAGCTAAGCCTTACAGCGCCGATGGTACTGCAGGGGGGACCCTGTGGGAGAGTAGGACGCCGCCGAACAATTGTTGAGGAAACCCCCGTGCCATTCGGCACGGGGGTTTTCTGCGTTCAGGGCTCCACCAGGTGCGTTTCGTACGCGAGGATCACCGCCTGGATGCGGTCCCGGGAGCCGGTCTTCGCGAGGACGCGGCCCACGTGTGTTTTGACCGTGGATTCCGCGAGGTGGAGGCGCGTGGCTATCTCCGTGTTCGTCCAGCCCTTCCCGATGACCGTCAGGATTTCGCGTTCCCGGTCCGTGAGAGCGGCGAGCCGGGGGTCCGGGGCGCTCGGAGCGGGCGGCTCGGCCGTGGCCGGGAGGTGGTGGACGTAGGTGTCCAGGAGGCGGCGGGTCAGGCTGGGGGCCACCACGGCGTCTCCCGTGGCCACCGCCCGGATGCCGGCCAGGAGCTCCTCGGGCTGTGCGTCCTTGACCAGGAAGCCGGACGCGCCGGCGCGCAGGCCGGCGAAGGCGTACTCGTCGAGGTCGAAGGTAGTGAGAATGAGGATGCGGGTGCGGTCGCCTGCGGCGGTGATGCGGCGGGTCGCCTCGATCCCGTCCATGCCGGGCATCCGGACGTCCATCAGGACGACGTCCGGGCGGAGTTCGGCCGTCAGGCGGACCGCCTCGGTGCCGTTGGCCGCCTCGGCCAGGACCGCGAGGTCGTCCTGGCTCTCCAGCAGCATGCGGAAACCGAAGCGCTGGAGGGGCTGGTCGTCGGCGATGAGGACGGTGGTCACTGCGGGGGTTCCTCCGGTAGGTGCAGATGGACACGCCAGCCCCGTTCGGGGTGCGCGCGGGGGCCGGCTTCGAGTGTGCCGCCGTACAGGGCCGTGCGTTCGCGCATTCCGGGAAGACCCCGGCCGCCGTCGGTGGCGGGTGGGCCACCGCGGCCGGTGTCGGTGACCGTCACGGTGACGGCGCCCGAGTCGGCGTAGGTGAGGGTGATGTTCGAGGTGGCGTCGGGGCCGGCGTGCTTGAGGGTGTTGGTGAGGGCCTCCTGGACGACGCGGTAGACGGTGAGCTGGCGGCCGGGCGGGAGGGCCGGGGTGCCGCGGACGGTCGTGTGGACGGGGAGGCCCGCCGCCCGGACGCCGTCGAGGAGCTGGTCGAGGTCGGTGAGGGTGGGCTGCGGGGTGAGGTCGGCGTGCGGGGCGGGGGTGTTCTCCTCGCGCAGGACGTCCAGCAGGCGGCGGAGTTCGCCCAGGGCCTGGCGGCTCGTGGTGGCGATGGCGTCGAGGGCCTGGGCGGCGCGCTCGGGGGACTTGCCGGCGGCGTAGCGGCCACCGTCGGCGAGACCGGTGATGACGGAGAGGTTGTGGCCGATGATGTCGTGCATCTCGCGCGCTATGCGGGTGCGTTCGGCGGCGGCGGCGAGGCGGGCCTGCTGGTCGCGTTCTCTCTCCAGACGGCGGGCGCGGTCCTCCAGGGCCTCGGTGTGGCTGCGACGGGTGCGGACGGTGACACCGATGGCGGCGGCCACGACCAGGGACATCAGCAACGGGACGATGTCCTTGTCGGCGCCGCCGTCGGGGTGGCGCACGGCGAGGACGACGGCGGGGAGGACGACGAGCGGAGTCGACCACAGGAAGCGCAGAGGGCGGCGCAGGGCGATGTGGAAGACGACGAGCAGCAGGAGCAGCTGGGCCTGGAGGGCGGTGCCCGTCCAGGCGTTGACCAGGGCGAACGGGATCACGGCCAGGAGTACGGCCAGAGGGTGGCTGCGTCGCCACAGGAGGGGCAGCGTGAAGCCGAGGCTGAGCACCAGCACGAGCGGGAGCGGGGCGTCGGGGTTGCGGGTGACGTTGCGCCAGCCTCCGCCGTAGTCGATCAGGGCGGCCGTGGTCCAGAAGGCGGTCAGGTGGAGGTCCCACAGCAGGGGGTGGCGTCGGTCGAAGGCCTGGACGCGGCGCGATACGCGTTGGACGTACCGGGTGAGGGGTTCGGCGGTCTGTTCCTCTGGGGGCATGTACATGTCCTGCGGCACGGTGTCCATGGTGGGGGGTGCGGGGGCCGTCGTGGAGCCGGTTCCCGTCATACGTCCCGGCGCTTCAGCAGCAGGGCGGCGAGGGCGAGGGTGGCCGCCGTCCACAGGGTGAGGGCGAGCAGGGCGGCGCCGGGGGAGGGTGTGCCGGGGGCCGGGGCGGCCCGGGTGAGGGCTTCCAGGGACCTGGAGGGGGCGCGGCGGACGAGGTCGTCGACGAGAGCGTACGGGAGCGCGCCGAGGATCTCCGGGAGGATCATCACGGCTCCCACGAGGACGCCGATGGCGAGGGGGACCGAGCGGACCAGGGCTCCGATGGCGAGGGCCATGACGCCGAGGAGGGCGAGGCCGAGGGCGTTGGTGACGAGGGCGCGGGCGACGCCCGGGTCGCCGAGGGAGGTGGCCTGGTCGGTGTCGGCGAGGAAGGTCTGGGCGAGGGGGAAGGTGACGAAGTTGGTGGTCAGGACGGTGAGGAAGGCGACGCCGCCGACGACGGCCGCCTTGGACCACAGGACGGGCAGGCGGCGGGGCACGGCGGCCAGGCTGGAGCGGATCTGGCCGCTGGAGTGCTCGCCGGCGGTGGCGAGGATACCCAGGGTGCCGATGGTGAGGTGGGTGAACTGCATGCCGAGCAGGACCAGCAGGACGGGGTCGATGTCGTCGTCCCCGCCGCCGGACTCGTAGGTCGCGCCGATGGCGAGGCCGATGCCGAGGGTGAGGACGACGGTGAACGCGAGGCTGATCCATGTGGAGCGGATTGTCCACAACTTGTGCCATTCCGAGCGCAGGATGCGGACGGGGTGACCGCGAGGTCCTTCATGCGCGGGTTCCTTCCGGCTCGCGTGCGGTGAACTCGACCGCGTCGCGGGTGAGGTCCATGAAGGCCTCCTCCAGGGAAGCGCTGTTCGGGGTCAGTTCGAACAGGGGGATGCCGTGGGCGGCGGCGGTGCGGCCGATGTGTTCGGCGTCCGTGCCGTGGACGTCGAGGGTGCCGGGGGTGGGGGTGGTGATGTCGACGCCGGGCGCGGCCAGCAGGCGTACGAGGGCCGCCGCGTCGGGGGTGACGACGCGGACGGTGCCGGAGCCCGAGTCGCGGACGAAGTCGGCGACGGTGGTGTCGGCCAGCAGGCGGCCCCGGCCGATGACGACCAGGTGTTCGGCGGTCAGGGCCATCTCGCTCATGAGGTGGGAGGAGACGAAGACCGTGCGGCCGTCGGCGGCCAGGGACTTCAGGAGGGTGCGGATCCACAGGACGCCCTCGGGGTCGAGGCCGTTGACCGGTTCGTCGAGGATCAGGGTGCCGGGGTCGCCGAGGAGGGCGGCGGCGATGCCGAGGCGTTGGCCCATGCCGAGGGAGAAGCCCTTGACGCGGCGGTGGGCGGCGTCGGTGAGACCGGCCAGTTCCAGGACGTGGTGGACGCGGGCGCGGGGGATGCCGTGGGTGTGGGCGAGGGCGCGCAGGTGGTGGTACGCCGAGCGGTCGGGGTGGACCGAGCGGGCCTCCAGCAGGGCGCCGACCCGGGTGAGGGGGGCGGGGTGGCCGGCGTAGGCGGCGCCGTCGAGGGTGACGCGGCCGCCGGTGGGGGCGTCGAGGCCGAGGAGCATCCGCATGGTGGTGGACTTGCCGGCGCCGTTGGGGCCGAGGAAGCCGGTGACGGTGCCCGGGTGGACCGTGAAGGAGAGGTCCGTGACGACGCTTCTGGCGCCGTAGCGTTTGGTGAGTCGATGGGCCGTGAGCATGGTGTCGATGCTGCTCGGGGGGTGGGGTGAGGGGCGTCCGACGAGGGCTCTATATGGGGTGAGGGGGGTAGTACTCGGGTACTACGGTGGTCCGCATGAGCTATGTGATCCGGTCCGTGCGTGCCGAGGAGTGGGCGGCGGCGCGGGAGTTGCGGCTGCTGGCACTGCGGGATCCGGTCGCGCACCTGGCGTTCCTGGAGACGTACGAGGAGGCACTGGCGAAGCCGGACTCCTACTGGCGGGAGCGGACGGAGAGGGTCGCCGAAGGGGCGCCGGGGGCGTGCCAGGTGGTCGCGGAGGGGCCGGACGGGGAGTGGGTCGGGACGGTGACCGTGCTGCTGGAGGAGGCCGGAACGACGGACTGGGCGGGGTTCCCGGTCGAGCGGCGGCAGGGGCATGTCGTCGGGGTGTTCGTGCGGCCCGAGTGCCGGGGGATCGGGCTCACCGAGGTGCTGTTCGACGCCGCGCTGGAGTGGGCCTGGGGGCGCGGAGTGGAGCGGGTGCGGCTCATCGTGCACGAGGACAACGGGCGGGCGCGGACGTTCTACCGCCGGGCGGGGTTCGTGCCCAGCGGGGTCGTCGTGCCGCTGGGGGAGGATTCCGACTCGCGGGAGCTGGAGTTCGTGCTCGAGCCGGCCCGCGGGTAGGTGTCGTGGCGGCCTGCGGGTGGGCGTCGAGCCGGCCCGCGGGTGGGTCTCGTGGCGGCCTGCGGGTGGGCGCAGAGTGCAAGGACCCCTAGGACAGGCCCCGTACGGGCAGTTCCGTGTCGGGCCAGCGGGTGCGGGCCTGTTCGCGGGAGCGGAGGAGGGCCAGGGTGGGCAGGCCCCGGTCGGCCCCGGTGGCGAGGAGGTCGGGGAGCTGGGGGAGCGGGGCGACGGCGGCGATGTCGTCCAGGACCAGGGTCAGTGGTGGGTCGAGGCGACCGGAGGATGACCGTTCGGCCATGCGCCGGCCGCGCTCGACCACGCTGGAGACGAGGGCCGTGAGGAGGGGCATCGCGCCGGGGCTGGTCCTCGGGTCCTCGATGGATTCACCGACCACGTAAAGCGTTCCCCCTTCGTTCGCAAAGGAATCCAGGGCGAGGGCATCAGTTCGGTTGGGAGTGCAGGCCTCGCGAAGGTGCACCGTGGAGAGGGCGGCCAGCGCACGGGCAGTCAGTTCCAGGGCGACGTCGCGGCGTTCGGGATGGGCGGTGAGGGCGGCTTCCAGTTCGCCGGCCGATCCGGGTGCGGCCTTCCGGTTCGTGCGCAGGGTGCGGACGGCTTCCTGGATTCCGGTGCCCTGGGCCCAGCGGTGGACGTGGCGGATGGTGCGGCCGTCCACCGCGGCGGCGTGCAGGCAGCTGCGCAGCAGGGTTTCCGCGGTGTCGGCGACGGCCTGGTCGAGGCGGGCCGTGGGCCGTACGGGGGTGAGGAGGGCGGTCGCTCTCGCCGCCGCGGTGGCCTTGTCCTCGCAGCCGGTGGTGGGGGACCAGTGGAGGCGGGCCGGGGTGTCGCAGAGGTGGGCGGGGTCGTAGAGGAGGACGGGACCGAGTTTGGCCCGTGCGTCCTTGGTGTCGTGCCAGAGGGCGGGGTGGGAGGTGACGACGAGGGCGGGACCCTCGGCGTCCCGGACCGCCCGGGCCGCGGTGGTGTGGCGGGTTTCCGGCGGTGCGTAGAGCACGGTGCCGTCGGCGCGGTGGGTCTCCCAGCCGCTCGTGCGGTCGGCGGTGAACGGGGCGGCGGGGGGTGGAGCGGCGGCGGGCGGGACGGCGGTGGGGTGCTGGGGCGGCGGTGCGGGCCGGGGGACGTCGGTGGGTTCCGGTTCCGTCCGGGGCAGCGGCACCTCGTGCTGCGCGGGGGCCGGCGCCCGGTCCGTCGCGGGAGCCGGGGCGGTGCCCTCCAGCCGTCTGCGCGCACGGACCGCCCGCCACCGGGCCACCGTCCCCAGGACGAACACCGTGAGGACGAGCAGGAGCATCAGCTGGCCGATGAACAGGCCCCAGAACAGTCCGTAGCCGGGGAGGGCGTCGGGCGGGGTGGTCGGCCAGGCGCCCGGGAGGTCGTGGGGCCGGGCGACGAGGTGGCGCATGGCGAGGGGGGTGCGGGCGAAGGTCACGCCGGCGGGCCAGGCGCCGTGGGAGAGGACGGCCGCCAGGCCGGTGGCCGTCCAGACCAGCAGGGTCATGCCGAGCAGGAACGCGAGTATGCCGACCAGGAGGCCGTCGGGGACACCGCCCTGGCCTCCCGGACCGCCGGGGCGGCCGTCGCCCGGTCTCATGTGACTCCCCCGCCCCTACGCCACCGTCGACTCGGACGAACCGTCCAAGTCGGCCAGGTGCTGTTCCATGAAGGCCGCCGCCCGCTCCTCGGCCTCCCGTTCGGCTTCGCGCAGGGCGTCGTCGTGGGCGAGGTCGACCGAGGACTCGGTCATCGCGCGGTCGGTGAAGACCAAGGGGCGTTCGGTCTCGGTGACCAGGTGTTTGACGACCTGGACGTTGCCGTTGACATCCCAGACCGCGATGCCCGGGGTGAGGGTGGGGATGATCTCGACTGCCCAGCGCGGCAGGCCCAGCACGCGGCCCGTGGCCCTCGCCTCGTCCGCCTTCTGGGCGTAGATCGTGCGGGTGGAGGCCATCTTCAGGATCGCGGCAGCCTCCTTCGCCGCCGCTCCGTCCACGACGTCGCTCAGATGGTGGACGACCGCCACGAAGGACAGGCCGAGACGGCGGCCGAACTTCAGCAGGCGCTGGAACAGCTGGGCCACGAAGGGGCTGTTGATGATGTGCCAGGCCTCCTCGACCAGGAAGATGCGCTTCTTCCGGTCGGGGCGGATCCAGGTGTGCTCCAGCCACACGCCGACGATCGCCATGAGGATGGGCATGGCGATGGAGTTGCGGTCGATGTGGGAGAGGTCGAAGACGATCAGCGGGGCGTCCAGGTCGATGCCGACCGTGGTGGGGCCGTCGAACATGCCGCGCAGGTCACCGTCGACCAGGCGGTCCAGGACGAGGGCCACGTCCAGCCCCCAGGCCCGGACGTCGTCTATGGCGACGTTCATCGCCTCCGCGGACTCCGGTTCGGGGTGACGCAGTTGTTCGACGATGTCGGACAGGACCGGCTGGCGTTCGACGATCGTCTCGTTGACGTAGGCGTGGGCGACCTTGAGGGCGAAGCCGGAGCGTTCGTCCAGGCCGTGGCCCATCGCCACTTCGATGATCGTGCGGAGCAGGGCCAGCTGGCCCGTCGTGGTGATCGACGGGTCCAGGGGGTTGAGGCGGATGCCGTGGTCCAGGGCGGCCATCGGGTCCAGGCGGATGGGAGTTATGCCGAGGGCCTGGGCGATGAGGTTCCACTCGCCGACGCCGTCCTCGCCCTGGGCGTCCAGGACGACGACCTGGCGGTCGCGGAAGCGCAGCTGGCGCAGGACGTAGGTCTTCTCCAGGGCCGACTTGCCGTTGCCGGACTCGCCGAGGACCAGCCAGTGCGGGGCCGGGAGCTGCTGGCCGTACAGCTGGAACGGGTCGTAGATGTAGCCCTTGCCGGAGTAGACCTCGCGGCCGATGATCACGCCCGAGTCGCCGAGGCCGGGGGCGGCGGTCGGGAGGTAGACCGCCTGGGCCTGGCCGGTGGAGGTGCGGACGGGCAGGCGGGTGGTCTCGACCTTGCCGAAGAGGAAGGACGTGAAGGCGTCGGTGAGGACGGACATCGGGTCCCGCATGGAAAGCCCCTACCTTCGGATGCCGGTGGCGAACGGAAGTGTGTTCACGAAGGCGCGGTGGTGCTCTCGGTCGCACCACTCCAGTTTCAGGTACGACTTGCCCGCGGACGCCCTTATCGTCCGCTTGTCGCGGGCGAGGGCCTCGGGGGAGCGGGAGGAGACGGTGATGTAGCCGACCAGGTTGACGCCGGCGGCGCCGCTGGCGAGGTCCTCGCCGCGCTGGTCGAGGCGGGAGTGGGCGGCGACGTCGCGCGGGTCGACGGTGCGGTTCATCTTGGCGGCGCGGCTGGCCTCGGCCTCGTCGTTGGTCTTCTCGGTCAGCATGCGTTCGATGGCGACCTCGGTGGGTTCGAGGTCCATGGTGACGGCGACGGTGCGGATGACGTCCGGGGTGTGGACCAGGAGCGGGGCGAGGAAGTTGACGCCGACGGGAGTCATCGGCCATTCCTTCACCCAGGCGGTGGCGTGGCACCAGGGGGCGCGGGTGGAGGACTCGCGGGTCTTGGCCTGGAGGTAGGTGGGCTCCATGGCGTCCAGTTCGGCCGGCCAGGCGTTGCGCCGGGTCATCGCCTGGATGTGGTCGATGGGGTGGTCCGGGTCGTACATGGAGTGGACGAGCGAGGCGAGGCGGCCCTGGCCGAGGGGCTGGCGGACGCGGATGTCCGCCTCCTGGAGGCGGGAGCAGATGTCGGTCAGTTCGCGGGCCATGACGACGGCGAGCCCGGCGTCGCGGTCCAGTTTGCGGCCGGACTGGGGCCGGGCGGCGCGGGCCATGGCGTGGGCCTCGGCGGCCAGCTCGCGGGTGTAGTGCATGCAGGCGACGAGGTAGGCGCGGTGCTGCTCGCTGCTTGTCGACACCATCGACTGGAGCTGGTCGTAGGACGACTGGAGCCAGGGCAGGGCCTTGTCGTCGCCGCGCTGGGCGACGTCCTTGGCGTGGGCGTCGGGGTCGGCGGGCAGGGTGCGGGCGAGCATCTGCAGGCGGGTGACGAAGCCGTCGCCGTTGGCCACGTGCTTGAGGAGGGTGCCGAAGCGGTCGACGAGGGCCTCCTGGTCCTCGCTGTCGCGCAGGCCGACGCCCGGTCCCTCGATCTCGATGGCGGCGGTGACGGTCCGGCGGTCGGCGTGCAGGAGGACGGCGATCTCGTCGGGGCCGAAGGGGGCGGCGAGCCAGGTGATGCGGCCGATGCCGGGTGGCGGGCCGACCTCGACCTCCCGGCCGTCGAGGCGGGTGCCGGCCTCCATGGCGGTGGAGCGGTAGACGGTGCCCTGGCGCAGGGTGCGCTTGTAGCTGCGGTTGATCTCGAACCACTTGTAGAACGTGCGCTGCCTGTAGGGCACGTAGACCACGGCCAGCGCGAGCATCGGGAGGCCGGCCAGGAGCACGATGCGCAGGGCGAGGAGGGGGACGAGGAGCCCGCACATCATGCCGAGGAACGCGCCGACGACGATGAGCGCGATCTCGCCGGTCTCGCGGTTGCGGCCGACGATCGCGTTCGGCCGGGCGCGGCCGATCAGATATGTACGGCGGGGCGTGATCGCGTGGGACACGTGGGACTCGGTCGTCAACGCCCTTCACCTCCCGTGCGGTTGGTACTGCTGTTGCGGGTGTTGCTGGCGTGCGGGGTGTTCACCGGGCTGGCGGAGCGGGGCGCGGGTGCGGCGGAGGGGACAGTTCCGCCGCTTCCGTTCCCGGTGCGTGTGCTGTGGGCGGCGACACCGCCGGCGGCCTGGTTGGCGGGGCGGGGGCCACCGGAGGCGGCGCCGCCGTTGCTGTCGGCGCGGGTGCTGTGGGTCTTGATGCCCTGGGCGACGAGGGTCGCCGGGGAGCTGATGACGGCGGCGGCCTTGCCCTCGGCGCCCTGCATGATGCGGTTGTTGCGCGAGTGGGCGATCTCGTCGCCGAAGCCGGGGACGAAGCGGTAGATCATCGCCGACGCGAAGATGGCGAGCAGGATGATGGCGAGGCCGGAGACGACGGCGGAGAAGGCGTCGGGGCCGTCGTCGGCGGAGAGGGCCCCGGCGAGGCCGAGGACGATGACGATGACCGGTTTGACCAGGATGACGGCGATCATGATGCCGGCCCAGCGGCGGACGTGGCTCCACAGGTTCTTGTCGACGAGGCCGGCGTAGACGACCGTGCCGAGCAGGGCTCCGACGTAGAGGAGGGCGGCCCTGATGACGAGCTCCAGCCACAGGACGCCGGCGGCGAGGATGGAGACCAGGGAGACCACGATCAGCATGATCGGGCCGCCGCCGATGTCCTCGCCCTTCTTGAGGGCTTCGGAGAAGGTGCCGAAGAAGGTGTCGGTCTGGTCGCCGGTGGTTTTCGCGAGGACGTCGGTGATGCCGTCGGTGGCCGAGACGACCGTGTAGAGGATCAGCGGGGTGAAGGCGGAGGCCAGGACGGTGAGCCAGAGGAACCCGATGGCCTCGCCGACGGCGGTGGACAGGGGCACTCCGCGCACGGCCCGCTTGGCGACGGCCAGCAGCCACAGCAGCAGGGTGAGGACGGTGGAGGCGGCGAAGACGACCGCGTACTGCTGGAGGAACCTGGGATTGGTGAAGTCGACGTTCGCCGTGTCCTTCACGGCCTCGCTCAGCTTGTCGACGGTCCAGGCGGCGGCGTCGGCGCAGCCCTTGGCGAGGGAGCTGAGCGGGTCGAGGGTGTCGGAGACACGGGGGGTGGTGGTGCCGCCGGAGGTCGCGTTGCCCCGCTCGCAGTACTTCTTGGCGTCGCCCGAGATGAGGCTGCAGTCGAAGCTGCCCGAGGGGGACGGTGAGGGGGAGCCCGAGGGGCTGGGGGAGGGGGCGGGGGTCGGCGCGGCGAAGGCGCGGCCGGCCAGCAGCACGGCTGTCGTCTGGACGGCCGTGAGGACTCCGGCGAGCCGGAGCACGCGGTGCGGGTTACCGGGCATACGTGAACCCTCCGTACTCCTGGATGGCCTTGCTGATCTCGTCGGAGGAGGCGGCCCGGTCGTCGCCGGGGACCGGGGCGGGGCCGTCCTGCTGCTGGTCGGCGACGATCTTCCAGTCGCCGTTCGTCCACCGGAGGTCGAAGGTCCAGGTCTTCCACGACGAGGTGACGGGGTCGGTCGAGGTCTCGCCGGACATGCCGATCAGCCCCAGGTACCAGACGGCGACGCGGGCGGTGGTGTCGGCGTACGCGTGGAGGGAGGTGCCCACCGGGATCACGCGGGAGACGAAGGTGTCTCCCTCGGGGGCGTTGCCGTCGGCGTCGAGGCCCAGCTGGGCGAGGAACTCGGTGGAGTAGGCCTGGTCCTTGGGGGCCTGGAGGGCGGCTGCCGCCTGGGGGGTGTAGACGGTGGCGACGATGGCGTGGCGGTTGTCGCGCTGGAACATGCCGGTGGAGCCGAGCGCCACGGCGTAGTTGGCGGCGGCCGACTGGACGCCCTGCTGGGTGCGGGGGAAGCCCGCGGGGATGCCGCCGCCGCTCTTGGTCTGTACGGGTTTCGTGCCGGTGGCCGCCGTTGCCGCCGCCTCGGGCCGGTTGGCCTCGTCGGCGGTCGTGGAGGATGCGGAATCGTCTCCTCCACGGTTCGCGAAGGCGATCGCGGCGATGAGCAGGACGACGACGCCGACCACCGTGACGAGGCTGCGCGAGGAGGAACGTCCGGGGCGGCGGGCGCCGCCGTAGGGGTCGGCGCCGGGCAGGCGCAGGCGGGTGCCCGCGGGTTCGCCGTAGTCGTGTTCGTCGCCGAGGCTCATGCCGTGTACGCCCCCTCGCTGCCGTACCGGAACGCGTGGAAGTACGACGGTAGCCGTGCTGGTTCCCGCGCGGGCGCGGTGTGGTGACTCGACATCAGGGAAACGCAACCTCAGCCGGTGGGCACGACGGGTGGGTGGGGTGGAGGGGGCCGGGCGTGCCCGGACGTGACGGACGGGCTACACGGCCATGCCGTACACGATCGTGAACAGCGTGCCGAGTGAGCCGATGATGAAGACGCCCGTCAGGCCCGCGATGATGAGGCCCTTGCCCTGTTCCGCGCTGAAGGTGTCCCTCAGGGCCGTGGCGCCGATGCGCTGTTTGGCCGCACCCCAGATCGCGATGCCGAGGCAGAGGAGGATGGCGACCGCCATCACGACCTCGATCATCACCTTGGCCTCGTTGCCCAGGCTGCCGAAGGGGCCCCAGTCCGGAGCGATCCCGCCGATGATGGTGTTGATGTCTCCCTTGTCGGCCGCAAAGAGCATGTAAGTCACCGCCCCTGATGGGTTGTTCCGCAGTCGGTCCCCTGCGGTGTGCAGAGGTCAGGCCTCATTGTCGCCGACGATGGCGCTGTCGTATGTCGACTTGGCGTCATTGTCGGGCGGGATTCGTACGAATAGCTCGTATGGTCACTCTGTGTATCACGGCAGGTCACGCCGGGCAATGAGGTGGCAGCGGAACCTGTCGTGTGGTTCCGTCGTTGTCCCACTTCACGGCATGGGCGCCGTTTCTGACGGCTGGTCGGGTGAGAGCCCCTTCGATGTTCTCATGACGGCTGCGCCGACGCGTGGTCGCCGTGAGGCACGCCGAACGGGCCGCGGCTGGCGGCCGCGGCCCGTTCGTCCTCGCCGTCCGAGGCCCCCACGGCCCACGGCGGCTGCTCGGTGAGGTGGTGTCAGCCGGTGAAGGCCTGCGTGCCCTGCGGGGTGCCCCAGCCGGTGGGGCCGTCGTAGCCGGACCGGGCGGTGCAGAAGTAGCCGGTGGTGCAGGAGCCGTTGCTGCCGCTGGTCACGTCGTTGAGGGCGGAGGTGCCGGCCGCGGCGTACGGGTAACGGGCGGGGTAGTCGCTGCTGCCGGACGTCCCGGCGAGGGCGTAGACGGCGGCGATGATCGGGGCGGAGGCGCTGGTGCCGCCGTAGGTGTTCCAGCCGGTGCCGTCGGAGCCGTAGGTGTCGTAGACGGAGACGCCGGTGGCCGGGTCGGCGACGGCCGAGACGTCCGCGATCATGCGCTTGGCGCAGCCGGTGTCGGTCTGCCAGGTCGGCTTGACGTCGTAGGAGGAGCAGCCGGAGCCGGTGCCCTCGGTGCTGCTGGTGCGCCAGACGCTCTCGGTCCAGCCGCGCGTGGTGGAGGACGGGGACAGCTTCGTGCCGCCGACGGCGGTCACGTAGCGGGAGGCGGCCGGGTACTCGGCGCCGTAGCCCGCGTCGCCGGCGGAGACGGTGATGGCGACTCCGGGGTGGTTGAAGTACGAGGAGTCGTAGGAGGAGTCGGCGGAGGACTCGGCGCCGCCGTAGCTGTTGGAGACGGACTTCGCGCCGAGCTTCACGGCCTCGTTGACGGCGGTGCCCAGGTTGGCCATGGAGGCATTCTTGGCCTCGACGAGCAGGATGCGGCAGTTCGGGCAGACGGCGGAGGCCATGTCGAGGTCGAGGGAGATCTCGCCGGCCCAGCCGCTGTCGGGGGTGGGCAGGGAGGTGGCGGAGCCGGTCTGGCCGACCTTCCTGAAGCAGCCGTCGGCGGTGGTGCAGGCGGACAGGCCGTAGTGGGAGCGGTACGTCGCGAGGTCGGACTCGGCGTTGGGGTCGTCGTAGGCGTCGACGACGGCGATGGTCGCGCCGGAGCCGTTGCTCGCCGCCGCGGCGGTCAGGCCGTAGGCGTCCTGGAGGTCGGAGGGGCCGTAGCCGGTGGGGGTGGCGGAGGAGGCGTCGGGGGAGACGGTCGCGGGGGCGACACCCTCGCGGGCGGCCTGCTCCTCCTGGAAGGCGGTGGTGCCGGAGGTGACGCGCAGGGCGTGGCAGGACGCGTAGCCCGGCCTGGGGGTGCCGCCGCACTGGGCGGTGTACCGCACGTGTGCCTCGGCGACGGCGGCGGCGACGGCCCGGGCGCCGGCCGGGTGGGGCGTGGCGGTCGCGGGGGCCGCGCTCGCGTGGGCCGCGGTGCCGAGACCGGCGAGGACGAGGGCGGCGGTGGCGGCGGCCGCGGCGCCGACGCGGCGCCATCTGCCCTGGGTGCGGGGGGAGTCGGGGGTGGACGTACGCAACGGACAGCCTCCTGTGAGAGGTGGACAGAGGCCTGCGGGTGGGGGGGTTCCGCCGGTGTGATTCCCGGCGGGGGCGGCGGCCCGCGACGACCCTCGCTTGTTGGGTACGTGACAACAAGGTGGGTTCCGTGATCCTGACTCCGGCCTTACGGAAAAGGACACGGTGCTTACCGGGGGATGGCGGGGGGATGGGCGGGCGATGGGGGCGGCTTGACCGGGGACACAGCGGACGCACAGGGAGGAGAGGCGCATCGTGGGGGCGTCGGGGCCGAAGAAATGTGGCCGTGCGGCGAGGCGGGGTTGACCTCAAGCGCGCTCGAGGTACCACCATTTACCGCATGAACACAGCAGAGTTGAGCCGTGAGGCCGAGATCGAGGCGATCCGGCAGGTGGTGGCGACCGTCGAGCACAGCCAGCAGAACGAACTCGTGGAGGAGTTCACCGGCCTGTTCCGGTCCGACGCGATGTGGACGACCGCGCACGGCCGGCGGCTCTTCGGCCGCGACGCCATCACGGACTTCACCCACACCGTGCTGCCGGGCGCGATGGCCGACTCGACCGTCACCTACGAGGTGGAGCACGTGCTGTTCATCCGCCCCGACGTCGCCGCCGTGAAGGTGCGGGCGCAGTACCGGAGCCCCGACGGCCGTCCGCTCGGCAACCCCACCAGCCCGCTCTACGTGATGAGCAAGGAGGACGGCCGCTGGATGCTGACGGCGTGCCAGAACACCGAGGTGCTGCCGCAGACGTGACGGGGCGGCCGCCGCCGGAGGTGGGCCGCCGGGGGCGGCGGTGTCGGAGGTGGGCGGCGGTGGGTCGTGAGCACGGCCTCCGGGGCGCTGTTCACCCGGGGGTGGCGGGCCTGGGGTCGTGTGCCGTGTGCGGAGGGGGGAGGCGGCGGTGTCGTCTGACCGGTCTCTCACCTTCGTCGGCCACAGTGAGCCGGGTGATCCCGATGACCCCGACGATCCGGAGGGTGCGCGCTCCCCGCTTCCTCGGCTCCCGCAGGCGCGCCCTGTGGGCGGCCGTCGTGCTGCTGTCCGTCACCTCCGCGTCCCAGACGGCGGCCGACGCCGGGCCGGGACCCTTCGGGGTGACGGTCGCGGCGGCGGTGACGGCGCGGTCCGCGCGGGTGGGGGCGCTGTTCGCGGCGGGGACGGACGGGCGTCACCTGGCCGGCGAGCACGTGTGCACGGCCTCCGTCGTCCACAGCCCGCACCACGACCTGATCGTCACCGCGGCGCACTGCCTGGACGCGGCCGGGACGGACGTGGGAATGGTCTTCGCCCCCGGGTACCGCGACGGCCGGGCCCCCTACGGGCTGTGGACGGTGAAGCGGTCCTTCCTGCCCGACGGGTGGGCCAGGGATCGGGACGAGGACAGCGACGTGGCGTTCGCGGTGCTCGCGCGGGACGGGGGAGCGGGGAACGTGGAGGACGTGGAGGACGTGGTCGGGGCCGAGCGGTTCGTCACCGGCACCGCGACCGGCGCGACGGCCGTGACCGTCACCGGTTATCCCGACGCCACGGAGACCCCCGTCACCTGCACCGACAAACCCACCGCCCACAGCGGCACCCAACAGCGCGTCGCCTGCCCCGGGTTCACGAACGGGACCAGCGGCAGCCCCTGGGTGAACGGCGACGGCCAGGTCGTCGGGGTCCTCGGCGGACACGAGCAGGGCGGGGCCACGGCCGACATCTCCTACAGCGTCGTGCTGGGGAAGGAGGCGGCACGGTTGTACCGGGAGGCGGCGGCGGATCCCTGACCGGCGGTGGGGGCCGGTCGAACCCGCAGGTGTGGCATGGTCGTCCGGTGGACGCACTGAAGGCTCACGACCCCGCGCGGATCGGCGCGCACACCCTGCTCGCCCGGCTCGGCGCCGGTGGCATGGGGCAGGTCTACCTCGGTCGCTCGCCCGGCGGACGGCTGGTGGCGATCAAGGTGATCCGGGAGGAGATCACCGACCACCCGGAGGCGCTGGCGCGGTTCCGCCGCGAGGTGGAGACCGCGCGGGCGGTCCGCAGCGCGTACACGGCCAACCTGATCGACGCCTCCCTGGACACGGCCCCGTACTGGCTGGCGACGGAGTACGTGCCGGGGCCCACGTTGAGCGGGGCGGTGGGGGTGCGGGGGCCGCTGCCCGTCGAGACCTGTCGGGCGCTGCTCGCGGCCCTCGCCGAGGGCCTCGCGGCCGTGCACGCGCACGGGGTCACTCACCGGGACCTCAAACCGCAAAACGTGATCCTCTCCCCACAGGGCCCTCTGCTCATCGACTTCGGGATCGCCCGGAGCGCCGCCCAGACTGCGCTCACCGAGGCCGGATTCGCACCCGGCACCCCCGGCTTCACCGCGCCGGAGGTCCTGCTGCGCAACGACGTCGGCCCCGCCGCCGACGTGTTCGCGCTCGGTGCGACCCTCGCCCACGCCGCCACCGGCCGGCCGCCCTTCGGTCACGGCGAGCCGGCGGGGGTCGGTTACCGCGCGGTTCACGAAGCCATCGATCTGGAGGGAGTGGAACCGGGGTTGGCGGCCCTCATCGAGGCGTGCGTGGCCAAGGATCCGGCGGCCCGCCCCTCCCTCGCGGACGTGATCGCCCGCTGCGGAGTGCGGACGGCGCTCGTCGAAGACACGTTCTACGGCGGGCTCTCCGCGTTGGGTGAGGCGGTGCCCCCGACGCCCCGGGCGGTGGCCGCGCCCCCGATACCGGCACCCCCGGTCCACCTGCCCCTCGGCCCGCACGACGTGCCCACCGCGAGCGCCGCCCACCGCTACCCCTACACACCCACGCAGGTGACGTCTGCGACCGTCGTCGCCCCGCCGCGCAGGAAGACGTGGCTGATCACCGGGGCGGCCTGCCTGGCCGTGAGCGTGGGTGCGGTCGCCGCCCTCACCCTGCTTCCCGGCAACGACGACGACAAGGGGAAGGACCGGGCGGCGGGCCCCGCTACCACCTCGGCCACGCCCACCGCCACCGCCGGCGGCGACGAGTCGGAGCTGCTGCCGCCGGCCTACGTCGAACAGACGAACCCCTCCCGCGACTACTGGAAGGCTGACCCGGCGTCAGCGGACGGCGAGGGCTCGTGCAGCCTGCCGCCGGAGGAGCGCAACGAGCAGATCCAGGGGTCGGTCGCCGCGGCGGGCGCCGACGCTCCCTACACCTCCGGCAAGGGCACCATCGGTTTTCGGCTCAAGTACGCAGCCGCGGAGCCGTACTACGTCTCCGTGGCCGTCAAGCCGCCGCACGCGATCGACGCGGACACCGGCCGGCCCGTCGAGGGGATGGCGGTGGAGAACCTGGACCTCGGGTACACCAGCAAGCCGGTCCCCGCCGGCACGGAGTGGGTATACCTGACGTACCCCGACGACTTCCAGGAGATCGTCCGCGGTGAGAAGTACGGCGACGCCATCCCCGTCGAGAACGACCCCGGCGACTGGACGGTGCTCTTCCTCCATGTCGAAGGAACCGACAAGTACGCCAGTATTTACTGCCTCGGGTTCGTCGCGAAGTAGCCCGCACGACACGGACAGGCTCGAGAAAGACCCGTAAACAGGGCCACAGTGGGGGAGGGTTGAGGCGTGCGGAAAGTTTGGGTGGTCGGCGGAGCCGCGGTCGGGCTCGGGCTGAGCTTCGTGATGCTGCTCGTCATCGGGGTGTACGTCATCGCCGGAAACGTCGTCAACGGGGTGGGGGGCAGGAGCGTCGGACTGGCCAAGGGAGCCGTTCCCGCCGCCTATCAGACGCTTGTCCAGAAGTGGGGCACCCTCTGTGCCGCCATCAACCCCGCTCTACTGGCCGCCCAGCTGTACCAGGAGAGCGGCTTCGACCCGGATGTCGTCAGCCACGCCGACGCGCGCGGCATCGCCCAGTTCATCCCCAGCACCTGGGCCTCGCACGGCATCGACGGGGACGGCGACGGTGACCGCGACATCTGGGACCCGAATGACGCGATTCCATCGGCGGCGTCGTACGACTGCGAGCTCGCGAAGTACGTCAAAGACGTGCCGGGCGACACCACCAACAACATGCTCGCGGCCTACAACGCGGGTGCCTACCGCGTCATAAGGGCGGGCGGAGTCCCGGCCATCACCGAGACGCAGAACTACGTCAAGCGGATCCGGACGCTGGAGAAGAGCTTCGCCGCCCCCGTCACCCGAGTGGACCCCTCCGAGCAGGCCGCCGGGGCCATTTACTTCGCTCAGAAGAAGTTGGGGACGCCCTATCTCTGGGGTGGGAACGGTACCGCTGATCAGGGCGGACGGTTCGACTGTTCGGGGTTGACCAAGGCCGCCTACGAGAGTGTCGGGATCACCTTGCCCCGGGTGGCGAACGATCAGTACAACGCGGGCCCGCACCCCTCCCGGGACGAACTGCTGCCGGGGGATCTGGTGTTCTTCTCGCCCGACCCGACCAACTCCCGGGCCATCGACCACGTGGGGATCTACGTCGGTGGCGGGTACATGATCGACGCGCCCTACACGGGTGCCGTCATCCGGTTCGACCCGATCGACACCCGTAAGTACTTCGGCGCCACCCGGGTCACCGAAGATGGCGCGAAAGCGCTCCCCACAAGGGTCTGAACCGGACGGTAACCCGCCCCCTGAGCTGCGGTGATGTGTCTCTCTTCGATAACGTCTGCGTGATCATTCGGTGGAGAGTGGAACGTATCAACGGGGGCCGTGCGTTCCTGTTGATGTAGCCGGGCAATGCCTGTGACATCTACGCAGTCCACGGGGGTGGGCAGATGACGGCGCGCGGGACGCGCGTCGGCAGGAACACGATGAAGGGGCCGCAGCACCATGGCTGGACTCGCCGATTCCGGGTCGAACCCCGACGTCGACCTGCTCTATGACATCAACGGCCTCGCCAAGGACGCGCCGCACTGGCTGGACCGCGTCGTCGAGTTCGTCGGCGAGTACGGGCTGCTGCTCGCGATGGTGCTGCTCGTGCTGTGGTGCTGGTGGACCGTGCGCCGACGGCCGGGCAGCGCCGAGGACGCGGCGTCCTCGGTGGCCGCGCTCGTGTGGGCGCCGCTCGCCGCGGGCGTCGCCGTGCTGGTCAACGTGCCCATACGGGGGTTCGTGGAGCGGCCACGGCCCTTCCTCGACCACCAAGGGCTGGAAGTCCTGGTCTCCGGGAAGACCGACTACTCCTTCGTCAGCGACCACGCCACCATCACGATGGCGATGGGTGTCGCGCTGTTCGTCGCCAACCGCAGGTTCGGGCTCGTGGGACTGGGTCTGGGGCTGCTGGAGGGCTTCTGCCGGGTGTACATGGGCGTGCACTACCCGACGGACGTGATCGGCGGGTTCGCGCTGGGGACGGCCGTCGCGCTGCTGTTGTCGCCGCTGGCCTCGATGCTGCTGACGCCGGTGCTGAAGGCCGTGGACCGGTCGCCCCGGGTCGGATGGGTCGTGCGGAGCCGGGCGGCCCGGGAGCAGGCCGTCCCGGACACGCTGATGCCGGGCGCCCGGGTCGAGTCCAACGCTGCGGAGCGGGACCTGGCCGCTTAGAGCTCCGAACACGAGGGGGAGCCCGGCTCGTGCCGCCCGGCACCGCGCCTCGCCGCGTTCCTCATGGTGCGAGGACCCCTGGGGGTCTTTCGCCGTCGGCCCGCGACCTGGTGAACGACAGGGCCCGGGCTCCGCGCCGTGCGGCTCACAGGCCCTGGGGGTAGGCGAAGACTCCGCGCGGGTCGTACTGCTTCTTCAGCTGGGTCAGCCGGGGGAGGGCCGGGCCGTAGTAGGCCTTGCGCCAGTTGGCCAGGGTCGGGTCCGCGTAGTTCTGGTAGGCCGCGCCGGAGGCGTGGGGCCGCATGGCCGTGTGGGCCGACGCCAGCCAGGACTGGGCCGTCGCGCCGCTCGTGCCGGCGCCCCAGGAGACGAGGTACTGGGCCAGCATGCGGGAGCGGCGGTGGACGAAGGCCGTGGCCGTGGGGGAGACGCGGTTGACGGCGCCCCCGAGGGCGGTGAGGGCGATGCTGCCCGAGCCGCCGCGGACGGTCGTCAGCTGCTTCAGCAGGGTCTGGACGCCGGCGGTCGTCAGGGAGCGGTCGAAGAAGTCGGAGCGGGCCGCGTACGTCTCCCGGCGCAGCTTGCCCTGCGGGGAGCGGCCCGGGGTGGAGCCCGGCAGGTGGCACTGGGCGTCCGTGGCGAAGGAGGAGCAGCCGGCGTAGATCTCCATGGCCTGTTCGTAGGAGCGGCGGCGCAGGGAGACGCTGCTCGCGGGTGCGCCCGCACGGTCGGCCAGACGGTCCACGGCGTTCTTGAGCTGGCCGTGGGTGCCGATGCAGAACGCGGAGACGGAGATCCTCGGGGTGCCACCGGGGGAGTTGGACAGGTGGAGGGCGGACCAGATCTCGTCAGGCTGTGAGGGGCCCCACTCCTGCCAGGCCTTCACCACCGCCGCCGCCCGGGACCACGGCCACGAGAGGTAGCCGGTGACGGCCTGCGGCGCGGGGTGTGTCCTGAAGTGCAGTTCGGTGACGACGCCGAACTGGGCGTTGCCGGCGCCGCGCAGGGCCCAGAACAGGTCCTTGTTCTCGGTGGCGCTGGCGGTGAGCTGCCTGCCGTCGGCCGTGACCAGCGTCGCCCGGGTGAGGCTGTCGCAGGTCAGGCCGTAGGCGCGGGAGACGACGCCGTGGCCGCCGCCCAGCACCAGGCCGGAGACGCCGACCGTGGGGCAGGAGCCCGCCGGTATCGTGGCGCCCTTCGCGGCCAGCGCGCGGTAGACGTCGATGAGTTTGGCCCCGGCGCCGACCACGGCCGTGCCGCCGCTCGCGCGGATCCGGCTCAGCCGGGAGACGTCGAGGACGAGCCGTCCGTCGCCGGAGGACCAGCCGCCGTAGGAGTGGCCGCCGTTGCGGATGGCGACCTTGGTGCCGTGGGCGCGGGCGTAGGCCAGGGCGGTGCGGAGGTCGTCGGTGTGGGCGACGTAGGCGACCGCCGCCGGTTTCAGCGCGTCGAAGCGCGTGTTGTACAGCTGGCGGGCGGTCGGCCAGGAGGCGTCGCCGGGGCGGACGAGCGAGCCGTCCAGGTCGCGGGCCAGCGCCGCCCAGTTCGCGGCGGCCACCGCGCTCGTCGTGCGCAGCGGGGTGTGCGGGTCCCTGCCGCTGCCGATCCCGTGGACGGCGGCTGCGACCGCCGCTGTCGCGGCCGTGCCGCCCGCGATGAACGTACGTCGTTCCATGTCCGTGCCCTCGCGCTTTCCGTCGGCTCCAAGGAGCGAGACGGGAGCGGGGGGCTCGGGGTTCCAGCGGCGACCGGGCGGTTCAGCCGCGCGCGTGGCCCGCCGCGTCCGCTCTGGCGAGGCTTCTCGCCCTGCGCGCCGGGCCGCGCCAGCCGCAGGTGCAGCGGGCGAGACAGAAGGGGCCGTGTTCGACGGTGGAGGTGCGGTGGAGTTCCTCTTCGGCGGGGGACGGCACCGAGCGGTCCTGCTGGGTCACACCCACACGCTACCCACCCCCGGTAAAGGTCACGTATGGCGGCCGTAAGCCTTCGGCCGCGTGACGGGGTCACCCGGCCGTCGTTAACCGGGGCGACAGGGAGCCCGTGACGGACGTACCGGCTGGGGGTAGGCAGGAGATGGCCGAGCGGCGGCAGCAGCGGTGGGTGACGGTGGTCGTCGCGGGGCTCGTGGTCGGGGTCTGCGCCGGGGCCGCGGGGTGTTCCGACGGCGGGACGCCGGCCGACGACGCGGCGGCGGCCGACCCGGTCGAGACGCTGCGGCGGGCCGCCGACACCCTGGTCCTCGCGGGCAGTTCGAGGGCCCGGACGTCGATGGAGATGGCCGCCGGCGGCACCCGGGTGACCATCAGGGGCGAGGGCGTCTACGACTTCCGGCGGCAGCTCGGGCGACTGCGGGTGGTGCTGCCGCAGGATCCGGCGGGCCCGGGCGCGCGCCGGCCGATCACCGAACTCCTCGCGCCGGGCGCGCTGTTCATGAAGAACCGGGGCGCCGGGGTGCCCGCCGACAAGTGGGTGCGGGTGGAGACGGCGTCGCTGTCCGACGGGAACCTGGTGACCGGCGGGGCCACCGATCCGTACGCCGCCGCCGAGGTGCTGCGCGGGACGCGTTCGGCGACGTACGTCGGCAGGACACGGCTGGCCGGGGTCGACGTGCGGCACTACCGGGGGAGGGCCGATCTGGTGGTGGCCGCGCGGGAGGCGTCGCCGGGCGGGCGGAGCGCGTTGGACGCGGCGGCGAAAGGGTTCGCCACGGCCGTGGTGCCCTTCGACGTCTATCTCGACGACCAGGGGCGCATCCGCAAGGTCCGGCACCGGTTCAGCTTCGTCAACGGCCGGGGGAAGGACGTCGTGGCGGTGGCGTCGACGACGCTGCTGTACGGGTTCGGGTCCGCCGCGGACGTACGGTTGCCGGCGGCCGGGGACATCTACACCGGGCGCATTGCGGTGGAATGACCCGGTCCGCCCTGTTGTGCGGGGGCCGGATCCGGCCAGGGTGCCGGTATGAGGACTAGCCCGTCCGTGCCATGCGCGGTGTGTAGGCCGCTCCCTACTCTAGGAAGCCGGTGACGGCAGAGACGAGGTGATGCGCGTGGCTCCGGTCGGCGGTACGGCGGTGCAGGACCACGAGGCCCTCGCCGAGATCGAGTTGTGCGGGGAGCTGATCATCGCGGCCTCGGCGGCGGAGGAGCGGCTGAGTCTGGAGAGCATCGACGAGGTGCTGCGGGTGGCCGAGGAGAGGAACGCCGCCGGGGGCTGAGGGGTGGTCGGAGCGGGGCTGCCGTCACGGGCCGGGGGGTGACCGGAGCGGGGCGTCGCCGAGGGCTCAGGGGCCGGTCGGGATGCCGTCGACGGCTCCTCGCGGGCCGGTCAGGTCCGCAGCAGGCGGCCGATCGCCTTCGTCGCCTCCTCCACCTTCGCGTCGATCTCGCCGCCGCCCTTGAGGGCCGCGTCGGCGACGCAGTGGCGCAGGTGCTCCTCCAGCAGCTGCAGCGCGAAGGACTGCAGGGCCTTGGTGGAGGCGGACACCTGGGTGAGTATGTCGATGCAGTAGGTGTCCTCGTCGACCATGCGCTGGAGGCCGCGGATCTGGCCCTCGATGCGCCGCAGGCGCTTGAGGTGCTCGTCCTTCTGCTTGTGGTAGCCGTGCACCCCGCGGTCGTGGTCGGTCACGACGCGGTCGGCGGCCTCGGGGGCCGTGCGGCTCTCGGTGGCGGCGGTCTCGGCGGTGGCGCCCGCCTCGGTGGTGGTCATCGCGTCCTCCAGACATATACCCCTACTGGGTATATCGTACCGAACTTCTACGGGTAGGAGGGGTGTGGTCGCTGCTTCGGGTGGCCTGTGGACTGGACCACCCGGCGGCCCCGCTGCCGGTCGCTCTGCCCGATGGGCGACACTGGTGGACGGCCCGTTAGCAGTGGCCGGATGATGCGCCTAGCATCAGCCTGACCGAAACCGATGCATTTTGAGGACCCCACGTGCGCTTTCGTCTGACCCCGAGGGAGACGAGCTTCTACGACATGTTCGCCGCGTCCGCGGACAACATCGTCACCGGCTCGAAACTCCTCATGGAACTGCTCGGGGCGGACACCGCCGGCCGGGCCGAGATCGCAGAGCGGATGCGGGCCGCGGAGCACGCCGGTGACGACGCCACGCACGCGATTTTCCACCAGTTGAACTCCTCCTTCATCACGCCGTTCGACCGTGAGGACATCTACGCGCTGGCCTCGTCGCTCGACGACATCATGGACTTCATGGAGGAGGCCGTCGACCTGGTCGTCCTCTACAACGTGGAGGAACTGCCCAAGGGCGTCGAGCAGCAGATCGAGGTGCTGGCCCGGGCGGCGGAGCTGACCGCCGAGGCCATGCCGAACCTGCGGACCATGGAGAACCTCACCGAGTACTGGATCGAGGTCAACCGGCTGGAGAACCAGGCGGACCAGATCCACCGCAAGCTGCTCGCCCACCTCTTCAACGGCAAGTACGACGCGATCGAGGTGCTGAAGCTCAAGCAGATCGTGGATGTGCTGGAGGAGGCGGCGGACGCCTTCGAGCACGTGGCCAACACGGTGGAGACCATCGCGGTCAAGGAGTCCTGAGCCTCTCATGGACACCTTCGCTCTGGTCGTGACCATCCTGGTCGCGCTCTTCTTCACGTACACCAACGGCTTCCACGACTCGGCGAACGCGATCGCCACGTCCGTGTCGACCCGGGCGCTGACGCCTCGGGCGGCGCTGGCGATGGCCGCGGTGATGAACCTCGCCGGTGCCTTTCTCGGGTCCGGGGTCGCCAAGACCGTCAGCGAGGGGCTGATCCAGACCCCCGAGGGGTCGAAGGGGATGGGGATCCTGTTCGCCGCGCTGGTCGGGGCGATCACCTGGAACCTGGTCACCTGGTACTTCGGGCTGCCGTCGTCGTCCTCGCACGCCTTGTTCGGCGGCATGGTGGGCGCGGCGCTGGCCGGGGGCACGACGGTCTACTGGCACGGGGTGCTGGAGAAGATCGTCATCCCGATGTTCGTCTCGCCGGTGGTCGGTCTGCTGGTCGGATACCTGGTGATGACCGCGATCCTGTGGATCTTCCGGCGGGCCAACCCGCACAAGGCGAAGCGGGGGTTCCGCATCGCGCAGACGGTGTCGGCGGCGGGGATGGCGCTGGGGCACGGTCTTCAGGACGCGCAGAAGACGATGGGCATCGTGGTGATGGCGCTGGTCATCGCCGACGTCGAGGACTACGGGGATCCGATCCCGGTCTGGGTGAAGATCGTCTGCGCGGTGATGCTGTCGCTGGGGACGTACGCGGGTGGATGGCGCATCATGCGGACGCTCGGGCGGAAGATCATCGAGCTGGATCCGCCGCAGGGGTTCGCGGCGGAGACCACGGGGGCGTCGATCATGTTCACGACGGCGTTCCTGTTCAAGGCGCCGATCTCCACGACGCATGTGATCACCTCGGCGATCATGGGTGTGGGGGCGACGAAGCGGATCAACGCGGTGCGGTGGGGGGTCGCCAAGAACATCGTGCTGGGGTGGTTCATCACGATGCCCGCGGCGGCGGCGGTTGCGGCGTGTGCGTTCTGGATCGTGCGGCTGGCGTTCCTGTAGCCCGGCCCGGCAGGGGCTGCGCCCGGGCTGACTCGCCCACGGGCCCGCCCGGGCAGGAGGCTCCGCCGTCGACCCCGCGAAGGGCTCCGCCCCTCCGACCCCGCGAAGGGGCTCCGCCCCTTGGACCCCCGCGGCCTATGCCCACCCGGCCCGGTCGGCCGGCGAGTTGCCGCCGGGCCCACGGTGTGTGGGCGTTGCCGCCCCGTCTTGGGTGGCTCGGGTCGGTGGGAGGGTGCTGGCGGGGGCTTCCCTGTGGGCGTTGCCGTCCCGGCTCGGCCGGCCGCGGGGACGCCGTCGGGGTCTTCGTGTGGGTGTCGCTCGCAGCGGGCTCGGCCGGGGCGGCTGGAGGTTGCCACCGCCGGTTTCCGTGGGCGTCGCTGTCCGCGCTCTGATCGGCTGGGGAGGGCGCGCCTCGGGGGCGGTCGGGGCTGGCTGATCGCCTCCCCGTCCCGCCCCCGTCCGGCGGAGGGAATGCGGTGGGCCCGCCCCCCGGGTGTCGGGGGGCGGGCCCTTTGCGTCCTCGCGGTGGCACCGCCATGCAGCACCGCGAGGGGTTCGCGCTCAGCCGAAGCGGCCTGAGATGTAGTCCTCCGTCGCCTGGACCGACGGGTTGGAGAAGATCCGTTCCGTGTCGTCGATCTCGATGAGCTTGCCGGGCTGGCCGACGGCGGCGAGGTTGAAGAACGCCGTGCGGTCGGAGACGCGGGCGGCCTGCTGCATGTTGTGCGTCACGATGACGATCGTGAAGCGCTCCTTCAGCTCGCCGATCAGGTCCTCGATCGCGAGGGTCGAGATCGGGTCGAGGGCCGAGCAGGGCTCGTCCATCAGGAGGACGTTCGGCTCGACCGCGATCGCCCGCGCGATGCACAGCCGCTGCTGCTGGCCGCCCGAGAGGCCGGAGCCCGGCTTGTTCAGGCGGTCCTTGACCTCGTTCCACAGGTTCGCGCCCTTGAGGGACTTCTCGACGATGTCCTGGAGTTCGCTCTTCTTGTAGTTGCCGTTCAGGCGCAGGCCCGCCGCCACATTGTCGAAGATCGACATCGTCGGGAACGGGTTCGGGCGCTGGAAGACCATGCCGACCTCGCGGCGCACCGACACCGGGTCGATGCCCTGGCCGTAGAGGTCCTCGTCGTCCAGGAGGACCTTGCCCTCGACGCGGCCGCCGGGGGTCACCTCGTGCATGCGGTTCAGGGTGCGCAGGAACGTCGACTTGCCGCAGCCGGACGGGCCGATGAACGCCGTCACCGACCGCGGCTCGACCGTCATCGAGATGTCCTCGATCGCCTTGTGGGAGCCGTAGTAGGCGGTCAGTCCGCTTACGTCGATTCGCTTGGCCATGTCTCTACTTCACTTCCGGTTCGGTCGGTCGCTGTGGGGCCCCGAGCGGCGGTGGCCGCTGCTGCTTCAGCGACTGGTCTTCGGGGCCTTCCAGCGGGCGATGCCGCGAGCCACCATGTTGAGGATCATCACGAAGGCGATCAGCGTGAGCGACGCCGCCCAGGCACGGTCGTAGGCCGCCTGCGAACCGGCGCTCTGAGCGTACTGCTGGTAGATGTACAGCGGCAGGGACGCCTGCGCACCCTCGAAGGGGTTGGCGTTGATGAAGGGGTTGCCGAAGACGAGGAGCAGGACGGGGGCCGTCTCGCCGGCGATGCGGGCCACGGCCAGCATGACGCCGGTGATGATGCCGCCGATGGAGGTCGGGACGACCACCTTCAGGATCGTGCGCCACTTGGGGATGCCCAGGGCGAGGGAGGCCTCGCGCAGCTCGTTGGGGACGAGCTTGAGCATCTCCTCCGTCGAGCGCACGACGACCGGCATCATCAGGATGGCCAGGGCGAGCGAACCGGCGAAGCCGAAGGGCTGCATGTCGAACATCAGCATCAGGCTGAGGATGAACAGGCCCGCCACGATGGACGGGATGCCCGTCATGACGTCCACGAAGAACGTGACCGCCCTCGCCAGGTTGCCCCGGCCGTACTCCACCAGGTAGATCGCGGTGAGGATGCCGATCGGGGCGCCGATCAGGGTGGCGAGGCCGACCTGCTCCAGGCTGCCGAGGATGGCGTGGTAGATGCCGCCGCCGGGCTCGGAGTCGGCGACGACGCCCATCGAGTGCGTCAGGAAGTAGACGTCGAGGACCTTGACGCCGCGCTGGACCGTGGCCCAGATCAGCGACGCCAGCGGGATCAGGGCGAGGACGAAGGCGACCCAGACCAGGGCCGTGGCGATCCGGTCCTTGGCCTGGCGCCGGCCCTCGACGCGGGCCGCGATGACGTAGGTGCCGAGGACGAAGAGGACACCGGCGATCAGGCCCCACTGGACCCGGCTGTGCAGGCCTCCGGCCAGGCCGATGGCGACGGCCAGGGCGATGGAGCCGGCCGCGACGGCCCAGGGGGTCCACCTGGGCAGGCTGGCGCCGCGCAGGCTGCTGGGGCGCTTGTCGGTGACGACGGCGTTGCTCATGCGTTGGCCCCCGAGTACTCCTTGCGGCGGGCGATGATCGCGCGGGCCGCGCCGTTGACCAGCAGGGTGATGACGAACAGGACCAGACCGGAGGCGATGAGCGCGTCGCGGCCGAACTCCGTCGCCTCGTTGAACTTGCTGGCGATGTTCTGGGCGAAGGTGCCGCCGCCCGGGTTGAGCAGGCTGGCGTGGATGTCGAAGTCGGGGGAGAGGACCGTGGCCACGGCCATCGTCTCGCCCAGCGCGCGGCCGAGGCCGAGCATCGACGCGGAGATCACACCGGAGCGGCCGAAGGGCAGGACGGCCATGCGGACGACTTCCCAGCGGGTGGCGCCCAGCGCCAGGGCCGCCTCCTCGTGCATCTGCGGGACCTGGCGGAAGACCTCGCGGCTGACGTTGGTGATGATCGGCAGGATCATGATCGCCAGCAGGATGCCCACCGTGAGCATCGAGCGCGGGGCGCCCTGGTCCCAGGAGAAGATCCCGGTCCAGCCGAGGTAGGTGTCCAGCCAGCCGAACAGGCCGTCGAGGTGCGGTACGAGGATCAGCGCGCCCCACAGGCCGTACACGATGGACGGCACGGCGGCGAGCAGGTCGATCACGTACGCGATGGGCCCGCGCAGCCGGCGCGGCGCGTAGTGGGTGAGGAACAGGGCGATGGCGACCGCGATCGGGACCGCGATGAACATCGCGATGACCGAGGAGACCACCGTGCCGAAGGCGAGGACGGCGATGCCGAACTTCGGCGGAACGAGGCTGGTGTTCCACTCGAAGGCCGTGAGGAAGTTGGCTTCGTCCTTGCTGATGGCGAGCGAGGCGCGGTAGGTCAGGAAGACCGCGATCGCGGCCATGATCACCAGCAGCAGGATGCCCGACCCGCGGGAGAGAGCGAGGAAGATCCGGTCACCGGGTCGGGTGGCGCCGCGGGCCGCGCGCTTCTGCTCGGTCGCGGTCGGCGCGGTCGTGGGGGGAGGGAGCTCGTCCGTCGGATTCTGTGTCGTTATGTCCATGGGGTTCTCCGGTCTGCGGAGCCGCTGGTCGATGGGCGGGCGGCTCGGGCGGGGCCGGGTGTGCGGGCGGCCCCTGGCGGCGGTGCACCGGACGGCACGGTCGGGGCCGGGTCTCCCCGGCCCCTGACCGCGCTTTCAGATCAGCTCAGGCCCTCGATGGTGGTGCGGACCTTGGTGATGATGGCGTCGGGGATCGGCGCGTAGTCGATGCCCGAGAGGATGCCCTGGCCCTCCGTGCTGGCGATGTAGCGCAGGAACGCCTTGGTGGCGGGCAGGGTGTTGGACTTGTTGCCCTTGTCGCAGACGATCTCGTACGTGACCAGGGTGATCGGGTAGGCGCCCTCGGCCTTGGTGCTGTAGTTGATCTTCAGCGCGAGGTCCTGGCCGGTGCCGACGACCTTGGCGTCCGCGATGGCCTTGGTGGCACCGTCGGAGGAGGCCTTGACCGGGGTGGCGGCGCCGGTGTTGATGGCGACCGTGCCCAGACCGTCCTTGGCGTACGACAGCTCCATGTAGCCGATGGCGCCGTTGGTCTGCTTCACGCCCTGGGCGACACCGGAGGAACCGGCGGCGGACTGGCCGCCCTTGGCCTGCCAGGCCTTGCCGCCCTCGTAGGGCCAGTCGGCCTTGGCGGTGGCGATCAGGTACTTGGTGAAGTTGTCCGTCGTGCCGGACTCGTCCGAGCGGTGGTACGGCTGGATCTTGAGGTCCGGGAGCTTCGCGCCGGCGTTGAGCTTGGCGATCGCCGGGTCGTTCCAGTTGGTGATCTTGCCGTCGAAGATCTTGGCGATCGTCGAGGCGTCGAGGACGAGGTTGTCCACGCCGGAGAGGTTGTAGGCGACGGCGATCGGGCCGCCGACCATCGGCAGGTCGATGCCCTGGCCGCCGGAGCAGACCTGCTTGGAGGCGGTGACCTCGTCGGGCTTCAGCGCGGAGTCCGAACCGGCGAAGGCGACCTGGCCCTGCGTGAACGCGGTGACACCGGCGCCGGAACCGGAGCCCTTGTAGTTGACCTGGACGCCCTTGCAGGCCTGCGTGAAGTTCTTGACCCAGGCGTCGATCGCGTTCTTCTGGGCGGAGGAGCCGTCCGCGAGCAGCTGGCCGCTGGCGTCGTCACACTTGATGGACCCGGGCGCGGCGGCCGCGGACGAGGTGCTGCCCCCGCTGCTGGAGCCGGTGTCGTCGGAGCCGCACGCCGTGAGGGCCAGGGCGCCGGAGACGGCGAGAGCACCGAGGGAGAGGGCCCGCCGGTTCATGCGCTGAAGCTTCACTTGAGGGAGATCCTTCCAGGAGCCGCCGTCCTGAATCCGGCGGCGTGCGAAAGTCTGGGTGGCGCGGAGGCGTCCACCGAGGCCGCGCTCCGCACCGTGCAAGGCTGAAATTAGGCAGATCAGGTGAAGGCGCCTATGGGCGTGAATGAACGGGGGGTGAACCCCTGGCGGCGGTGTGGTTAGGTCACGGAACGCTTACGTCGAGGACACGGCGCGATCCCGGCGGCCCGTGTTCCGGATCATGCCGGGATCATGCCGGGTGCAGGACCTGGAGCAGGGCGTCCACGAGCGTGCGGTCCCTCGGCTGGGTGAGTTGGGCGCGGGCGGCCCGCGGGGACAGCCACAGCAGCCGGTCCACCTCGTCGTTCGGCGTGAAACCGCCGGACAGGGCCTCGGCCGCCCAGTAGCGGACCTCCTTGGGGCGGCCCTGGGCGAGGTAACGAAGGGTGGGCAGCACGGCGCCCGGCAGGGCCGTGTAGCCCGTCTCCTCCGCGACCTCGCGCACCGCGCAGGCCAGCGGGTCCTCGCCCCGCTTCAGCTTGCCCTTGGGATGCGACCAGTCGTCGTACTTCGGCCGGTGGACCAGACACACTTCCAGCTCACCGCCCGCGGGCGAGCGGCGCCACAGGACGCAGCCCGCCGCCTGGACGGGGATGTCGTTCGGGGGGCTCAACGGGTCACCGCCTTCCACGGCTCGTGGGGGCTCCGAGGGGTCCTCGCACTGTGCCCGCCCGGGCCGCGCGGCCCGGTACCGCACCTCGCCGCGTCGCCGGAAAGCCCTGGTGGCTCCGCTACGAGGACTCTCCGGCGCCTTGCGATGCACGGCACCGGGCGACGCGGCCTGATCAGGCGCTCACAGTGCAAGGACCCCTGAGAGTTCCGAGCGAAAGGGGAGACCGGCTCGCGGCGTCCCGCACGCACGCTCGCCGCGTTGCCGGAAGTCCCTGGTGGCTCCGCTACGAGGGGCTTCCGGCGCCGCGCGATCGCACGCACCGGACGTCGCAAGCTGATCGGCCTCCCTTTTCGTTCGAAGCTCTAAGGCGTTCCGACGGCACGTTTCTGCCACGAGCGTTGGAAGGCGTAGCGGGCCGCCTCCACCTCGTGGCGCTGGTCGGCGTGGAGCACACCGAGCGCGTACGCCGTCGCCGGGGCGATACGGGGGGTCCGGGCGGCCTGGGCCGCGGCGGCCGCCGCCTCCGAGGCGTCGCGGTGCCGGTCCAGGGCCTGGCCGGACGACAGCAGCCGGACGTCGCGGGGGGCGTCGGCCGCGCCGTGCAGCACTTCCAGGGCGTAGCGGTGCAGCCGCAGCAGCAGGCGGACCTGGTGCCAGGGGGCGTCCTGCGGATGCGGGGCCGGGTCCGGGGAGAGGCCGTGGATCAGGGCCTCCGCGTTGTAGGGGTGGCCGGCGGTGACCAGGGGAAGGGCGGTGACGGCGTCGGTGAGGCGTTCCTCGGCGGCGGCGGCCAGCGGGCGCAGGTCGGCGGTGGCGGCGGCGGGCGTGAGGGGGACCTCGCTGGCCAGGACGGCGACCTTGTCGACGACGGCGTGGAAGCGGGAGGAACCGAGGGCCTGGAGGGCGGTGGAGTGGGCGCGGGTGCGGGCCAGGGTGAGCTGACGGTCCAGGAGCGCGCCGGCTCTGGCCGCGCCGACGGTGAGGTTGCCGCGGTCCGGGGGGAGCAGGGAGGTCGCCGTGGCGGCGGGCGCCTTGCGGGTGCCGTGGGCCGCCGCGGCCGGGGCGGGCTGCGCCGCGCGGGCCCTGCCCGCGGGTCCCGCCGCCTGGGCCGGCACCGTGGCCCCGGACAGGCGGTGCAGGGCCAGCAGCAGCCGCTCCAGACGGGCCTCGCAGGCGTGCTCCACGGCCAGCGTGCCCGACAGCCAGGCCAGTTCGGGGCGGATCTCCTCCGACCATCCGGCATCGAGCAGCGGGCGGAAGGTGTGCAGGCTGCCGCTGATGCGGCGGGCCGAGCGGCGCAGGGCGCGGGCCGCGTCGACGGGGTCGGCCGGGCCGGCGGCCGAGCCATTCGGCCCGCCGCCGCTCTCCCGGTGCAGACGCAGGGCCCGGAGGAACTCCGTGGCCTGCGTCCGCAGATAGGCCGCGAGGGCCTCCCCCGTCCGGACCGTGGCGGCCGGCCCGGGCGTGGGGTCCGTCAGGTCATGGTGTTGCTGTGCCACGCCGGCGCCTCCGGGCGTCTATGAGCATCTCCTGGACGTTGCGCAGGGGCCCGCCGTCCGCGTCGGTGGCGTGCCGGGTCCACTCGCCGTCCGGGCCGAGGTGCCAGGAGGCGGTGGCGTCGGACATGCCGGTCTCCAGCAGCCGGTTCAGGGCCGCGCGGTGAGCCGGGTCGGTGACCCTGACCAGTGCCTCGATACGGCGGTCGAGGTTGCGGTGCATCATGTCGGCGCTGCCGATCCACACCTCGGGTTCGCCGCCGTTGCCGAAGGCGAAGAGCCGGGAGTGTTCGAGGAAGCGGCCGAGGATCGAGCGGACGCGGATGTTCTCCGACAGGCCGGGCACGCCCGGGCGCACCGCGCAGATGCCGCGCACCCACACGTCGACGGGCACACCGGCCTGGGACGCCCGGTAGCAGGCGTCGACGACGGCCTCGTCGACCATCGAGTTGACCTTGATGCGCACGTAGGCGGGGCGTCCGGCGCGGTGGTGCTGGACCTCCTTGTCGATGCGCGAGACCAGTCCGTCGCGCAGGGACTTGGGGGCGACCAGCAGCCGGCGGTAGGTCTCGCGGCGGGAGTAGCCGGAGAGCCGGTTGAAGAGGTCGGAGAGGTCCGCGCCGACCTGCGGGTCGGCGGTGAGCAGGCCGAGGTCCTCGTACAGCCTCGCCGTCTTCGGGTGGTAGTTGCCGGTGCCGACGTGGCTGTAGCGGCGAAGCGTCTCGCCCTCCTGACGGACCACCAGCGACAGCTTGCAGTGCGTCTTCAGGCCGACGAGACCGTAGACGACGTGGCAGCCGGCCTCCTCCAGCTTGCGCGCCCACTTGATGTTGGCGTGCTCGTCGAAGCGGGCCTTGATCTCCACCAGCACGAGGACCTGCTTGCCGGACTCGGCGGCGTCGATGAGCGCGTCGACTATCGGGGAGTCGCCGGAGGTCCGGTACAGGGTCTGTTTGATCGCGAGGACGTCCGGGTCGGCGGCCGCCTGCTCCAGGAAGGCCTGCACGGACGTCGAGAAGGAGTCGTAGGGGTGGTGCAGCAGCACGTCCCGGCTGCGCAGGGCGCCGAAGATGTCCGGCGGGCTCGCCGACTCGACCTCGGCGAGGTCGCGGTGGGTGCCGGCGATGAACTTCGGGTACTTCAGCTCCGGCCGGTCGAGGCTGTGGATGCGGAAGAGACCCGTGAGGTCCAGGGGGCCGGGGAGCGGGTAGACCTCCGCCTCGCTGATCTTCAGCTCGCGCACCAGCAGGTCGAGCACCTCGCGGTCGATGGACTCCTCGACCTCCAGGCGCACCGGCGGGCCGAAGCGGCGCCGCATGAGCTCCTTCTCCAGGGCCTGGAGGAGGTTCTCGGCGTCGTCCTCCTCGACCTCGAGGTCCTCGTTGCGGGTGAGGCGGAAGGCGTGGTGCTCCAGTACCTCCATGCCCGGGAACAGCTCCTCGAGGTGGGCGGCGATGACGTCCTCGATGGGGACGTAGCGGCCGGGGGAGCTCTCCAGGAAGCGCGACAGCAGCGGCGGCACCTTGACGCGCGCGAAGTGCTTGTGGCCGCTCACGGGGTTGCGGACGACGACCGCGAGGTTCAGCGACAGGCCCGAGATGTACGGGAAGGGGTGCGCGGGGTCGACGGCCAGCGGGGTGAGGACCGGGAAGATCTGGTGCCGGAACAGCGTGAAGAGCCGCGCCTGCTCCTTCTCGGTCAGCTCGCTCCAGCGGACCAGGTGGATGCCCTCCTCCGCGAGTGCGGGGGCGACGTCCTCGTGGTAGGTAGCGGCGTGCCGGGCCATCAGCTCGCGCGAGCGGGCCCAGATCATCTCCAGGACCTCGCGGGGCTGGAGGCCGGAGGCGGAGCGGGTGGCGACGCCGGTGGCGATGCGGCGCTTCAGACCGGCCACCCGGACCATGAAGAACTCGTCGAGGTTGCTCGCGAAGATGGCGAGGAAGTTCGCGCGTTCGAGGAGCGGGGTGTTGGGGTCCTCGGCCAGTTCGAGGACGCGCTCGTTGAAGGCGAGCCAGCTGCGCTCCCGGTCGAGGAAACGACCCTGCGGCAGTTGGGGCCCGTCGTACGGCGCCTCCTCGTACTCGTCGAGGTCGGCATCGAGGTCGGGTTCCAGATCCGAGACCACGGCGGCCACGGTGTGCGGGCGGTGCGCGGCTATGGAGCCCACGGAGGGCTGTGCGTGCTGGATCGGGGCCTGGGTGTTCTGCTGGCTCATGAACCCATTCTTCCGCGCCGACGCCGTTACAGGCGCGTCGGAACGTGCGGGCGGGAGCGCGGCGGAGCGTCCCCGGAGCGGGATTCCCTCGGGGGGCGGAGAAGGCTCGGGCACGGCGGGGTTCATTGGCCGAGCGTCGCAAGGCCGTCTGAACCGACGGTTACGGCGACATGGCGTGCGGGATATCTGGGGGCGGCCCGCGGGGATCGGGTCCGTGAGCCGCCCGGGGTCAGGCCGTGCGGCGGCGCAGCAGTCGGAACGCGGCCGTGGTCGCGAGGACGGCGACGGCGAGGACGATGCCGGACTCCACGAGTTGCAGGGGCCAGTAGTGCGACTCGGGGTGGGAGCGCGTGAAGTAGCCGGTCACGCCGAGGTCGTCCAGGCAGCGGCGCATCTCGGCGGCCGGGCCCTCGCACCCGCCGTGGTCGACGCCGGGCGTGGACCGGCCGTCGATCAGGACGCCGTACTGCGTCTCCAGCGCGTTGTCGGGGGTGTCGACGTGGGTCGCCGAGGTGCGGGTCACGGTGGGCCACAGGGAGGCGCGGTGGCGTTCCAGGACGAAGTGGAGCAGCCAGGTCGTGGTGACGGCGGCGCCCATGGCGGGCAGGGTGCGTCCCAGCAGGAGCGCGGCGAGCGCGCCGAGCGCGAGGGCGCACAGGGCGTACGCGCCGACGGTCGCGCCGCGGGCCGCGTAGGACGCCCCGGACATCCAGTCCTCCCAGAGCAGGTCCCGGTTGGTGTCCCACGTCCAGCGGAACGCCAGGACCAGGACGGCCGTGCCGAGCGTCACGGCGAGCGCGGGGACGGCGAGCTTGGCGGTCAGCCAGCGGGCGGGGGTGACGCCCTGGGTCCAGGCGAGGCGCGCGGTGCGTTCTCCAGGTCCCGGCCGATCAGCGCCCCCGCCGGCGAAGGCGGCGACGGCGAGGAAGGCGAAGCCGGTCGCCAGGCCGATCCCGTGGACCGGTTCCTCGAAGCCGACGACGCCGACCGTCGTGTCGCACCAGTCCTGGCCCGCCCGGTCGCAGGCCTCCTGCCGGGCGCGGGCCTTCTCGGCGGTGACCTCGGTCAGCCACACCAGCCAGGCCGCCAGGCCCGCCACGGCCGCGGTCCACACCAGGAGGGCGGCCCGGTGCAGCCGCAGGACGGTCCGCGCGGTGCCCCAGCGGGAGGCGGGTCCGGCGGTCCGGCTGCCCGGGGTGCGGGCGGTTGCGACGGCGGTCATACGGCGGTCTCCTCGCGGCGCCGAGGGGTGGCGGTCGAGCGCCGGAGCAGCACGAACGCGGCCAGGGTGAGGGCGGCGGCGACGGTCAGGACCAGGGCGGTCGTAGTCAGCTGGAGCGGCCAGTAGTGGGAGTGCGGGTGGTAGGTGGCGTAGAAGCCGGTGGCGTAGAAGCCGGTGGCGTCGAGCTCGGCGTACAGGGCGTTGCAGCCGGCGACGTCCAGCGGGCCGCAGCCGGGTCGGCGATGTGCGCCCCGCCGGACGTGACCAAGCCGGAGTCGACGAGGGCGCCGTCGTAGCGGTAGCCGGCGCCGAGCGAGGTGACGCGGGTGACGGCCGGCCACAGGTGCGGCATGACCAGGTCGGCCAGGACCCGGACGGCGGCGACGAGGCCCAGTCCGACGACGAGCGCGGCCAGGGTGCGGCGCAGCACGAGGCCCGCGAGGGCGCCGGCGGCGAGACCGGCGAGGGCGAAGGCGACCGTGGTGGTGCCGTTGGCGTGCAGGGTCGGGTTGTCGTACCAGCTCTTGGCGGTGTCGATACGGCCTTCGCCCTCCCGCCACGCCAGGTGGTGCAGGACGACCAGCAGGCCGGTGCCCGCGGCGACGAGGACGGCGGGGGCGAGCTTGACGGCCAGCCAGCGGGTGGGGGAGATGCCCTGGGTCCAGGCGAGGCGCGCGGTGCCGTGCTCCAGCTCGCGGCCGACGAGGGCGGCGCCCGCCCAGGCGGCGACGAGGAACGGGAGTACGTTCAGGGCGACCGTGGTGTAGGCGTACACGTCCTTGTACAGCAGGATCGCGTCCTGGTCGTAGGCGCAGCGGCTTGTGCCGGCGCAGGCGCCCCACTGTCGCCAGGCCTCGCCCGCCGCGTCGGTGAGCGGGTTCCACAGCGCCAGCAGCGCCACGGCGAGGACGGCGACCAGGACCGTCCACAGCAGGAGGGCGGGGCGGTGGATGGGGTGGGGGGACGTCAAGCGGAAGCCGGGAGGATCGGGCCCGGAAACCGGTGGGCCGGATCGTGAACCGATCGGCGGGGCTCGTCCGATGAGGGGATGTGAGCGAAACGAGAAGCGACGGGGAGCTGCTGCGGGCCATCGCGGCGGACGGGGACCGTCATGCCTTCGAGGAGCTGTACCGGCGGTTCGCGCCGTGGCTGACCGCGCGCATGCGCAGCCGTTGCGCCGACGCCGGGATAGTCGACGACGTCGTGCAGGAGACGTTCCTCGCGGTGTGGCGGGGCACCGCCCGCTACCGGGAGGAGGGCGACGTGGCCGGCTGGCTGTGGCGCATCGGCGCCCGCCGGCTGGTCGACGCCGTCCGCGGTGACGGCGCGCGCGGCCGGCTGCGCCAGGCTCTGGCCCGGCTTCGCCACCGCGACGAGGCCTCCGCGGAGGAACGCGTCCTCGCGGGTGTGGAGCACGGCGACCTCGCCGGGGCCCTCACCCGTCTCTCGCCGGAGCTGAGGGCGGTCCTCCAGGCCACCGTCATCGACGGACTCACGACCCGGGAGGCGGCCGTCCTGCTCGGCATCCCCCCGGGCACGGTCAAGACGCGGGCCCAGCGGGCCCGCAAGCAACTGCGGGAGGCGCTGGCATGACGTGGCACGTGGCAGAAGAGGATCTGCGGGCCTACGCGCAGGGGGAGCTCGCGCCGCCGCTGCTGTGGTCGGCCGACGCGCACCTCATGGGATGCGCGCAGTGCCGGGCCCGGCTCGCACCGGCCGACCCCGTGGCGCTGGACGCCGGCTGGGAGCGGCTGGACGCCGAACTGGACGCACCGCATCCCGGTCCCGTCGAGCGGCTGATGGTGCGGCTCGGGGTGGCCGACCACACCGCGCGGCTGCTGACCGCGACGCCGGTGCTGCGCCGCTCCTGGCTGCTGGCGGTGGTGTCGCTGCTGGTCATGACGGTGCTGGCGGTGCGTGTGGTGGACCGTCCCGCCCTGTTCCTGGCGCTCGCCCCGCTGCTGCCGCCGGCCGGCGTGGCCCTCTCCTACGGGCGGACCCTCGACCCGACGTACGAGATGGCCCTCGTCGCCCCGCTCCACGGCTTCCGGCTGCTGATGATCCGCACGGCCGCGGTGCTCACCGCGGGCCTCGCGTTCAACGGCCTGGCCACCCTCGCCCTGCCGGAGTACGGGCTGCTCGCCCTGAGCTGGCTGCTGCCCGCGCTCGCCCTCACCGCCACCGGCCTGGCGCTCACGCCCCGGCTCGGCCCGGTCCTCGCACCCGTCCTGGTGGGCGGGGCCTGGCTGACGGTGCTGCTGGTGGCGCAGGCCCAGCACCACACCCTCGCCCCCTTCGGCGCGACGGGACAGTCGGCCGCCGCGGCCGTCACGGTCCTCGCGACCGTGCTGCTCCACCGGACCAGAGACCGCTTCGACGCGCGTCCCGTCGGCGGCTTCGCGGACGGCGGCGCCGGATGACACCGCCGCCGCCCCCGCCCCCATCCACCGACCGGACTTCCTGGAGCCCCGCATGACCTCCGCACCCACCACGGTGACCGCCACCGACCTCTCCCTGCGCTACGGCGGCACCCGCGCCCTCGACGGCGTCTCGCTGCGCCTGACCCGCGGCGTCACGGGCCTGCTCGGCCCCAACGGCGCGGGCAAGACCACCCTGTTGCGGGTGCTGGCCACGGCCGTGCCGCCCGACGGCGGCGGGTTCACGGTCCTCGGTCACGACCCGGGCACCTCGGCCGGCCGTCTCGCTCTGCGCCGCACGCTCGGCTACCTGCCCCAGACCCCCGGCTTCCACCCGGACTTCACGGCCTTCGAGTTCGTCGACTACGTGGCGATCCTGAAGGAGCTGACCGACCGCGGCGCCCGCCTCCGGGAGGTGCGGCGCGTGCTGGAGGCCGTCGATCTCGCGGACGTGCGCGGGCAGCGCATCAAACGCCTGTCCGGCGGCATGCGGCAGCGCGTCGCCCTGGCCGCCGCGCTGGTCGGCGACCCCGGCTTCCTCGTCCTGGACGAGCCGACCGTCGGCCTGGACCCCGAACAGCGCATGCGGTTCCGCGAGTTGATCGCCGACGCCGGCCACGGCCGCACGGTCCTGCTGTCCACCCACCAGACGGAGGACGTGGCGATGCTCTGCCACCGGGTCGTGGTCCTGGCCCGCGGCCGGATCCGCTTCGAGGGATCCCCCGCCGAGCTGACCGCCCGCGCGGCCGGCCGGGTCTGGAGCAGCGCCGAGCGTGACCCGGGAGCCCTCGCCGGCTGGCGCACCGGCACCGGCACCTTCCGCAACGTCGGCGACCCCCCGCAGGGCGCCGACCTCCTCGAACCCACCCTGGAGGACGGCTACCTGCTCGCCCTCGACGGCGAGAACAGCACGGTGACGGCATGAGCGCCACGGTCACCCCGATCGGCGACCGGGCCGCCGCGCCGCCCGAGCCCCTGCGCGACGGTCGCCGCTTCGGCGCCGTCCTCGCCCTGGCCCGCTTCGAGGCCCGTGACCTGTTCACGCAGATGCCGGTCCTGCTCCTCCTCGCCCTCTACCTCGGCATCGCCGCCTGGCGCCTGTTCAACGGCAAGGAGGGCATGGCGGATTACCCGATCCTCCACATGGTCGACCGCGACACCCAGACCGAGCCCCTGCTCCTCGCCGTCGCCCTGCTCATCTGCACCAACGCGGCCGCCCTGCGCTCGCGGAAGAACGGCACGGGCCACCAGTTCGACGTCCTGCCCATGGAGCCCTGGCGCCGCACGGCCGCCCATGTGCTGTCCGTGGTCCCCTTGGCGGCCCTCACCGCGCTCGTCGTCACGGCCGAGTTCACCTGGCAGGCACTCAGGCCCGGCGCGATCGGCCACGGTTCGGTCGGCGAGCTGGCCGTGGCCCCCCTGACCGTGCTGCTGGCCGGCGTCACGGGCGTGCTGCTGGCCCGTCTCGTGCCGACCCCCTTCGCCCCGATGCTGTTCGTGGTCGCCGCCTATCTGCTCGTCGTCGTGGGCTCGGCGGCCGGGGCCGAGGGCAGGTGGGTGGGCTGGCTCTCCCCGGTCCTGTTCTGGAGCACCTCCGGCGGCGACCCCGTCCCCTCCGACCTCCTCGGCCGCCCGGCCGGCTGGCACGCGCTCTACCTCGTGGGCCTGTGCGCGCTGCTGACCTGCGGGGCGATGCTGCTGTCCGGCGGCCGTACCGTCCGCCTGAAGGCGGCGACCGCCCTCGCCCTCGCGACGACCGCGGCCGGCGTGATCGGCCAGGTCCCACGGGACACGGCGGCCCTGGAAGCGGCGCGCGAGACGGCGTCCACGTCACCGCAGAAGGTCCAGTCGTGCACGGCCGTCGACGGGTCGACCTACTGCTCCTTCCCCGAGTGGACGGTCGTGCGGGACGACTGGGCCGACGTCGTCGCCCGCGTCCGGTCGGCCGCGGGCACCGCCGCCGACGCCCGCCTGACGGTCCGCCAGCGCATCGACACCAGCGGCGGCATCGAGACCGACACCACCCTGACCCCGTCCCGCACCCCGGACGAGGTGACGGTCGGCACCCGCTGGGGCGGCAACCGCGTCCCGGAGTTCGCGGTCGGTGTCGCCACGGTCCTGGTGACCGGCAGGGAGGCCGACGGTGAGGACATGTGCGACGCCCGCCCGGTGACGATCATGTGGCTGGTCCTGGGCGCCGACGCCACCCCGACGACCACCTTCCAGAACCTCCGCCTGGACGACAGCACGAGCGGCTCCGGAGTGGTCCTCTCCCCGACGAATCCGCTGTCCCTGACGGCCGGCCAGACGGCGGTGATCCGCGCACTGCTGTCCCGGCCGCGCGCCGAGATCACCGCGAAGGTCACCTCCCACTGGTCGGAGCTGACCTCGCCGCGGACGTCGACGACTCAGGCGGCGAAGCTTCTGGGGGTCCCGGTGTCGGCGGGAGCGGACTCGTGCGAGTAGAGCGGCGTCTCCCGCGCGGGCGGGTCCCGGCGTCCCTCACCGCCGCCCTGCTGCGCTCGCTCCTGCCGCGCCTGTGGCACACCCTGCCCTGGCGGGTCCCGGCGGTGGCCGGTGGCCTCGGGCTGCTCCTCGCCGCGAGCCCCCGGTGGACGGAGGGGGCGCCGGACGAGCGGGCGGGCCTGCTCCTGCTGCGGCTCGCCGCGCTGACCGGGGCCCTGGGCCTGGCTCACGTCCTGGACGACCCCGCCCGGCACACGACGGTCACCTCACCCCTCGGCCGCCCCCTGCGGGTCGGCCTGCGCCTGGCGCTCGTCGCCCCACCGACGGTCCTGTGGTGGACGGCGGCCCTGCTCCTGGTGCCGGGCCCGTCCCGGCCACCGCTCACCCGGGCCACCCTGGAGGCCGCGGCCCTAGCCGTCAGCGCCGTCGCCCTGGCGGCCGTCACCGTCCGCTTTACGGACAGGGCGCAGGTGGGCAGGGGCACCGCGGTGCTGCTCGCGAGCGCGGCGGCGGTGGTGGCGCTCATACCCGAGCGGTGGGGACTGTCGGCGGCCCCCTGGGACCCGTGGGGCGAGGCCACGCGGATCAGATGGGCCCTGGTACTGGGGGCGGCCACGGCGACGGGCGTGCTCTGCACACCGGAGCCACTGCGACGCAGACCGGTGCGCACCCGGAACGGACGGGCGCTGTCGACCTCGTCGGGCGGGTGCGGACGGATCCGGCCGGGGCGGCACTGAGCCTGTCGGGCGGGTGCGGGCGAGCGCCGGCCGGGGCGACGCTCACCCTGTCGGGCGGGTGCGGACGAGGCCCGGTGGGCGAAGCGCCCTGTCGGGCGGGGTCGGGCGGGGTGAGGACGAGGCCCGGTGGGCGAAGCGCCCTGTGCCCCGCGCCCGAGCTCCCTGCTACCCGAGCTGACTGCCGCGTGCCTGAGCTCCCTGCTACCCGAGCTGACTGCCGCGTGCCCGCCCTGACTGCCCGGCGCCCGAGCTGAGTGCCGTGTCCCCGAGCTGACTGTCCCGCATCCCCGCCTCGCCGTCCCCGCCCGCCGGTCAGAGCTCAGGTCTCCGTCCGGTACATCAGGTCCGTCTCGTGGGTGACGAAGCCCAGCCGCTCGTACACCGACACCGCCGCCTTGTTGTCGGCGTCGACGTAGAGCATCGCCGTGGGAAGCCCCTGGGCCGCGAGATGGCGCAGGCCGATCGTGGTGAGGGACTTGCCGAGGCCGCCGCCCTGCGCGTCGGGGGAGACGCCGAGGACGTACACCTCGCCGAGTCCCTCCTCGGCGTGGACCTTCGTCCAGTGGAAGCCGATGAGCCGGTCGGCGTGGAAGGCGAGGAAGAAGCCGGCGGGGTCGAACCAGGGCTCGGCCTTGCGGTCGTCCAGGTCGCGCTGGGTGAGGGAGCCCTGCTCGGGATGGTGGGCGAAGGATTCGGCGTTGACGGCGAGCCAGGCGGCGTCGTCCTGGCCGGGGACGAAGGCGCGGACGGTCACGCCGTCGGGCAGCACCGGATCGGACAGGTCGAGGTCGGTCAGGGACCGCCGCATCTGTCGCAGTTCGCGGAACAGCGTCAGCCCCAGGACCTGCGCGAGGTGCCGGGCGGCGGAGTGGCCGCCGTGGGCCCAGACCCGCAGCCGCTTGCCGGAGGCGGCGAGCAGGGCGGAACCGAGCGCACGACCGTGTCCGTGCCCGCGGTGCAGCGGGTGGACGACGAGTTCGGCGGCCGGGGCCTCCACCGGGTCGGTGTCCTCCAGCTGGGCGTAGCCGACGAGGTCCTCGCCGACGGTGAGCAGCAGATGGGCCACGCCCTCGCGGGCGCCGCCGCGCAGTTGCAGCCGGCCCTGTTCGGACACCGCCTGCTGGCCGTCGTTCCGGGCGGCGTCCGTGAGCAGGTCGAGGACGGCCTCGGTCTGTTCGGGAGAGAGCGCGGAGAGGGTCTCGATGGATCGGGAGCCGTGGGTCCGTGCGGTGTCGTCGCTGGTCATGCGTACGAGGGTAAGGGCCGGGTCGGGCAAAGTGGCGGCACGGGAAGGCCGTTCCGGCACGCGAGGCGAAACGCCCGGAAAAGACACAGGTGGCGGTAAAGGTCAGGGCAAAGGGAAACCAGGATGTAATCATGAACCCCCTGTCGCGCTACGCGCGTTGACTCTAGGCTGCGGCCCGACGGGGCCACTCATCTTCCACGCCTCTCAGGGCCGGGCCGGCCCGGAGGACGCCGACACCACAGGGGGGCGCATGCCAGCCACTTCCCAGTCGAATCCGAGCCGCAGACGCCGTACGTACGGGCTGCTCGCGGCGGCCGCGGGTCTGGCCACCGCGGGCGCGATGGTCGCCGCGCTCCCGGCGGGCGCGCACGACAGCGGGTACGGCAAGCCGCTGCCCAGCCGCTACCAGGACGTGCAGCTGCTGTCGTTCAACGATCTGCACGGCAACCTGGAGCCGCCGGCCGGTTCCTCGGGCCGGGTCACCGAGATCCAGCACGACGGCACGACGAAGACGATCGACGCGGGCGGTGTGGAGTACCTCGCGACGCACCTGCGTCAGGCCCGCGCGGGCAAGGGCTACTCGATCACCGCGGCCGGCGGCGACATGGTCGGCGCCTCCCCGCTGATCTCGGGTCTGTTCCACGACGAGCCCACCATCGAGGCGCTGAACAAGCTGGACCTGGACGTCACCTCCGTCGGCAACCACGAGTTCGACGAGGGCGCGAAGGAGCTGGCCCGGCTGCAGAACGGCGGGTGCCACCCGACGGACGGCTGCTACACGGACCAGGGCTTCGCGGGCGCCGACTTCCCCTACCTGGCGGCGAACGTCCTGGACGAGAAGACCGGCCGGCCGATCCTGAAGCCGTACTGGGTCTGGAAGAAGAAGGACGTCAAGATCGGCTTCATCGGCGTGACCCTGGAGGACACCCCGGGTGTCGTGTCCGCCGAGGGCGTCAAGGGCCTGAAGTTCAAGGACGAGGTCGAGACCATCAACACGTACGCCAAGGTGCTCCAGCGCCAGGGCGTGAAGTCCATCGTGGCGCTGATCCACGAGGGCGGTCTGCCGGCGTCGACGTCGTACAACTACGACTGCGACTCGCCGGGCGCGGGTGACGGCATCTCCGGGCCGATCGTCGACATCGCGAAGAACATCACGCCGCAGGTGGACGCGCTGGTGACGGGCCACACCCACGCCGCGTACGCGTGCACCGTCAACGACCCGTCGGGCCGGCCGCGCACGGTCACCTCGGCGGCCTCCTTCGGCCGCCTGTACACGGACACCACGCTGACCTACGACCGCTTCACGGGCGACATCGCCCGTACGGCGGTGAAGTCGGCGAACCACGTGGTCACCCGGACCGTCCCCAAGGCGCCGGACATGACCGAGCTGATCAGCAGGTGGAACACGCTCGCGGCGCCCATCGGCAACCGCGCGATCGGCTATGTCTCCGCCGACGTCCCCAACACGGGCACCGAGTCCCCGATGGGTGACCTGATCGCCGACGCGCAGCTCGCGTACGGCAAGGAGCTGGACCCGGAGACCGACCTCGCGCTGATGAACCCGGGCGGTGTCCGGGCGGGCCTGACCTACGCGGCCAAGGGCAGCGAGGGCGACGGTGTGGTGACGTACGCGGAGGGCTTCACCGTCCAGCCGTTCTCCAACACCGTGAACCTCCAGGACTTCACCGGCGCCCAGCTGGTCCAGATCCTCAAGGAGCAGGTGAGCGGCTCGAACGCGTCCGCGCCGAAGATCCTCCAGCCGTCCGCCAACCTGACGTACACGCTGGACCTGACGAAGACCGGCGCCGACCGTGTCGTCACGGACTCCATCCGGCTGAACGGCGCGGCCGTCGACCCGGCCGCCACCTACCGCATCGCGACGAACAGCTTCCTCGCGGGCGGCGGCGACGGCATCACCACGCTGGGCCAGGGCACGAACGACCTGGTCGGCATCGACGACCTGGCCGCCCTGGAGCGGTACCTGACGGCGAACTCCTCGCCCGCCGACCCGATCGAGCCTCCGGCGGCGAACCGCATCACGATCGTGAAGTAGGCCTCCCGGCCCCCTCCGGGGCCCGGTCCGTCACGCCTCGCCGTGGACGGACCGGGCCCCGCTCGCTTTTCTCGCCGGCGACGAGGACTCACGCCCACCCACGAGCCGAGCCTCCCGCCGGATGCCGGATGCCGGATGCCGGATGCCGGATGCCGGATGCCGGATGCCGGATGCCGGATGCCGGATGCCGGATGCCGGATGCCGGATGCCGGGCGGGTCCTCGCCGTCGACGAGGGTCGCCCGGTCGAGGGGGCACCCACGACGAACCCGCCGCCCGCGCGGGAGGTACGCGAGGCCGGCCGCACCGTGGCCGCAGGGGGCGGCGGCGGACGACACGAGGGGGCCGCGGGTGACGGCCGGGGAGGTGTGACTCCCGCTCAGACCTTGCGCCGGTCGAACCACACGGTCGCCAGCGTCGGCAGCAGCCCCGCCCAGAAGATCACCTGCGGAACCGTCCGCTCCGACCAGGGCACCTGGGTGAGCAGCAGGGCGCACAGCATCGCCCAGGCCGCCTGCGCCAGGACGACGCGGGGCCAGGCGCGGCGTCGGACCAGCGACCCGAGGTTGACCCGGACACCCGCCCGCAGCCGGCGGTACCGCAGCAGGGCGCCGAGCGCCCAGATCACGGTCATCGGCACGAGGTCCCACAGCCGCTGGCCGAGCGGCAGCGGCAGTTCGCGCCGGACCTCCCCCTCCGGGGCGAAGAGGTCGAGCCCCACCCCGGCGAGGGCCACACAGAGCAGGGCCAGCCAGCGGACGCCCCGCAGCAGCCGGTAGGAGGCCTCGTCCAGGCCACGTTGCATCACCGTCGAGTCGGGGGCGGCGGCCAGCGCGTCGGCGTACAGGGTGGCGGCCTCGCCGGCCTGCACGCCGGGTGCGTCCGCCTCCCTGGCCGTCCGCCGCTCCAGGGCGGCCCGGTGCTGGGGGTCGAGCCGGAGGATCGCCTCGTCCAACTGGGCGGCCACGGTCCGGTTGTTCGCCAGGTCGGCGATCAACCACGCCACCTCGTAGGCGAACACCTCCTCCGGTGCCAGCCGGATCGCCTCCTGGGCGAGTTCGCCCGACTCCCGCAGGAAGCCCTCCATGGCCGAACGGCTCACCGCGCCGTGGGCCCGGCCGTGTTCCACCGCGCGGATGCGGTACAGCCAGTGGCCGAGCAGCGCGTAGCCGTACCAGTAGTCGGGGGCGAGGCGGATGACCTCGCGCAGCACGTCCTCGGTCTCGTGGAACCGGCCGCCGACGGCTTTCAGGGCGTGCGCGTGCATGATGAGCGCGCCGATGTCCTGGGGGGCCAGGGCGAGGGCCCGTTCGGTGGCCTCCAGCGCCTTCGCCCCGTCCTCGACGTCCTGGAGGTGGCTGCGTGCCAGTTTGACCCAGGCGCGGACGTCGTCCGGGTCCTCCGCGAGTCGTGTGGCCAGGAGCTGTCTGGCTTCTTCGCAGCGTTTGAGGTCGATGAGGGCGTCGGCCCGTTCCACGACGGGGTGCACGGTGCTCACAGCTTGCGTCTCTTCTTCAGGTAGGCGACCAGATCGTCGTACATACCGCCCTCGTTGGCGAACATCGCCACGTTGCGGGCGGAGGCGAACCAGGGCTCGGCGGAGGGGACGACGTCCTTCGCGGCGGCCAGCAGGTCCTTCATGCCGATCATGCGGACGGTGCCGGCGCGGGCGGACTCCAGCAGCGCGCGTTCGGCCGCCGCCTCGCAGACATGGGCCAGGTCGGCGCCGGACAGGCCGTCGGTGGCCTTGGCGAGCCTGCCCAGGTCGATGTTCTCGACGGGCCGTTCGCGCAGGTGGTAGCGGAGGATCGCCTCGCGGGCCGGGGCGTCGGGCGGCAGCACCAGCAGGGTGCGGTCCAGGCGGCCGGGGCGGCGCAGGGCGAGGTCCACGTCCCAGGGCACGTTGGTGGCGGCCAGCACGAACACGCCCTCGTTGGCGGCGGCCTCGATGCCGTCGAGTTCGGTGAGCAGCTGGTTGACGGTGGTGCGCATGCCGCTGTGCGCGGTGCGGCTGCGCTTGGCGCCCAGCGCGTCCAGTTCGTCGAGGAAGACCACGCACGGCGCCTGCCGGCGGGCGGTCTGGAAGACCTCGTGCATGTTGCGCTCGGAGTTGCCGATCCACATGTCGAGGACGTCGTTGACGGACACCGACAGGAAGGCGGCGCCGAGTTCGCCGGCGACCGCGCGGGCGATGAACGTCTTGCCGCAGCCGGGCGGACCGTACAGCAGCAGGCCGCCGCGCAGGCTCTTGCCGTACAGGCGGCGCAGTTCGGGGTTGCGCAGCGGCGCGAGGAAGGCGGCCTCCAGCCGGTCCTTCACGTCCTGCATGCCGCCGACGTCGGCGAGGCGTACGGTGCCGGGCCGCTCGACGTCCCACGCGTCGGCGTCGCCGGGGTCGTCCTGTCCGTCGGCGCGCACCGGTGTCTGCACGAACCTCGGCGGCACCACGTCCCCGACCTGGTCCTCGGCGGCCTTCCAGTCGAACCCCGGGGGAGCCGTCGGCGGCTCCGTGGGCTGCGGAGCCTGAGGGGCCTGGACCGCTCGAGGGGCCTGGGGCGGCTGAGGCGGCTGACCGGCCTCAGGGGACCGCGTGGCCTGAGAGGTCCGGGGTGCCTGGGGCGTTGCAGGGTCCGCGGCCTGATGGGTGGGCACCCCCATCGCCCGCGCCATCAGCTCCCGCGCCTGCGCGTCCCCCGGCGTGTGCTGCAGGGCGACGGCGACCTCGGCGACGGCGGCGTCGGGCCGTCCGTCGCCGAGGAGGAGCTCGGCCAGGTGCAGACGCAGGGGGACGTCGGTGGGGGCCGCGGCAACTGCCGTGCGCAGGCTGCGGATCAGGGGCGACTCTTCCGGCATGGCCCCTACCCTACGGAGCCCCTCCGACAGTCGCCCCGCCCGGCCCGACGGGTCAGGAGGCCGTGGGCGTCCAGCCCGCCAGCCAGTCGGCGACCTCCTGCGTCGCGGCCTGGGCGTCGGTCAGGTGCGGCCGGTCACCGCTCTGGGCGCCCGCGCCCGCACCCTTGTTCTGGTACTCGGCGAACCGGTCCTCCTTCCAGGAGAAGCCGCTCATGTCCGTCCACGGAGCGGTCCTGATCGCGGCGCTGAGCGTGGTGTTGCGGACCGTCGTCTGCGGGTCGAGGCTCGCGTCGCCGCCGGCGTGCCAGGGGCGGCCCAGGTAGAAGCTGCGGGCGGAGACGTCGCCCTCGACCGTGGAGTTGGCGATCAGGATGCCCTTGCGGCCCGCGGCCGTGCTGGGGGCGGTGACGTAACCGGCCGAGGTGCCGTTCCAGCGCTTCTTCAGGGTGATGACGGACCGGTCGATGACCGCGCTGGCCCGGCCGAAGACGAAGTCGACGTTGCCGATGACGTAGGAGTTGGTCATGTAGACCCGGCCCAGCCGGTCCTTGGCGGCGGTGTCCACGAGCAGGGTGTCCTGGTCGCCGCTGACGATGACGCCGTCGAGGAACACCTTGTCGGCGGCGGTGCGCAGGGCGACGGCCTGGTGACCGGACAGGGACTGGTTGGCGGCCTCGTCGAAGTCGTTGGAGACGGTCAGGTTGCGGGCCTGGAAGTCGTCCGCCTCGACGGCGACGGTGGCGCTGCCTCCCGTGCCGTAGGTGCCACCGCCGGGCTTCGGCGTGCCCGCCGCGTTGTTGTGGACGATGACGGTGTCCCTGCGGCTGGCGCCCGTGCCCTGCAAGGTGACGTGCGGCTTGTCGGACGGGACCTTGACCGTCTCGCGGTACGTGCCCGGCCTGATCCTGATCACCACCCGCGAGGGGTTGTTCGCGGGGACGGCGTTCACGGCCGCCTGCACGGTCCGGTACTGCCCGCTGCCGTCCTTGGCGACGGTGAGCGTCGTCGCGGCGGCCGCCTTCGTGGCCGCCGGGGCCGTACCGATCGAGGTGCGGGGGCCGGCACCGGACTTCAGGAGCGCGGGCACGGCGGCGGTCCTGTCGAGGGTGTAGGGGTAGTACGTCTTCGGGTCGAAGGCGCTTCCCCCGCTCTCGTTGCGCCCGCTCGTCGAGACGAAGGTGTTCCCCTTCTGCACGAGGGAGGCGGTGGCGTCCTTGATGACCGGGTTGGTGACGCCCTGGAAGTAGGAGTTCTCCAGGAGCATCTTGGTCCTGCCGCGCGCGTAGTTGCCGTACGAGGACTTGATCGCGGTGCCCGGGACGTCCTCGAGGAAGTTGTTGTAGAGGTGCGCGTGGGCGGCGTTGTCCGTCGACGGGTTGCGCTGCTCGGTCTCGCGGATCCAGTTGTGGTGGACGGTGATGTCGGTGACGACGTTCTCGGTCCAGCCGATGCCGAAGGCCTTGTTGTCGTCGCTCAGCCTGTTCCAGGACACGGTCACGTACGTGCTGTCCCTGCGGACGTCGATCAGGCCGTCGGCCATGTGCCGCAGGTCGTTGTGGTCGATCCACACGTGGTGCGCCCCGTCCATCTGGACGGCGTCGAAGTCGTGCTCCTTGTCGTTCCAGACACCCTGGTACGCGTCCCGGATCGTCAGATTCCGGATGATCACGTTGTGGACGCCCTGGCCGAGGAAGAAGCCCCCGCCGACGATGTGACCGGAGGTGCCGGCGCCGACGATGGTCTTGTCGGAGGCGACCTTGATCTCCTTGCCGACCGGGTTCATGGTGATGGTTCCCGCGACGACGATCACGTAGGGCTCGGCGGCCGTCGCGTACTTCTCGAGATCGGCGAGCGTCCTGACCGTGACCGTCCTGCCGTCACGGCCGCCGTAGGTGCCGTTCTGCCCGAGGGCGTTGACGGAGGCGAACCCGTCGGCGGTGGCGGTGGCCCAGGACGGGGCCGCGGCGGACGCCTCGTCCGGGACGCCGACGCCGTACGTCAGGGCGCCGGCCGCCGTCAGTGCCGCCACGGGCACCATGACCGCGAGTGCCCTCCTGCGCCTGCGGTGGCGGGGCCTGCCGGTGTCAGTGTCGCGGTGCGCGCTCATACGACCATCCGTTCCGTGTGTGGGGGACTCGGGACCGCTCGGGGGTCGCCGCACGGAACGGAAAGGTTGCCGCCTCACACGGGAGGTGTCTCCGGCGGAGGGGTCGGCGCCCCCGGCAGCCGTACCGTCGCCACCGTGCCGCCGGTCTCCGCGCGGGCCAGGGAGACCTGGCCGCCGGCCTGCTGCACGGTACGGGCCACGATCGACAGGCCGAGGCCGGAACCCGGCAGGGCGCGGGCGCTGGGGGAGCGCCAGAACCGGTCGAAGACGTGGGGCAGTTCGTCCTCGGGGATGCCGGGCCCGTGGTCGCGGACGGTCAGGACGCCCCCGCTGAGCTGCACCTCGATCGTGCCGCCGTCCGGGCTGAACTTGACCGCGTTGTCCAGGACGTTGACCACCGCCCGCTCCAGCGCGGCCGGCTCCGCCCGGGTGTACCAGGGTTCGAGGGAGGCCGTGATGGTCAGCTCCGGGCCGCGCAGCCGTGCCCGGCGCAGCGCCGCCTCCACGGTGTCCTCCAGCGACACCACCTGCACGCGCTCACCGCGCTGCCCCTCCGACCGCGACAGCTCCTGGAGGTCGCCGATCAGCGCGGCCAGCTCGGTCACCTGCGCCTTCACCGACGCGAGGAGCGCCTTGCGGTCCGCCTCGGGGATCGGCCGGCCCGTCTCCTCGCTGCGGGTCAGGAGCTCGATGTTGGTGCGCAGGGAGGTCAGCGGGGTCCGCAGTTCGTGCCCCGCGTCCGCGATCAGCTGTTGTTGCAGCTCACGGGAGCTGGCCAGCGAGGACGTCATCGAGTTGAAGGAACGGGACAGGCGGGCGACCTCGTCGTCGGCGGCGTCCTCGACGGGGATGCGCACGTTCAGGTCCTCGGTGCGCGCCACGTGCTCGACGGCCTCGGTCAGCCTGTCGACGGGACGCAGACCGGCCCGGGCGACCGCGAGGCCCGCTGCGCCGGCGCCGACCACCCCGATGCCGGAGACCAGCAGGAGGATCAGGGCCAGGTCGTTGAGCGTGTTCTGGGTGCTCTTCAGCGAGACGGCGACGACGAGCCCGACACGGGGGCCGACCTGCCCGCCGACGGTGGTGGTGCCGAGCGGCTGGACCAGCACGCGGACGGCGTTGCCGTCGCCGTCGGTGCCGTCGCGGAAGTACAGCCTGTCGGTCTCGCCGGCCCTGATCTCCGCCTTGTCGGAGGCGGTGACCTTCACCTTGCCGATGGAGTCCTGGAGGACGCAGATCGTCCCGTCCTCCGTGACCACCTGGAGGTAGTTGTTGCGGAAGGGGTTGGTGGTGCCCGCCGGCGTCTCGGTGCAGTCGTTGAGGGCGCCGAGGATCTGCGGCCCGGGCGCGCGCATGCCCTTCTGGAGGTCGTCGTCGACCTGGTCCATCAGCTTGCCCTGCACGATGAACCAGCACGTCACCGAAACCGCCGCCACCGCGAACGCCACGGCGGCGGCGACCAGCATCGACAGCCGCGCCCGGATCGGCAGGGCTCGGAACCACCGGGCGACCCGGTTCACTCCGCCCCGCCCTGCCGCAACACGTACCCCACGCCCCGCACGGTGTGCACGAGCCGCGGTTCGCCCGCCGCCTCCGTCTTGCGGCGCAGGTACATCACGTACACGTCCAGCGAGTTGGACGACGGCTCGAAGTCGAAGCCCCAGACGGCCTTCAGGATCTGCTCGCGGGTGAGGACCTGACGCGGGTGCGCCATGAACATCTCCAGGAGCGTGAACTCGGTGCGGGTCAGTTCCACGGCCCGTCCGCCGCGCGTGACCTCGCGTGTCGCGAGGTCCATGCGCAGGTCGGCGAAGGTGAGTGCCTCGTCGTCCTGGACGCTGCGGGTCACGGCGGCCGCGTAGGAGCTGCGGCGCAGCAGGGCGCGGACGCGGGCGAACAGTTCGTCCAGCTCGAAGGGCTTGACCAGGTAGTCGTCGGCCCCCGCGTCCAGCCCCGTGACCCGGTCGCCGACCGTGTCGCGGGCGGTCAGCATCAGGATCGGGGTGGTGTCGCCCGCGCCGCGGATGCGGCGGGCGGCGGTCAGCCCGTCCATGCGGGGCATCTGGATGTCGAGGACCACCAGGTCGGGCCGGTAGGCGGTCGCCTTCTCCAGGGCGTCCGTGCCGTCCACGGCGACCTCCGTGTCGTACCCCTCGAAGGCGAGGCTGCGCTGGAGTGCTTCGCGCACCGCCGGCTCGTCGTCGACGATCAGGATGCGCTGGGGGTCACGGTCGCCTTCGGCGGGGCTCATGGGCGTGGGTTCCTCGGATGCGGTGGAGGGGGGCTGAACGCTTTCAGCCTAGAGGGGGTCAGGCGCGGACGGTCCGGCGGCGACGGGCGGCGGAGCGGCGGGCCGCGGCCGACGCGGCGGTGATCTCCGGGGCCCGCGTCACCGGCGGGTGCAGCTCGTGCGCCACGCCGAGGGCCAGGGCGAGGTCGGCCGCGCCGGCGCCGGTCACCTGGTGCGAAAACTGCTTGATCATGACGTGCTCCCTGCGGTCCTGGCCGGTGTCAGTTGTCGGAGCCGCCGGCTCGCAGCGTCGCGAGGTCGGACTTGACGGTGTTGATGGGGATGGCGAAGCCGAGGCCGACGCTGCCGGCGTCGGAGGAGGTCGCGTCCGCGGCGGAGTACATCGCGGAGTTGATGCCGATGACGTTGCCGTTCGCGTCGATCAGCGCACCGCCGGAGTTGCCGGGGTTCAGCGAGGCGTCGGTCTGGATCGCCTTGTACGTCGTCGTGGAGGAGCCGGTGTCGCCGTTGAACTCCCGGCCGCCGAACTCGAACGGCCAGCCGCCGCCCTGCTGTTGCTGCTGCCGGCCCTGGCTCTCGTCGGTCGAGACGGTCACGTCGCGGTCGAGGGCGGAGACGATCCCGCTGGTGACGGTGCCGGTCAGGCCTTCGGGGGAGCCGATCGCCACGACCGTGTCGCCGACCTGGACGGCGTCGGAGTTGCCGAGGCTCGCCGCCTTCAGGCCGGAGGCGTTCTGCAGCTTGATCAGCGCGAGGTCCTTCTTGCTGTCGGTGCCGACGACGTTCGCGGTGTAGGTCCTGCCGTCGCTGGTCGTCACCTTGACCGAGGAGGCGCCCGAGATGACGTGGTTGTTGGTGAGGATCTCGCCGCCGGAGGTGATGATCACGCCGGAGCCGGTGGAGGAGCCGTCGGCGAGGGTGGCGTTGATCTCCACGACGCTCGGGCTGACCGCCGCGGCGATGGCGGCGACGTCGCCCTTCTTGCTGGAGGGCACCACGCTGGTGGTGGTCGAGGCGGCGACCACGTCGTTCTTGCCGGTCAGTTCCTGGATGCCGTACGCCGTGCCGCCGCCGATCGCCGCGGCGACGATCGCCACGGCGGCGAGCAGCGCCAGCGGGCCCCGGGCGCGCTTCCTCGGCACGGGGCCGGCCGTCGTGGGGGTGAGGAGAGCGGTCCCGCCGCTGCCGGTGCCCGGCGTGGGCTCGTAGGCCGGCGGGGGCGGCCATTCGGGGTTCACCGGGGCGGAGGCGTGCTGCCGGGCGCCCTGGTACGGGTTCTGGTACGGGGTGTCGTACTCGCCGTCGCGGCGGATGCTCTCGGTCATGGCACTGAGCTTCCCGCCCGACCATGAGAGCTCCCTGAGTGCTCCCTGAGAACCCCGGCAGAAGCTCGTGTGCCCGATATGAAGGCCGTCCCGGCGTTCGGGCGGGGGCTCTCAGCGAACCCTCATCCAGGCCGGGGGGCGGCTGCTACGCGCAGCCGCAGGACCGGCGCGGCACCAGCCGCGACGGGAACAGCTTCAGCCGCTCGCGGCGCGATCCGGCGACCCGCAGACCGTCGTCCAGGACCAGGTCGACGGCCGCGCGGGCCATCGCCGGGCGGTCGGACGCGATCGTGGTCAGGGGCGGGTCGGCGAGCGCCGCCTCCTTGATGTCGTCGAAGCCGGCCACGGCCAGTTCGCCGGGCACGTCGATGCGCAGCTCGCGCGCCGCGCGCAGCAGGCCGATCGCCTGGTCGTCGGTGGAGCAGAAGACGGCGGGCGGACGGTCGGGGCCCGACAGCAGCTCCAGGCCCACCCGGTAGGCGTCGTAGCGGTTGTACGGCGCCTCGAAGAGCCGGCCCTCGGTGGGGATCCCCGCCTCGTCCATGGCGCGCCGCCAGCCTTCGACGTGGTCGGAGACGGGGTCGCCGACGGCGGGCGTCTCGGCGGTGCCGCCGACACAGGCGACGTACTCGTAGCCGTGCTCCAGCAGATGGCGTACGGCGAGCTGGGCGCCGCCCAGGTCGTCGGTGACGACGGCGACGTCGTCGATGGCCTCGGGCCGCTCGTGCAGCAGGACGACCCGGGCGTCCCAGGCGTCGATCTCGGCGGCGGCCAGGTCGTTGAGGGCGTGGGAGACCAGGATGAGCCCCGAGACGCGCATCCCGAGGAACGCCCGCAGGTAGTGCACCTCGCGCTCGCCGATGTAGTCGGAGTTGCCGACCAGCACCATCTTCCCGCGCTCGGACGCGGCCTGCTCGACCGCGTGCGCCATCTCCCCGAAGAAGGGCTGGCGCGCGTCCGGGACGATCAGGCCTATGAGGTCCGTGCGCCGGGACGCCATCGCCTGGGCGACACGGTCGGGCCGGTACCCCAGCTCCTTGATCGCGGCGAGGACACGCTCGCGCGTGGCCGGGGCGACCGGCCGGGGTCCGTTGTTGATGACGTAGCTGACGACGGCAGTGGAAGTGCCTGCCAGCCGCGCCACGTCATCCCTGGTTACCTTGGCCACGCGCGGAGTCTACGCGGATGGATCCGCGCCGGGCAGGGCGCGGGAGCGCTTCCCCCTGCGGGAGCGGTGCCCGCCCTGAGCAGCCTCACGCCTCGGCCGTGACCTCGTCGGCGTCCACGGACACCTCGTTGTCCGCATTGCTCCGTTTTGACCGGTCCGCTGCGGCCTTGGACTCGTCGGCGGCCCGCTCGACCTTCTCGGGCGTAACGAATCGATAACCGACGTTGCGGACGGTTCCGATGAGCGACTCGTGCTCGGGGCCGAGCTTGGCGCGCAGCCGTCGTACGTGCACGTCGACCGTGCGGGTGCCGCCGAAGTAGTCGTAGCCCCACACCTCCTGCAGGAGCTGCGCACGTGTGAAGACGCGGCCCGGGTGCTGGGCCAGGTACTTCAGCAGCTCGAACTCCTTGAAGGTGAGGTCGAGGACGCGGCCCTTGAGCTTGGCCGAGTAGGTCGCCTCGTCCACCGACAGGTCGCCGTTGCGGATCTCCATGGGGGAGTCGTCGGCGACGATCTGCTGGCGGCCCATGGCCAGCCGCAGCCGCGCCTCGACCTCGGCCGGGCCGGCGGTGTCGAGGAGGACGTCGTCGATGCCCCAGTCGGCGGTGACGGCCGCGAGGCCGCCCTCGGTGACGACGAGGACGAGCGGACAGCCCGGCCCGGTGGAGCGCAGCAGTTGGCACAGGCTGCGCACCTGTGGAAGGTCACGGCGCCCGTCGATCAGGATCACGTCGGCGCCCGGGGTGTCGACGAGGGCCGGGCCCTCGGCCGGAGCCACACGCACGTTGTGCAGCAGCAGTCCGAGCGCGGGCAGCACCTCCGTCGACGGCTGGAGGGCGTTGGTCAGGAGCAGCAGAGAACTCATACGTCTGGTTCCTCCTCGGTCCCTGCGAGGACGTTTGCGGCACTGCGGCACTGCTCTGCGCGTCCCGAGGCCCGTACACCCGCGGTCACCTGGTGTTTCCCGCTTCGTATACAGCGCTTCCGAAAGCACAAAAGGACCCGGGGGCTTCGCTGCCCGAGTCCTCTGTTCAGCAGAATAGCCCACATGAGCAACGGCGCGGCAGGTCACAGGGCACGTTCCGTCATTCGTCCGAACTCCGAGACGAACAGACCAGCACGATTGCGGACGTTCCTGCACACCGCCGACGGTGTCTCCCTCGATTCCGTATACGACCCGGGACCGGTCGTATACGACACCTCGGGGTTGCCCGCCGGCCATCCGGTGTTCGTGGTGGCGCACGGCTTCACCGGCGACGTGGACCGCCCCCACGTGCGGCGGGTCGCCGCCGCGCTCGCCCGGCACGGCGCCGTGCTCACCTTCTCCTTCCGCGGCCACGGCCGCTCCGGCGGGCGCTCCACGGTCGGCGACCGGGAGGTCCTCGACCTGGTGGCCGCGGTGGACGGAGCCCGCCGGCTCGGACACGCGCGCGTGGTCACCGTCGGCTTCTCCATGGGCGGCTCGGTGGTGCTGCGGCACGCGGCGCTGTACCCGCGCACGGTCGACGCGGTCGTCTCGGTCAGCGCGCCCGCCCGCTGGTACTACCGGGGCACGGCTCCCATGCGCCGGCTGCACTGGCTGGTCACCCGCCCCGAGGGCCGGCTGGTCGGCCGCTACGGCTTGCGCACCCGCATCCACCACCGCGCCTGGGACCCGGTGCCGCTCTCCCCGGTGCAGGCGGTTCCGAAGATCGCCCCGACGCCGCTGCTGATCGTCCACGGCGACAGCGACGGCTACTTCCCCGTCGACCACCCCCGGATGCTCGCCGAGGCCGCCGGTGAACACGGCGAACTCTGGCTGGAGCCCGGCATGGGCCACGCCGAGCACGCCGCCGACGACGGGCTGCTGGCCCGCATCGGGGACTGGGCGGTCTCCCGGGCGGGCTAGCCTGGCCCTGTTGACCGTCGATGCACTGACCGGACTGACTGAGGAACGAGATGGCAAAGGGCACGGTGCGCTACTGGGCGGCCGCCAAGGCCGCGGCGGGCGTCGCCGAGGAGCCGTACGACGCGGCCACCCTCGCCGAGGCGCTCGAGGCCGCGCGGCAGCGACACCCCGGTGAACTCACGCGTGTCCTGCGGCGATGCTCCTACCTCGTCGACGGCGACCCCGTGGGCACCCGCGCACATGAGACGGTACGGCTGGCCGACGGCGGCACGGTCGAGGTGCTCCCGCCGTTCGCAGGAGGGTGACGATGACCGACCAGCCGTACCGGCAGCAGTACGAGGGCGACCCGCAGTACGAGGGCAGGCAGCACCACGAAGGCCGGCAGCAGTACGAGGGCGGGCAGCCGTACGGGGACGGCCAGCAGTACGAGGCCTACCACCCGTACGCCCAGCAGCCGCAGCAGCCGCAGCAGCCGCAGGTCTGGCCGGGGCAGCAGCCGTACCACCAGGGGTACGACGACCCGCAGGCGGCGCTCCAGTACACCCAGCAGTGGCAGGGCCAGACCTGGGAGACGAGCGTGCAGCCGCCGCTCGCCCCGGTGGACGCCGGGGAGACGGCGTACCTGCCCCCGCAGACCGGCGAGACCCCCTCCCCGTCCCCCGCTCCGGCCTGGCAGCAGGCGGCCCACCCGCCCGCCGCCCCCGAGCAGGGACCCACCCCGCAACGGGCCCCGAACACGACCGCGGACGCGTCCCCGATCCCGGACGCGCCCGGGGCGGGCCCCTCCTACGGTCCCGCGACCCTCGCCGGCAACGCCCGCGTCACCGACGCGCAGCGCGCCCGCCTCGAGGGCCGCTCACCGATCATCGAGCCCGGTATGCAGCCCGCCGCGCTCACCGCCCTGCTCGGCCTGCTCCTGTCGGGTGCGGCGGCCGTGGGCACGTACGCGCTGCTCGTCCCGCTCGTCGTCCTCCAGGCCGTCACGGCCGCCGGCTGGTTCCGGCTGAACGGCATGTGGCCCGCCCGGCAGGGCATCGCGCTCGCCTTCCTGGGCGCGCTGGCCGCGGACGCAGCGCTCCTCGCCGCCGGCCGCGAGCACGCCCCCGCCGCGATCCTCGGCACCCTCGGCGTCTGGGTCCTGCTCTGCCTGGTCCTCCAGCTCCGCTCCCACGCCGACCCCGACGAGCGCATGTACGGCCTGATGGCCACCGTCGCCTCGGCCGCCCTGGCCATCGTCGCCACCGGTCACCTCGGCGCCGACCCGGACGCGGTCACGGTCGGCGCGGCCGCGGTGGCGGTCGCCGTCCTGGCCCGTGCCCTGCCGCTGCCCACCCCGGTCTCGGTGATCGTCTCCCTGCTCGCCGCGGCGGGTGCGGGCATCGCCGTCGGCGGTATGACCGGCCTGGGCAGCAAGGGCGCGCTCCTCGGCGCGGCAGCGGCGGCCTGCGCCCTCATCGGCCACCGCGTCGCCGCCTACGACTATCCCTCCCGCTTCGTCCACTTCACTGCGGGTGTGGCGCTGCCCCTGTCCGCGGCGGCCCCGGTGGTCTACGTACTGGGCCGCGCCCTGACCTGATCCGACCCGCCCGGCCGGACAGAGGGGGTGCGGTGGGCCCCCCGAAGGCCGGGCGAGGCATGTCACAGCTGATCGACAATCCCGTGGAACCGGTTCCGCGGCGCGTTACCTTGAATCCTCATCGACCGTCTGACCGTCCGGGTGGGGGAACCAACCGCATGCGTGCCCTTCGAATACTGCTGATCCTCGTCGTGGTCCTGGGCGGTCTGTTCGTGCTCGCGGACCGCCTCGCCGTGAACTTCGCGGAGGACGAGGCCGCGTCCAAGCTGAAGGCGACCGAGAACCTCGCCGCCACCCCGGACGTGTCCATCAAGGGCTTCCCCTTCCTCACCCAGGTCGTCGGCGGCGAGCTGGACGACGTCGAGGTCGGCATCGACGACTACGAGGCCGCCGCCGGTGCCGAGGGCCAGAAGATCCGCATCCAGGACCTCGAAGCGAACATGAAGGGGGTCGAGTTCTCCGGCGACTTCAGCTCCGCCACGGCCGCCACCGCCACCGGCACGGCGTCCATCAGCTACGCCGAGCTGCTGAAGACTGCCAAGAGCGAGCCCACCGACGTCGCGCCGGGTGTCACCGCCGAGGTCATCGGCCTCTCCGACGGCGGCAACGGCAAGATCAAGGTCACCGTCGAGGCGACCGTCCTCGGCACCAAGCTGCCCCAGCCCCTGTCCGTGCTCAGCACGGTCGGCGTCGAGGGCGACACCGTCCGGGTGCACGCCGACTCGCTGCCCAGCTTCGGCGGGGTGCAGGCCGCGGAGAACGAGGTCCGCTCGATCACCGACTTCGAGCAGAAGATCGACGACCTGCCCGGCGGCATCACCCTCGACAAGGTCGAGGCGGGCCGCAACGGTGTGGAGATCACCGTGAAGGGTTCCAACGTCGTCCTCGCCGGGTAACACACCCCCCCGACCGGCCGTCCCCCGCTCGTGGACGGCCTCTGTCCGACTGGCGAGACACAGTCGTCCGTACCGTAGATGTGAGGACGGACACCCGCGCCCGGATGCCGTGCGACCGCGGCCCGGGCGCTCTTTCTTTCCCACCATGCGGACGATCGCATCTCGGCATATGACACGCCGGTGACACGCCCGCCGATCCGTCCCTACGATCGGCAGCATGAAGCGACAGGCGGACCTCACGAAGCGGCGGGCAGTAGACCTGTGCCGCGTCGCCGCCATGCTCTGTCGCCCCTTCTGAGCGGAAGCTCCGACTTCCGTATCCCCAGCCGCCCTGCCCCAGGGCATCCGTGCGTCGCCCGGTGCGGCCGCGCACGTCTCCCACCCTGCCCCACCCCCGCCGCAACTGCCCCGGAGGAGAACGAGCATGAGCCGCAGCGACGTCCTGGTCGACGCCGACTGGCTGCAGGACCACCTGGACGACGAGAACATCGCCGTCGTCGAGGTGGACGAGGACACGTCGGCCTACGAGAAGAACCACATCAAGAACGCGATCCGGATCGACTGGACCAAGGACCTCCAGGACCCGGTCCGCCGTGACTTCATCGACCAGGAGGGCTTCGAGAAGCTCCTGTCGAAGAAGGGCATCGCCAACGACACCCTGGTGATCCTCTACGGCGGCAACAACAACTGGTTCGCGTCCTACGCCTACTGGTACTTCAAGCTCTACGGTCACGAGAACGTCAAGCTCCTCGACGGCGGCCGCAAGAAGTGGGAGCTGGACGCCCGCGAGCTCGTCGCCGGCGACGAGGTCCCCGAGCGCCCGGCCACCGAGTACAGGGCCAAGCCGCAGGACACGTCCATCCGCGCCTTCCGTGACGACGTCGTCGCCGCGATCGGCTCGCAGAACCTGGTCGACGTCCGCTCGCCCGACGAGTTCTCCGGCAAGCTGCTCGCCCCCGCGCACCTGCCGCAGGAGCAGTCGCAGCGTCCGGGCCACGTCCCGTCGGCCAAGAACATCCCGTGGTCGAAGAACGCCAACGACGACGGCACCTTCAAGTCGGACGAGGAGCTCAAGGAGCTCTACGCCGAGGAGAGCGTCGACCTGGCCAAGGACACGATCGCCTACTGCCGCATCGGTGAGCGCTCGGCCCTGACCTGGTTCGTGCTGCACGAGCTGCTGGGCGTGGAGAACGTCAAGAACTACGACGGCTCCTGGACCGAGTACGGCTCCCTCGTCGGCGTGCCGATCGAGCTCGGCGCCGGCAAGTAAGAACCCGACCGACCTTTCATCACCTTCTTCAGGAGTACGACATGTGTGGAGCGAAGGCCGGCGGCCCCGACGCCTCGACGATCAAGCCCGGTGAGACCACCATCCAGGGTCAGGTGACCAAGGACGGCGAGCCGGTGGTCGGCTACGTCCGCCTGCTGGACTCGACCGGCGAGTTCACCGCGGAGGTCCCCACCTCCGCCACGGGCCAGTTCCGCTTCTACGCGGCCGAAGGCACCTGGACCGTTCGCGCCCTCGTCCCCGGCGCCACCGCCGACCGCACGGTCGTCGCGCAGCAGGGCGGGCTCGCGGAGGTCGCGATCGCGGTCTGAGCGACACCGGACCGGCCGCAGGGCCGCACCCCACGGGTTGGACGCCTCGGGGTGCGGCCCTGCGCCGTGTGCGGGCCTACGCTGGAGTCATGTACGCGAGGCGCCGGCACACGTACTTCGCCATGATGGGCACCTGCATCGCGCTGTTCGTCCTGGCCTGGGGAGTCGTGCGTCTGTGGTCGGTCCCGGTGGCCGTCGGCATGTGCGTGGTCGCCATGGTCATCCCGCCGCTCGCCGCGGTGGTCGCCAACCGCCGCGGCCCGGAGGACCGCTGGTGGGACGACCCCTCCGGCGATCCGCAGTCCGACGCGTGGTGGGACGAGCTGGACGGCAGGAACCGCCGGCCCTAGCCGGAGGCGGCCGGCCCTATCAGTAGACGAGCGCCTGCGTCCCGTCCGCCATGGCCTCCTGCACGAACACCTGCGCCCCCGCGATCCGCACGCCCTCCAGGACGTCCTTCTCCGTGATGTCGCGCCGGGCCGCGCACTGCGTGCACAACGTGATCCGGCCGCCCGCCAGGATCGCGTCGACCAGGTCCGGCAGCGGCGCCGCGTGCGGCAGCTCGAACTCGGCCGCCCGGCCCGGCAGCGCGAACCACGAGGACTCCCCGGTGAGCCACAGGGAGACCTCGACCCCACTGGCCACGGCCACCCCCGCCACCGTGAACGCCTGCGAACACCGCTCGGGGGCGTCCGCCCCCGCCGTCACCTTGATCACGAGCTTCTTCGCCATGCTCGAATCGTAGGCTCCGGGCGAGGGGAGTACCTCACACGGAGGCGCCCGCCCCGGCCGCGTAAGCTGGGGTCCGGCCCTGTGTACCCGTGTACCGAAACGCGCTCATCCCGAGGAGCACCCCGTGGAGATCTTCTTCGAAGCCCTGCTGGTCCTGGTCTGCGTCGGCGTGCTCGCCTTCGCCGGACTGACCGTGAAGAAGCTGTACCAGGGCCAGCGCTGACCCCCGTCAAGGAACCGACCAGGAACCGTCACTCATGATCGAGATCCCGTCCGACCTCCACAAGGACCTCGTCCCCCTCGCCTTCCTGCTGGGCAGCTGGGCGGGCGCGGGTGTGCACGACTTCCCCGGCTCGGAGAAGTGCAACTTCGGCCAGGAGGTCACCTTCACGCACGACGGCCGGGACTTCCTGGAGTACCGGTCCCACACCTGGGTCCTGGACAACGACGGCAACAAGGTCCGCCCCCTGGAGTCCGAGTCGGGCTTCTGGCGGATCGACGCCGAGCGCCGGGTCGAGGTCACGATGACCCGCGACGACGGTGTCATCGAGATCTGGTACGGCGAGCTGGCCGACAAGAAGCCCCAGATCGACCTGGTCACGGACGCGGTGGCCCGTACGGCCGCCTCCCGGCCGTACACCGGCGGCAAGCGGCTCTACGGCTACGTCAAGAGCGACCTCATGTGGGTCGGCGAGAAGCAGACCCCCGAGGTCGAGCTGCGCCCCTACATGTCGGCGCACCTGAAGAAGGTCGTCACCCCGGAGGAGGTCGAGCGCTGGGCGAAGGCCCTGCCCGACGACATGCCGGACGACGGGATCGCCTTCTTCAAGTAGTCCTAGACTGGCCGGTGTGGTGAGCACCGACTGGAAGAGCGACCTCAGGCAGCGCGGCTACCGGCTGACGCCGCAGCGCCAGCTTGTCCTCGAAGCCGTGGACACCCTGGAGCACGCGACCCCCGACGACATCCTCGTGGAAGTGAGGAAGACGGCGTCGGGGGTCAACATTTCCACCGTCTACCGGACCCTGGAGCTCCTGGAGGAGCTCGGGCTGGTCAGTCACGCGCACCTGGGACACGGGGCGCCGACGTACCACCTCGCCGACCGGCACCACCACATCCACCTCGTGTGCCGCGACTGCGAGAACGTCATCGAGGCGGACGTGTCGGTGGCGGCCGAGTTCACGGCGAAGCTGCGCGAGACGTTCGGCTTCGACACCGACATGAAGCACTTCGCGATCTTCGGGCGGTGCCAGGACTGCTCCCTGAAGGGTTCAACTACCGAGTCGTAGGCTAGGCATATGAAGAGCCCCCTGCTGTCCCTGCCCGGCGCCGTGCCCGCCGAGGGTGTGGACGAAGGCGTCGCCGCCCACTACGGCGACCTGTTCCGCGAGCAGCGCGCCCTCGCCGACGGCACCGGATTCGTCGACCTCTCGCACCGGGGGGTCGTGACGGTCTCCGGTGAGGACCGGCTCAGCTGGCTGCATCTGCTGCTGACCCAGCACGTCAGCGACCTCCCCAGCGGCCGGGCCACCGAGGCGCTGATCCTCTCCGCGCACGGCCACATCGAGCACGCGCTCTACCTGGTGGACGACGGCGCGACGGTCTGGGCGCACGTCGAACCCGGCACCCAGGACGCGCTGGTCGCCTACCTGGAGTCGATGAAGTTCTTCTACCGGGTCGAGGTCGCCGACCGCACAGACGAGTTCGCCGTGGTGCACCTGCCCGCCGGCTCCATCGCCGAGGTGCCCGAGGGCGTCGTCGTCCGCGAGACCCCGTACGGCCGTGACCTCTTCCTGCCGCGCGCCGAGCTGGAGCCGTACGCCGCGCGGTCCGGCCCCGCCGTGGGGATCCTCGCCCACGAGGCGCTGCGGGTCGAGCACCACCGCCCGCGCCTCGGCTTCGAGACCGACCACCGCACCATCCCGCACGAGCTGGGCTGGATCGGCAGCGCCGTCCACCTCCAGAAGGGCTGCTACCGCGGCCAGGAGACCGTCGCCCGCGTCCAGAACCTCGGCAAGCCGCCGCGTCGGCTGGTCTTCCTGCACCTGGACGGCAGCGAGGTCCATCTGCCGCCCTCCGGCACCGGCATCCGCCTCGCGGACGACGGGCCCGACGGCCGCAGGATCGGCTTCATCACCACGTCCGCACGGCACCACGAACTCGGTCCGGTGGCGCTCGCGCTGATCAAGCGGAACGTGCCCGTGGACGCGCGACTCGTCGCCGACACGACGGCCGCGGCCCAGGAAGTCGTCGTCGAGCCGTAGCGGGCCCGGGGTGCCCGCGGCGGAGCCCTCGGCCTTCTAGGGGGTGTTTCGAAACACCCCCTAGATCTCGATCAGTACGGTGAACGGGCCGTCGTTCGTCAGCGACACCCGCATCTGCGCGCCGAACCGGCCCGTCGCCACCGTCGCTCCCAGGGCGCGCAGCCGGGCGACGACCTCGTCCACGAGCGGCTCGGCCACGTCGCCCGGCGCCGCCGCGTTCCAGGTGGGACGGCGGCCCTTGCGGGCGTCCCCGTACAGCGTGAACTGGCTGATGACCAGCAGGGGCGCGTCGATGTCGCTGCACGACCGCTCGTCGGCCAGCATGCGGATCGACCACAGCTTGCGGGCGAGCTGTGCTGCCTTCTCCTTGGTGTCCTCGTGCGTGACGCCGACGAGGACGCACAGCCCCTCGCCCTCGATCGACCCGACCGTCTCGCCGTCCACGACGACGCTCGCGCCGTCCACCCTCTGCACCACCGCACGCATGCGGACCATCATGCCGTGCCGTCGGCGCTTCCCGGAAAGGGCCTCTTTTTGATCCTTTGGCCCGCATCTGGGGCCGTTCGGGGGCTCTCGGTCACACTTCGGCCCTTTGGGGTGGCACGATGCTTCCCACACGCCGGTCGAGGGGACGGTAGGCAACACATGAGCACACCGAGTACCGGGCAGCTGGGCCAGACCACCCGGCGCACGCCCGTACAGCGCACCGACAGTCCGCCCTGCACACCACCGGCGGAGCCACCCGAACACGACCTGACCCGGCTGAGCCTGCCCGAGCTGCGCACCCTGCGCCGGGACGCCCAGCGCGACGAGGCCGACCTGAGCTACCTACGACGGCTGCTCCAGGGGAGGATCGACATCCTGCGCGCGGAACTGAACCGGCGTGTGCCGGCGACGTCCGCCGCGCGCGCGGACGGGACCCGCGGGACCGCGGCGGCCTCTTCGGCCTCCGCGGTGTCCGTGGTGGCACGCCTGTCGGAGATCCTCACCGACGCCCCGGCCCGCCACCGCTCCTCGGCCCGCCACGTCACGCTCGGAACCCCGCACAGCGAGGAGTACGGCCGGCTGGCCGCCGAGATGCTCTCCGAGGTCGAGCTCTCCGACCTGGGCGCCCGCACGGACCCCGAACTCCACGAGGCGATGGCCCGCCTGGTCCGCTACGAACAGCGGGTCTCCGGCCGCCGCCAGCGCCTCCAGCGCACCGCCGACGACTGCGGCGCGGAGATCACCCGCCGGTACCGGGAGGGGGAGGCGCAGGTGGACGACCTGCTGATGTGAGGTGGCTGCGCCCCCGCGTCCGGGGGCGCAGGACCGAGAGCCGGGGAGGCGCTACGCCCCCGGCCGAGGGGAAGCACGACGCCCGGGGCGGCCAGAGGGGCTACGCCCGGGCAGGCCACAGGGAGGCGTGACGCCCGGGCAGCCACAGGGGGGCGTGACGCCCGGGCCGTGGGAGCGCGCACGGCGTTCAGGCTTCCCGCAGGAGCTGACCGCCGTGGGCGGTACACCCGTGCCGGCCGACGCGCCGTGTACCGCTCGGCGGACGGCCGGGTCGAAGGGCTGGTCTCCTACACGGTGGACGACCGGTGGGGTGACGCCAAGCAGCCGTTGAACACTGCGTAGGTGCGGTGGCTGATCACCTCGTCCCCGGCCGCCGAGCGCGCCCTGTGGCACTACCTCTGCTCGATCGACTGGGTGGTGAGTGTGCGGTCCGGCAGCCGCTCCCCCGACGACCTGCTCCCGCTGCTGCCCGATCCGCGGGCGGCCCGGATCACCACGCAGGCGGACTGGCTGTGGGTGCGGATCCTGGACGTCGTACGGGCGTTGGAGGCGCGGACCTATGCCGGGCCGGGGGCGCTGGTGCTGGAGGTGGTGGACCGGGCCGGCCTGGCCGGCGGCCGCTTCCTGCTGGACGCGGCCGCCGACAGGGCGTCCTGCACCCCGACGACCCGCGACGCCGATCTCACGCTCGACGTGGCCGAGCTGGCGGCGCTGTGGCTGGGCGACGAGTCGGCGGTGCGGCTGGCGGCACTGGGCCGGCTCCGGGAAGAACGAGCGGGCGCCGCCCCGGAGGCCGACGCCCTGCTGCGCACGCCCAGGCGACCTTGGTGCCCGGACCTGTTCTGAGCGCTCCTTCCCGCCGACGAGAACCGCGTGTGCTGTGCTGCTGTGCATCCGTAGCTGTTCAGTTGTGGCTGTGCGGGTGACGGTGTGAAGTTGTGGCTGTGCTCGCGTTCTGAAGTTGTGGCTGTGCGTCGGTGCCGACTGCTCGGGCTCCCGGCTCCCCTCCGGAAGGGAGCCCGACCGGCCAACCGTCTGGAAGCTTGACCATGTTGTGGAAGTTGGCTGCCAACTTCACTTTCCTTATGTCCGCTTGGAAGCGGCTTATAACCATCTCTCCTTGAACTGCCACAAGATGGCGGGAAGTTGTACTGTTTGGCCGTGGAGTCGGAACATGCCTCCGTCAATGGGCGGAAGGGCCGTGAGCGGCCGGCGCGGCCGCAGCGGACCCCCCGTGACGTTGCCGACGAGCTGCGCAGCCGGATCAGGTCCGGGGTGCTGCGGCCGGGTCAGCGCATGCCCACCCAGGCCCGGCTGGCGGACGAGTTCGGCGTGGAGCGGGGTGCGGTGCGCCAGGCCCTGCGCATCCTGCAGTCGGAGCACCTGCTCACCAACGTCTCCAAGGGTGCGCCCGCTCTGGTCGCCCCGGATCCCGGCGCGGCCGGGGCACCCCCGGGGCCCGGGACGACGCCGCAGCCGACGATGGTGGCGCTTACCCCGCGCATCGCGGAGGCCTTCGCCGCTCCGCACGTCGTGATCGACGCCCTGTGCCTGACCTCGGTCTCGCTGACGCTCGCGATCGGCGAGCCGCTGCGGCGGATCCACGCGGGGGAGCTGAAACCGGCCAAGATCGACGTACGGGTGCTGCTGCCGTCGCGGGACATCGACCTCGCCTTCCCGACGCCGGTGGACTCCTCGGCGACCGAGCGGCTGCAACGCCACTGGCTGGCCCACCGCAACGCCCAGGGCCAGGTGCTGCGCCACAACCTGCTGGCGCTGCGCACCACGCACGGCATCGACGTCAACGTCAGCTTCCGCGCGCTGCCCTTCACCCCGCCCGTCAAGCTCTACCTGCTGAACGGGGCGGAGGCGCTGTTCGCTTACTACACGGTCGAGCGGGGCGAACAGCAGGTGGGGCAGGAGCAACTGGAGATGTACGACGCCGAGGGCACGCGGTCGGTCCTGTTCGCCTTCGAGCAGGGGGCCGGACCGCGTGACACGACGTTCGTGGAACAGTCGCTCCTGTGGTTCGACGCGCTCTGGGAGACGATCAGCTCGGAACTGGTACTCACGAGCTGACCGCGGGGCCGGTCACCAGGAGGGCGAGGATCACGGCGCCGACCGAGCTGAGGGCCGGCCTCCTGGCCTTGATGCCGACGGTGAACAGGAGCAGGCCGACGGTGCCGGCGGTGCCGTACTTCCACTGCACGGTCTGCTCGAGGACGGCGGAGAGGAGGGCGTAGGCGGGCATGGTGGTTCCTCCCTTCGGGGGCGGGGTGCTGTGCGCCGGGCGGTGCGGATCAGTACTTCCGCCAACTCCGAGAAGTTGGCAACCAACTCTGACTAGGTTGTCCCCACTTGGCGGCAACTGCTAAACAACTTTCAAACAACTGTCCGTAGATGGGCGGAAGTTGTAGCGTTTGGTCGTGACCCAGGAGAACGTGGTAGTGAACGGCAGCAGAAGGCTCTCGCCCCAGGAGATCGCCGAGGTCCTGCGCGAACGCATCCGCGTCGGGGAGCTCAGGGCGGGCGACCGGCTGCCCACCCAGGCCGAGCTGGCCGACGAGTTCGGCGTGGAGCGCGGCGCCGTGCGCCAGGCCCTGCGGATGCTCCAGGAGGACGGTCTCCTCAGCAACGTCAGCAAGGGCAGCCCGCCGCGCGTCGCCGCGCCGACGCCCGCCCGCGAGGAGCCCCAGCCCACGATGGTGGGCCTGGCACCCCGGCTGACCGCCGCCTTCTCGGCGCCGCACGTGCGCGTCGACGCGGCCTGCCTCACCGCCGAGAGCCTCATCCCCGCCCTGGGCGAACCGCTGCGGCTGATCCACGGGGGCGTCCTGCGTCCGCGGAGCATCGACGTCCGCATCCTGCTGCCGTCCCGCGACATCAACCTCGCCTTCCCGGTCCCGGTGCGCGGCGACGACGACGCGGTCCACGAGCGCTGGCTGGCGATGCGCAACGCCCAGGGGCATGTCCTGCGCCACAACCTGCTGACCCTGCGCACGCACGGCATCGACGTGAACGTGACCTTCCGGGCGCTGCCGTTCACCCCGCCGGTGAAGCTGTACCTGCTCAACGGCGAGGAGGTGCTGATGGCGTACTACATGGTCACCCGTCGCGAGGAGGCCACCGACCACGGAACGCTCGACATGTACGACGTGCTCGGCACGGAGTCGCTGCTCTTCTCCTTCGAACGGGTGTCTGGTCAGCGTGACGCCTCGTTCGTCTCGGAATCCCAGAAGTGGTTCGACGCCCTCTGGGAAACCATCACGACGGACCTGACACTCTCCTAGTGACCTCTGATGCGACGCAGACCCGACAGGTGACTCCGCCCACCGCGTACGACGAGACCGAAGCGCTGCGGCAACTGATCGCGCCGGTACGGGTCGTGCTCTGGGACTTCGACGGGCCGGTGTGCCGGCTGTTCGCCGGACACTCGGCGGAGGGTGTGGCCGACGGCCTGGTGGAGTGGCTGGAGGGCCGGGGGCTGCGCGGGCTGTTGACGCAGGAGGAGCGCCAGTCGCTGGACCCGCACGTCGTCCTGCGCGCCGTGGGCCACCGGCACCCCGGCAGCGACCTGGTCACCGAGCTGGAGGAGCGCCTCACGCTGGAGGAGCTGAAGGCCACCTCGTCGGCCATGCCCACGGCGTGGGCCGATCCGCTGATCCGCACGTGGTCGGCGCTCGGTGTGCGGCTGGCGGTCACGACGAACAACTCGCCCCGCGTCGTCGACCGGTACCTGGACAGCCGTGGTCTGACGTCCTGCTTCGCCCCGCACGTCTACGGCCGCACCCGGGACCTGCACCTCCTCAAGCCCCATCCGCACTGCCTCAACCAGGCGCTGCGGGCCATGGGTTCGGCCCCCGGCGCCGCCCTGATGATCGGGGACACGCCCTCGGACCTCCTCGCCGCCCGGGGAGCCGGTGTGCCGTTCCTCGGCTACGCCCGGGACGAGGCCAAGGAGAAGCTGCTGCGGGACGCGGGTGCCACGGCGGTGGTCGGGTCGCTGGAGGCGGTGCTGACCACGGTGCTGGGCGCGGCCCGTCCTCAGGCCTGACTGGCCAGGACCACCAGCACGACCGCGGCCGTGACGGCCAGACCGTTGTGGCGGGCGCGGATTCCCATGCCCAGCATGAGGAGGAACACCACGCCCACCGTGCCGAGCCTCGCCTGGGTGAGGGTGCCGAGGGCGAGGGCGAGGAGTTCCCGGGACGCCGCTAACAGGAGCATGTCCTTCCACCTTCCTGCACATTTCAGTGAACCTTGCAAATCCCGGTCCAATTGGACTGGTTGTCTTGAGGTGGATGTGCCCTGCCCGTCTGATCCCTTAACCAACCGGCCCATGAGGACTGCTACTTGACTGAAAGTGGCGTGCCGACGGCAGGGGGGCGGTACGGTCGGCGTGTGGGTGAACGGCAGAGCGGTGACAGCGGCGGCAGGGAGTTCCAGCGGGTCGCGGACGAGCTGCGCTCCCGGATGGCGGAGGGCGTCTACCCGCTGCGTTCCTTCATCCCCTCCCAGCGCGACCTGGCCGAGGAGTTCAACGTCTCCCGGGACACCGTGCAGCGGGTGCTGCGGGAACTCGCCAACGAGGGGTGGATCGAGTCGCGGCAGGGCAGCGGCTCGCGCGTGGTGCGGACCCCGCGGATTCCCACGTCGACGCCCAGGCCGGACCGGGCCCGCCGGGCGGTCACCCTGGGCCCTCTCATCGGTGAGGCCTTCGAGCAGCCCGAGGTGACCCTGGACGTCTACACCCTGACGTCCGAGTCGCTCGACGCCCATCTCCGCGTCCAGGCGGAGCGCATCCACACCGGTGCCATCGCGCCCGAGCGCCTGACGCTGCGTCTGCTGCTGCCGTCCGAGGGCCTGCGCATGCCCTACCCGCGGCTGCGGGACGACAAGGGCGACCCGCGGCTGGAGGACCGGTTGCACGACATCACCCAGCGGCACACGGCGTCGCTGCGCGGCCTGCTCACCGACCTGCGCACCGAGGCGCTCGTGCCGGTCGTCGACCTGGAGATCCGGCACGCCCCGCTGGTCCCGCCGTTCAAGCTCTACCTCCTCAACGGCACCGAGGCACTGATGGGCCCGTACGAGGTGGTCGAACGCCCGATCGAGCTGGCCTCCGGGGAGACGGTCGCCGCGCTGGACGTGATGGGTCTCGGCGCCACGCTCACGCACTACGTGAAGAACAGTGACCCCAACTCGGTGGGCACGGTCTTCGTCGACAGCTGGCAGGCCTGGTTCGACTCGGTGTGGAACCTGCTCGCCGAGTAGCGGAGCGCGCCCGGCAGGGCGGCGGCGAGGGTGGCCGAGGGGTCGTTCCCCAGGGTGGCAAAGGGTCCGGGAGGCCTGCGCTAGCATGCGCCCCATCACGCGAGCAACCGCTCCCGTTCCTCCGTACGAGGTGGCGAACAGGCCGCCCGCGTACGGCCCGAAGCTCTGATGCGTGGCACGCCACCCCTCGCGGCCACCCGGATGACTCGTCGGCCGTGCGTCCCATCGCCGGGCACCTACCGTGTGCCATACCCGTCCAACCGTGCGAGTTCCTCGGAGCGGCAAGTGGTCGACCCCTTTGTTCCCCGTCACTGTCCCGGTGGGGAGCGAGCCGCCGGCGATCAGCGGACCGCCGCTCTGCGGGGATTCGTCAAGCAGGCGGAATCGACGCAGGCAACCAGCGGACACCACAACCGGAACTACGTGGTCCCGGTGACGGAGCAGGTGGCGGGCCTGCTCGGCCGGGCGCCGGGCACCCGCGTGACCGTGCGCATCCGGCGCCGTGACGCCCTCCCCGTCGTCATCAGGACCTGGCAGGACGAGGGCGCGATCCTCGCGGCCGTCGGGAGCGTCCTGAGCGACGCGCCCGAGTGCCTGGCCCAGCGCAGCGGCTTCGCCGTCCACAGCTTCGTGGAGGGGGTGCCGCTGTCCAGCGTCTGCGGAAACGGCAAGCCGGTCGACACGCTGCTCGTGACGGCACTGGTCGATCTGCTGGCCCGGATGACCCGGGTGCGCCCGGCGCTGCTGCCGCCCCTGCCCGCCGACTGGCCCGCCCAGCGCAGCGACAGCCAGGCCTTCCTGAAGTGCCTGGCCAGGCTCGCCGACCGGCAGATCCGCGAGCCCAACTGGGAGGAGTTCGGCGGGCTGTTCACGGCGCTCGGGGTCCCCGAGGACGCCCTGCTCCGCCTGGCCGGCCGGGTCCCCGCCATGGCCCGGCGGCCCTACAGCCTGCTCCACGCGGACCTGCACCGGGACAACCTGATCATGACCTACGACGGCAGCCCGCCGCTCGTCTGCGTCGACTGGGAGCTGGCCACCTACGGCGACCCCCTGCACGACCTCGCCGTCCACCTGGTGCGCATGCGGTACCCGTCCCACCAGTGGCCCGAGGTGATCGACGCCTGGGTGGCCGCGATGCGCGAGGTGCGGCCCGCCGCCGTCACGGGCGTCGCCAAGGACCTGCGCCACTACATCGACTTCGAGCGGGCCCAGTCCGTCTACCCGGACGTCATGCGGGCCGCGCGGTCGCTGGAGGAGGCGTTCACCCAGCCGCGGCTGGACGGGGCGGCCGCGGAGGTGCACAGGGCGCTGACGGCGGCGAAGGGGCCCCTGAGGCTGGGCAACGTCCCGGCGAAGGAGGAGATCGGGCGGGTGCTGTTCCGGTGGCTCATGTCCCGCGGCGGCATCCGGGGCCAGGACTGGATCGGCAAGGGCTGCGACTGGGAACCGGACCCCCGCGTCCCGGAGCACCCGGGCTTCCCGGCGCGAGCCGTGCGGGACGCCCTGCTGGCCGAGGGCGGTGCCCCGGCCGAACGGGTCTTCAAGGGGACCGCCCACCTCAACACGGTGGTCTGGGTGCCGGGCGACCCGATGCCGGTGGTCGTGCGGCGCATGCTGCCCAACGTGTGCCGCCGGGAGCCCAGTTACCTCAGCGAACACGCCGTGCTGCGCGCGATCCAGGAGTCGGGCGCGCAGGTGGCGGCCCCGAGGGTGCTCGCCCTGGGCAGGAGCTACCCGGACGATCCCTTCGCCGTGCACACCTACGTCGGACCCCCCCTCGGTCTGACGCCCGACCACCCCGTGCACGGGCTGCGCCCGCACGAGGCGGACGCGCTCGTCGACCAGCTGTGCGAGCTGAGGAAGGTCGACCACAGCCTGCTCGAGCCGCACGCCGGCGAGGTCGACTTCCACGAGTGGATGAAGGAGCAGCTCGTCGGCCTGGTGAAGAGCCTGCCGAAGGAGTCCCTCCAGCTGGCGCGGGCGCTCGGGCTGCCCGACCACTGGCGGCTGCGGTCCATCCTGTCGGGCAGCCGGGTGAGTCCCCGCAAGCCCGTACTGCTGCACGGCGACCTCAACCCGTGGAACCTGGTGCGCCGCGACGACGCCCTGGCGCTGACCATCATCGACTGGGAGATGGCACTCGTCGGCGACCCCCTCTACGACCTGGTCCGGCACATCCACCTCACGCCGACCAGCCGGGAGATCAGGGAGCGCATGTTCCGGCGGTGGGAGCGCACTCTGGAGCCGGCGTACACCGGCAACTGGTTCCTGGACCGGCACGTCTACCGCCGCATCGAGATCGTCCGCTCCGCCTACGTCGACCTCGACCGGCTCGTGACCGGCGCGAGTCTGGACGCCCCGAACGTCCGCAGGGCCGTCGACTCTTACGCCACCACCCTCGCCTCCGCCACGGCCGCCCTGGGCCTGCCCATGCCGCCGACGGCGAACCCGTACCTGGCGCGGGCGCTTGCGTAGGCTCGGTCCATGAGCGAGACCGGGCTGCGCGAGCGCAAGAGGCAGCGGATGTACCAGGCCGTGTCGGACATCGCCGTCCGGCTCTTCGTGGAGCGCGGCTTCGACGCGGTGTCCGTCGCGGAGGTCGCCGCCGCGGCGGAGATCTCCAAGCCGACCCTCTTCCGGTACTTCCCGGCCAAGGAGGACCTCGTCCTGCACCGGATCGCCGACCACGAGGGCGAGGCGGCGCGGGTGGTGGCCGCGGCGCGGCAGGAGGGCGTCGCGCCGCTGGCCGGCCTGCGCCGGCACTTCCTCGACGGGCTGGCCTGCGGCGACCCGGTCACCGGCCTCAACGACCACCCCGAGGTGCGGGCCTTCCACGCCCTTCTCTACGGCACGCCCGCCCTCGTCGCCCGTCTCCACGGCTACCGGGAACGGTCGGAGACCGCCCTCGCCGACGCCCTCGGCGGTGACCTCGACGCCCGGCTGGCCGCCGGCCAGATCATCGCCGTCCGCAGGATCCTCGCGGAGGAGAACTGGCGGCGGATCGCGTCGGGGGAGCGGGTGGAGGACGTGCGGCCGGACGCGGTGGCGGCGGCGGAGCGGGCGTTCGCGGTGCTCGGCGCGGGGCTGCCGCACCTCACCCACGTGTGAGAGTGAGTTAAAAATTTAACTCGGTTACGTTATCGGTTGTAGGGTCGGGCGCATGACGTCACCCGCCCCCACCCCCGGGCACGGCCCGGACGACCCCGGCGACCCGCTCCGCTGCGCCCTGCGCCGGGAACGCGCCCACCACGACGCCTGCCGCGCCGCCCTCGCCGCGATGGTGGCGGGCGCCGACCACCAGGTCGTCATCGGAGAGGACGCCTCCGCCTCCGGCGCCGACGCCGAGGTCCTCGGGTTCGGGCTGCGCAGCCGGGCCAAGGCCCTGCGGGAACTGCCCGAAGGCCCCCTCTTCTTCGGGCGGCTCGACTTCGCCGAGGGCACGGGCGGCGCGCACGACGGCCTCACCCACCACATCGGACGGCTGCGGATCAGCGAGCACCCGGCCGCCCCGCCGCTGGTCGTCGACTGGCGCGCCCCCGTATCCCGCGCCTTCTACCAGGCCGGCGCCCGCGACCCGCAAGGGGTCGCCGTCCGCCGCCGCTTCGGCTGGGCGCCGGGCAGCCGGGGCGACTCCGCCGACCTGACCGGGCTCGAGGACGAGCACCTGACGCGGGGGGAGTCCGGGACGAGCGCCATCGTGGCCCGCGAGATCGAACGGCCCCGGCTCGGCCCCATGCGGGACATCGCGGCGACGATCCAGCCCGAGCAGGACGACCTGGTACGCGGCCGACTCACCGAGTCGGTGTGCGTGCAGGGCGCGCCCGGCACCGGCAAGACCGCCGTCGGCCTGCACCGCGCCGCGTACCTCCTCTACACCCACCCCCAGCGCATGCGCCGCGCCGGCCTGCTGATCCTCGGCCCCAACCCCGCCTTCCTCTCCTACATCGCCGAGGTGCTCCCCTCCCTCGGCGAGACGGGCGTGCGCCAGTCGACCCTGGCCGACGAGATCGCCCGCCACCCGGTGACCGGCACCGACCCCGGGCACACCGCCGCCGTCAAGCACGACGCCCGGACGGCCGAGGTGCTGCGCCGCGCGCTGTACGGCCGGGTGACCGCCGAAGGCGCCGCCGACCTCACCGTGCCGGACGACTCCTACCGCTGGCGGGTCACCGGCGAGGAGATCGCGCGGATCGTCACGGAGGTCCGCGCCGAGGAACAGCCCTACGAGGTGGGGCGCGAGCGCGTGCGGAGCCGGATCGTGCGCCGGATCCAGGAGCGGGCCGAACGGCGCGCCGGGCCCCGGCCGGCGTCCTGGCTGCGCCGCGTCGAGCGGTCCCGGCCGGTGAGCGCCTGCCTGGACGCCGTGTGGCCGAGGGTCCGGCCGGAGGAGGTGGTGGCCGCGCTGCTCTCCTGCGCCGGGGAACTGGCGCGGGCGGCCGACGGTCTGCTGACCCGGGACGAACAGCGGGCCCTGCTCTGGCCGCGCCCGCCCCGCTCGTTCCGGTCGGCGCGCTGGTCGGCGGCCGACCTGGTCCTCCTCGACGAGGTCGCCGGCCTCCTCGCCCACCCCGAGGGCTACGGCCACGTCGTCGTCGACGAGGCCCAGGACCTCTCCCCGATGGAGTGCAGGGCCATCGCCCGCCGGGTGCCCTTCGGCTCGCTGACGGTCCTCGGCGACCTCGCCCAGGGGACCACGCCCTGGGCCGCCGACTCCTGGCCACCCCTCCTGGCCCACCTGGGCAAACCCGACGCCACCGTGGTCCCGTTGACCACCGGCTTCCGCGTCCCGGGCGCGGTGCTCGCCCTCGCCAACCGCCTCCTCGCCCGCCTCGGCACCGACGTCCCGCCCGCCCGCTCCATGCGCCGCGACGGCACCCTGCGCCTCCGGCCCGCGGACGGCGACCTCGCGGCGACGGTCGTGTCCGCCGTCCGCGACGCCCTCACCCACGAGGGCTCCGTCGGCGTCATCACCGCCGACGCGGACGCCCCCCGCGTCCACGCGGCCCTCACGGCGGCCGGCATCGCCGTCACCACGGACCCGTCGGACACCCGCTCCCGCGTCACCGTCGTCCCGGCGACCCTCGTCAAGGGCCTGGAGTACGACCACGTCGTCGCCGTCGAACCGGCCGCGATCGCGGAGACGGAGGAACGCGGCCTGAACCGGCTCTACGTGGTGCTGACCCGGGCGGTGTCGCGGCTGGAGGTGGTGCACGAGAGGGAGCTGCCGTGGTGAGGGCGGGCGGCGGCAGGGAGATGCCGACGGCCGGGGCCCGGGGACCGGCGTCGGGCCGGAGGCGGGGCCAGGGGGCAGCGGGGACGCGCACGGGGGCCCGGAGGGCGATGGCGGCCCGGGCCGGCGGGCCCGACGCCGGCGGGGGAGGCGGCTGGACCGTCGTGGCCGTCGGCGGGATCCTGGGCGTGATGCTGCTCTTCCTCGACGTCGACGGGCCGCTGATCCCCTTCGGCGGGCCGGGCCCGTACCCGGTCCACGGGCCGCGGGCCGGTGCGGCGGCCGGTCCGCCCCCGCACCCCCTCCTGCCGCGGCTCGACCCGTCCCTCGGCCCCCGGCTGCTCGCGCTGGGCTGCGAGCTGGTGTGGGCCACGACCTGGCGGGACGACGCGAACGCCGTCGTGGCGCCGTGGCTCGGCCTGCCCGCGCTGCCCGTCGTCGACTGGCCCGACGACCCGCCGCCCGGCGACGGCCTGCACTGGAAGACGCCGCCCCTGGTCGCCTGGGCGGACGGGCGGCCCTTCGCCTGGATCGACGACGAGATCACCGCGGCGGACGACGCCTGGGTCGCCGCCCACCATCGCGCACCCGCCCTCCTGCACCGGGTCGACCACCGGCGCGGACTCACCGGCGCGGACCTCGCGGTGCTGGAGAGCCGCCTCGCCCGGCCGCGCCCCCCTACCGCGACTCCTCGGCCACCCGGATGAAGCCGTCCCCGCCGTGCCCCCGTACGACGACCCGGCGGGCCTGGCCCTCCGCCGCGCGCAGGACGGCAGCGTCGATGCCGTGGCCCTCGGAGGTGTGGACGACGCGGGACGGGGAGGCCACCGCCGAGGCGATCGGGTTGCCCCTGGCCGGAGAAGATGCCCGCGTCGGCCTCCGCCCGCACCGGTCCCGCCGACGCGGTCGTGCGCCTCGGGCGGGGTGAGGTGAACCGCGCTGCCTCGCGTGGGGCCGTTCGCGGCGCGACACACTTTTGCAAGCAGGGTGCTTGCAAAAGTTAGCGGGGGTGGTGCACGCTGGAGGCATGGCATCGCTCAACGTCGGCAATCTCGGTGAGTACCTGCGCGAGCAGCGGCGAAACGCCCAGCTCTCGTTGCGGCAGCTCGCCGATGCCGCCGGGGTGTCCAATCCGTACCTGAGCCAGATCGAGCGCGGGCTGCGCAAGCCCAGCGCGGAGGTGTTGCAGCAGGTCGCCAAGGCCCTGCGGATCTCCGCCGAGACGCTGTACGTGCGCGCCGGCATCCTCGACGAGGACCGGGATCAGGCGGAGGTCGAGACGCGGGCCGTCATCCTCGCCGACCCCACGCTGACCGAGCAGCAGAAACAGGTGCTGCTCCAGATCTACGAGTCCTTCCGCAAGGAGAACGGGGTCGCGGGCGGCGACGGTGCGGTGGACGCCCGGCAGAGCGAGCCCGCCGCCCCCGGCACCCGTGCGGACGGTGGCGGCACCGACGCCGATCCGCAGCAGACGGCCGGTTGACCGGACCAGGGGACCGGCCGTCCGACTGCGGACCCGCACCAACCCATATCGACGAACGCTACGAACGCACCTACGGGAGGACCATCACCATGGCCATCACGGACGACCTGCGCAAGACCTTCAGCGACCCGACCCCGCTCTACTTCGCCGCCGGCACCGCCGACCTGGCCCTCCAGCAGGCGAAGAAGGTGCCGGGCCTGGTGGAGCAGCTGCGCACGGAGGCCCCGGCCCGTTTCGAGGCGGTCCGCAACACCGACCCCAAGACCGTCCAGGAGAAGGCCGCCGCCCGCGCCAAGGAGGCCGGCGCCCGGGCGAAGGAGGCGCAGGAGAGCTTCCAGGCGAAGCTGGGCGAGTTCCTCGGCACCCTCGACGGTGACCTGAAGAAGATCAGCGACACGCTCGACGCCGACCTGAAGAAGCTCGGCGAGACCGCCCAGGACTTCGCCCTTCGCGGTGTCGGCGTCGCCGCCGAGTACGCCGTCAAGGCGCGCGAGACCTACGAGAAGGTCGCCGAGCACGGCGAGCAGGCCGTGAAGACCTGGCGCGGCGAGGCCGCCGAGGAGATCGAGGAGTTCGCCATCGCCGTCGAGGGCAAGGGCGAGCCGGAGCCGGTCCAGGTCAAGGACGAGCCGAAGCCGGCCGCGCCGGCCCAGCCGGTGCAGGCCGAGGCCGCGGCCAAGAAGGCCCCCGCCAAGAAGGCGCCCGCCCGCAAGCCCGCCACCGCGAAGAAGACGACGCCGCCCGCCAAGTGAGACCCACGCCCTCGACGGGAACACGCGGACACGGCGACGGGCCGGGCACTCGGCGGGTGCCCGGCCCGTTGTTCGGGTAGCAGAAGCGCGGTTGCGGGTACGGTGACCGCGTAAGGACGAGCAGTTCGTGCCGAGCCGGGTGGTGGACGTAGTGCTGATTGAGGGATTCGCGGGGTTCATGTCGTTGCTGAGCCTGGCGCTGATCGTGTTCAGCGGCTTCGCTCTGATCGACGCGGCGATCCGCCGTGAGGACGGCTACCGGGCGGCCGACAAGCAGACCAAGCCCTTCTGGCTGATCATCCTCGGGATCGCCTTCGTGGTGAACCTGATCTTTCCCATCCTGTCGTTCCTGCCGATCATCGGCCTGATCGCGACCATCGTCTACATGGTCGACGTCCGGCCGGCCCTGCGCTCCCTGCCGGGCGGCGGCCGCAGCCGCCGGGGCGGCTCCAGCAGCGACGGGCCGTACGGGCCGTACAACGGCGGCCGGTAGCCCGTGCAGCGGGGGCGATCACCGCGCAGGTGAGCGGGGCGCCCCGCAGCGTCCACGAAAAGCGCGGGGAACCGTGCCCCCGGCCACGGACCGCCCGCAGCCGGCCCACCCCGCGCCCGATGACCGGGCCACCCAGCACCCTCGACGGCAGGGCATTCTCCGCACCCCGCACCCTCGACGGCGGGCCTCCGCTACGCCACTCGGTCCAGCAGCACGACCGCCACGTCGTCGGTCAGTTCTCCCCCGTTGAGCTCCCGCACCTCGTTGACCGCCGCCCGCAACAACTCCTCCCCGCTCAGCCCCTCGGAGAGCTGGCGGCGGATCATCTCCACCATGCCGTCCTGGCCGAGCCGCTCCCGGCCGTCCCCGACGCGCCCCTCGATCAGGCCGTCGGTGTACAGCATCAGGCTCCACTGCGCGCCCAGCTCCACCTGCATCCGGGGCCAGCGGGCGCCCGGCAGCAGGCCCAGGGCGGGCCCGTTGTTGTCGTACGGCAGCAGCCGCGCCGGGCGGTCCGGGCGGGCGATCAGCGGCGCCGGGTGACCGGCCAGGCACAGGCCCGCGCGGCGCCCGTCGGGCGCGATGTCCACCGTGCACAGCGTCGCGAAGATCTCGTCGTCGTCCCGCTCGTGCTCCAGCACCTGTTGCAGGGTGTTCAGCAGTTCGTCGCCGCACAGTCCGGCCAGCGTCAGCGCCCGCCAGGCGATCCGCAGCTCCACACCGAGCGCGGCCTCGTCGGGGCCGTGCCCGCAGACGTCGCCGATCATGGCGTGGACCGTGCCGTCCGGAGTGCGGACGGTGTCGTAGAAGTCACCGCCGAGCAGCGCGCGCGAGCGGCCGGGGCGGTAGCGCGCGGCGAAGCGCAGCGGGGAGCCCTCCAGCAGCGGTGTGGGCAGCAGGCCCCGCTCCAGGCGGGCGTTCTCCTGCGCGCGCAGCTTGCCCTCGGCGAGCCGTCGTTCGGCCGTGTCGGAACGTTTGCGTTCCACGGCGTAGCGGATGGCGCGGCTCAGCAGCCGTCCGTCCAGCTCGTCGCGGAACAGGTAGTCCTGGGCGCCGACGCGCACGGCCTCGGCGCCGCGTTCGGCGTCGCCTGACGCGGTGAGCGCGAGGACGGCGTGCCGGGGCGCGAGCTCCAGCACGTGCTTGAGCACGGCCAGCTCGTCGTCGTCGGCGGTGCGGCCGGGCGCGGGCAGCGCGAGGTCCAGCAGGATGCAGTGGACGTCGTCGGTGAGCAGCCGCTCGGCCTCGGTGAGGTTGCGGGCGGTGCGCACCCGGATGGGTTTGCCGGCCGAGTCGAGCAGGCCGGGGACGATCGGGGCGGCCGTGGGGTCGTCCTCGATCAGCAGCAGTGTGAGGTTGGTGTGGGTGGTGGCGCTCACGCCCTGGGGGACGCCGTCGCCGGGTGCGGCGTTGTCCCCGGCCGTCGCGTTCGTCGCGTCGTCGCGTTCTTCGCTGCGGCCGTCCGTGCGTGGGGCTTCTTCCCTGAAGGGGCCGCCGACTGCGGGCGCGGCCTGCGCCTGACCACACTCCACGGCCGGGATCGCTCTCTGCCGCGGTACGGGTACGGGCATCGTCTTGGGTTCCTTCCCTCCCCCCGAGGGCATGGCGGGGACGAGGGACCTCGACCCACCGACGGGGACCATAGCGGCAGAAGGCGCCACAGCGGAATGGTGTGCGGCACTCCGCTTGATCTCAGGCCAGAGTCATATGCCGCTTTCCCTACCGCAGTTGGGCAGGGCTCCAGGGTCCAGGGGATGACGAACGTCACGTCGGGGCGGAGTTTGGCGGGTGAAAGGGGTGCCCTGGATCACGTGGTCGGGGCCACGGGAAGGGATGCCGCGGGCAGTGGGAAGGCGGACGGGACGCCGCGGCGCTGCGCGGGAAAGGGATGCCGCCGTGCTGCGCCTCTCCCGGCTCCGCCTCACGCGTCCGGTCGGACCACGCCCAGGATCGGCATCGAACCCGCGCCCGCCATGGTGATGTCGCGTCCCGGACGCGGGGCGTGCACCATCGTGCCGTTGCCCACGTAGAGCGCGACGTGGCTCGCGTCGCCGAAGTAGATGATCAGGTCGCCGGGGCGCATGTCCTCGACGTCGACGTGCTTCAACTGCCGCCACTGCTCCTGCGAGGTGCGCGGGATGGTGACGCCGGCACTCGCCCAGGCCTGGGACGTCAGACCGGAGCAGTCGAAGGACCCGGGGCCCTCGGCGCCCCATTCGTACGGCTTGCCCATCTGTGCGGTGGCGTAGCTCACCGCCTGCCGGCCCGCCGCCGACGCCTCGGCGCTGATCTCGCCCAGTATGCCGGTGTCCAGCCAGGCGGTCTGCGCCTTCTGCGCGGCCTGCTTCTGGAGCTCGGCGAGGCGCTCCTTCTCCTTCTTCTCCAGCTGGGACTCGATCTTCTCGGCCGCCGCGATCTGCTTCTCGATCTGCTTCTGCGCCGTCGCCTTGGCCTTGCGGTTGGCCTCTAGCTTCTGCCACTGGGCGGAGGCGTCCTTGGCGTACTGCTCCAAGTCCTGCTGCGTGCGGGTCATTTCGCCGAGCAGTCCCTTGGTCGCCCGCTGGCCCTGGACGACCCGGCCCGCCCCGTCGAGGAACTCGCCCGGATCGTCGCTGAGCACCAGCTGCGCCTCGTCCGGCAGGCCGCCGGTGCGGTACTGGGAGCGGGCGGCGGCGCCCGCGCGGTCTTTGAGCCCGTCCAGCTTCTCGCGGCCCGAGACGATCTTCTTCGCCAGCCCGACGATCTCCTTCGACTGCTGCTTCGCCTGCTCCTCGGCGGCGTTGTAGGCGTCAGTGGCGAGCGCGGCGGCGTGGTAGAGCGTGTCGAGCTTCTCGCGGATCGCCTCGAGGTCCTTGTCCGCGGCGGGCGGCGGGGTCAGGTCAGGGGCGGTCGTCGGCGCGGGGGTGCGGGAGGGCGTGGGGGCGGGTGTCGCGAACGCCGTGCCGGGCGCCGCCAGGACGGTGACCGCGCAGACCACCGTCACGGCCATCGCGATCAGGCCGCGCTTGCCCGTACCCATACATTCCCCCACAAACTGATTTACCGTCAGTAACTTACGGTCACCCGGGGGGATCGTGCCATGTCGCGGCCGAAAACGACAGAGGCCGTCCCGGTCTGCGCTCTTCCCCCACCGCCACCCCGGTACGAAGAACCCCGACGGTCTCCCCGCCTTGTGTGACGAACACCTCACGGAGATCGTTCCCGGACTCAGCGGCGGGGCGCCAACGCCTCCCACGCCACCGTCACTTCCCCCTGCCTCCACCGCACCGGCCCGTCCGTGACCGGCCAGTCGGCCCCCAGGTCCCGCACCGCCCGCATCCAGCGCTGACGGGCTCCGTAGGAGGCGTAGGGCGCGGCGGCGGCCCAGGCGCGGTCGAAGTCCCGCAGGAACGCGTGCACGGGCTCGCCGGGCACATTGCGGTGGATCAGAGCCTTCGGCAGTCGTTCCGCGAGGTCCGAGGGGCGCTCCAGGGAGCCCAGCCGGGTCGCGAAGGTCACCGTGCGCGGCCCCTCCGGTCCGAGCGCGACCCACACGTGCCGTCGGCCGACCTCGTCACAGGTCCCCTCCACCAGCAGTCCGCCCCGGGACCCCTCGGCCGCCGGTGCGAGCCGTGTGCGCAGCCGCTCCCAGACGGCGGCGACCTCGTCCTCGTCGTACTGGCGCAGCACGTTGGCCGCGCGGATGAGGTGCGGGCGGCGGGAGAGCGGGATCTCGAAGCCACCGTGCCGGAAGGCGAGCCCCTCGCGCTCGTGGGGCCGCGCGGCCGCGACCCGGGCCGGTTCGATCTCGATGCCCACCACGCGCGCGCGGGGCGCGACGGAGCGCAGACGCCGGAGCAGTTCGACGGCCGTCCAGGGGGCTGCGCCGTAGCCGAGGTCGACGGCCACCGGATCGGCGGCGCGGCGCAGCTCGCCGCCGTGCGTGGCGGCGATCCAGCGGTCCATGCGGCGCAGCCGGTTGGGGTTGGTGGTCCCGCGCGTGACCGTGCCCACGGGGCGGGAGGTGGCACGGGATGTCATGCGTACGAGGGTATGCGTCCTCGCGGATACGACGGCGGCCCCGCCCTCGTCCGAGCGGTGCGGGGGTCGGCGTGTCTGCCGTCGAACGGTGCGGGGGTCGGTGTGTCTGCCGTCGAACGGTGCGGCGGCTGCCCTCCTCGTCCGTCGTTCGAGGAGTGCGGGCCGCCAGGGAGCAACGCATATGTCTCTCGAACGGTTGAGCGATGTCCGGTAATGCCCCGGCAAAGATTGGGAACTCCGGAATGGGAACCAGTGCCTCCGGTGTTGCACCCCCTTGGAGGGCAGCCCCACTCCTCCGCCCGGCATGCCCGCAGCAAGGAGGAACGCCACGTGAGCCAGTACGTCACCAGGCTCGGGCGTCGCTCTTCGGCGGCACCCTCGCGGCTCAGGCTCCACCGCCGCCCCCGCCGTGTCGCCATGCTCTCCGTGCACACCTCACCCCTGCACCAGCCCGGCACGGGCGACGCCGGCGGCATGAACGTCTACATCGTCGAGCTCGCGCAGCGCCTCGCCGCGATCAACATCGAGGTCGAGATCTTCACGCGCGCCACGACCGGCAGCCTCCCGCCCACCGTCGAGCTGGCCCCCGGCGTCCTCGTCCGGCACATCGACGCCGGCCCCTACGAGGGCCTCGCCAAGGAGGACCTCCCCGCCCAGCTGTGCGCCTTCACGCACGGCGTGATGCAGGCCTGGGCCGGCCACCGCCCCGGCTACTACGACCTCGTCCACTCGCACTACTGGCTCTCCGGCCACGTCGGCTGGCTCGCCGCCCAGCGCTGGGGCGCCCCGCTCGTGCACGCCATGCACACCATGGCCAAGGTCAAGAACGCCAACCTCGCCGACGGCGACACCCCCGAGCCCGCCGCCCGCGTGATCGGCGAGACCCAGATCGTCGCCGCCGCCGACCGGCTCATCGCCAACACGGAGGAGGAGGCCGACGAACTCGTACGGCACTACTCCGCCGACCCCGGCAGCGTCGCCGTCGTCCACCCCGGCGTCAACCTCGAGCGGTTCAGCCCCGCCGACGGCCGTGACGCCGCCCGCGCCCGGCTCGGCCTGCCCCCGGACGCCCTGATCCCGCTCTTCGCCGGCCGCATCCAGCCCCTCAAGGCCCCCGACGTCCTGCTGCGCGCCGTGGCGGTGCTGCTGGACGAGCGGCCCGAGCTGCGTTCCCGCATCGTCGTCCCGATCGTCGGCGGCCCCAGCGGCAGCGGCCTCGCCAAGCCGGAGGGCCTGCAGAAGCTGGCCGCGCGGCTCGGCATATCCGACGTCGTGCGCTTCCGGCCGCCCGTCGGACAGGAACAGCTCGCGGACTGGTTCCGCGCCGCGTCCGTCCTCGTCGTCCCCTCCTACAGCGAGTCCTTCGGCCTGGTCGCCATAGAGGCCCAGGCGGCCGGCACGCCGGTGCTCGCGGCGGCCGTCGGCGGGCTGCCGGTGGCCGTGCGCGACGGCGAGACCGGCTTCCTGGTGCCGGGTCACGAACCGGCCCGCTACGCGCGCGTGCTCGCCGACTTCGCCGACCGCCCCGAACTCGCCGCCCGCATGGGCGCGGCCGCAGCCCGGCACGCCCTGTCCTTCGGCTGGGACACCGCGGCCGCCGCCACCGCCGACGTCTACACGGCCGCGACCCACGCCCACCGCCGTCGCGTACGCTCGCCGCATGGGTGAGCAGCAGCGCGCGGCGCAGGTCATCGAGGGCGTCCTCAAGGACACCGAGGTCGAGTGGGAGAGTCCCGAACCCGGCACCTACGTCGTCCAGCTCCCCGGCACCCGCAAGCTGCGGACGACCGTCTCGCTCATCGTCGGCCGCCACTCGCTGTCCCTGAACGCCTTCGTCATCCGTCACCCCGACGAGAACGAGGCCGGCGTCCACCGCTGGCTCCTGGAGCGCAACCTCAAGCTGTACGGCGTGAGTTACGCCGTCGACCCCCTCGGCGACGTCTACGTCACCGCCCGCCTCCCCCTCGCCGCGGTCACCCCCGAAGGGACCGACCGTCTGCTGGGGCAGGTCCTGGAGGCCGCGGACGGCGCCTTCAACACCCTGCTGGAGCTGGGATTCGCCTCCGCGATCCGCCGTGAGTACGCCTGGCGGGTCTCCCGGGGCGAGTCCACACGCAATCTGGACGCCTTCGCGCACCTGACGCGGCCCGAGGCCGACTGACCCCGGGCCGCCGGGCCGGACCGGGCTCGGGTCAGCGGCGCTTCAGGCCCGGGCCGGGGACGGGGTGCTCTGAGGGCCGTCCAGCTGGTCGGCGAAGGCGCGCAGGGCGTCGGCCGGTTCCTGCCTGGTGGGCAGCCGGTCGATCTTCGAGGTCTACCGGCGATCTCCCGGCGCCGCCGAGCGGGCGGTGCGCGCGTACCGCCCCGGAGTGACCCCGACCCACTTCCTGAAGTGGCGTGTCAGGTGGGACTGGTCGAAGAATCCGGTCGCCGCGGCCACGCCCCCGGGCGGCAGACCGTCGAGCAGCAACCCCCGCGCCCGTTCGACCCGGCGCGACATCAGGTACTGGTGCGGCGCGATGCCGTAGGCCGCGCCGAACGCCCGCACCAGATGGGTTGGATGGGCCTGGAGGAGCCCGGCGGCCTCCTCCAGGGTGAGGCCCTCGACGACCCGCGCGTCGAGGAGCTCCCGCAGACGCCGGGCGAGGACCGGATCACGGCGGGGTTCCGCAGCGGGGGTCCGGGGCCGCAGATGCCCCCGCAGCCGCCCGCCGATCAGCGTCAGCCGGCTCTCGGCCTCCAACTCGTCGCCGGGGCGGGCGAGACTGCCGTGCACCTGCCCGACGCGCCGCCGCAGAACGGGATCGCGCAGCTCCGGCCCGTCGACGGCCGCTCCGATGAGGTCGTCGCCGAGGAGGGTCCCGTCGAGGTAAAGGACCCGCTTGCGGAAGCCGTCGGGGGTGGCGGCGGAGCCGTTATGGGGGACGTGCGGCGGCAGCAGGGTCACCGTGTCGTGCGGGGTGCCGTGCTCGTGCCGGTCGAGCTCGTAGCGCACGGCGCCGTCGTCCACGATCAGCAGCGTCCACGACGCGTGGACGTGCATCGGGTACGCGTGCTCGGTGAAGTGCGCGTGGAAGACCTCGACCACGCCCGGGACCCGGGGCTGCCAGGCGCGGACGTCCGCCGTGGACCGGGGGGCGGTGGGGCGTGCTGCCCTGCGCGCGTCGGCCATGCAAAGAACGTACAAGACGGGGTCGTGCGGCGGTCGACAGTCTCATGGCATGAGCACTGAACCCCTCCGCTTCGACACGAAGATCGCCGTCCTGCTGCGCGAGGACCTGGAGACCTGGCAGCGCCTGAACGTCACCGCGTTCCTGGTCAGCGGCCTGGGCACACAGTTCCCCGAAGTGATCGGGGAGCCGTACGAGGACGCCGACGGCGTCGGTTACCTCCCCATGCTGCGCCAGCCGGTCCTGGTCTTCGAGGGCACGAAGGAGACGGTGACCGCCGCCCACGCGCGCGTGCTGTCCCGCGCCCTGCCGCGCGCGGTGTTCACCGCCGACCTCTTCGCCACCGGCAACGACCGCGACAACCGCGCGGCCGTACGGGCCGTCCCGACGGCCGGACTGGACGTGGTGGGCCTGGCGGTCCACGGGCCGAGGAACGCGGTGGACAAGGTGCTGAAGGGGGCACGGATGCACCCGTGAGCGGTGCGGGCCGGGATCGGACCGGCACGGGCCGCCCCGAGCGGTTCGAACTGTTCAGACTGTCTCGGGCCGGTCCGCCGACGGGCCGTCCCGGGCTCGACGGGCACCAGGGGCTAGTTGCGTTCCATGGGCCGGTTGCGGTCCGTGGGCCGGTTGGGGCCCGTGGGCAGGTTGCGGTCCCCGGGCCCGGCAAGGTCGGCCGGCTCGGTGAGGTCCCTGGGCCCGGCAAGGTCAGTCGGCTCGGCGAGGCCCGTCGACTCGCTGACGCCCGTCGACTCGGCCGGGATCCGCCGCATCAGCACCGCGTACCCGGCCCCCGCCACCGTCCCCACGACCGCGCACAGCGCCCACAGCCACTGCGCGCCGAACCGGTCGATGACGAAGCCGGACATCACGGGGGCGACCAGGGAGGCCACGGCCCAGGACATCGTGTACATGCCCTGGTAGCGACCGCGCCCGTGGGTGGGGGAGAGGCGGACGACGAGAGCGGTCTGGGTCGGTGCGTTGACGACCTCGGCGAGGGTCCACACGCAGACGGTGAGGGCGAAGACGCCGACCGACCCGGCGAAGGCGGTGAGGCCGAAGCCGTACCCGGCGAGCACGGAGGAGATCACCAGCAGCCGCCCGGCGTCCCGGTGCTCGATGAACCGGGTGACGGGGATCTGCAGGGCGACGATGAGGACGCCGTTGACGGCGATGGCGAGACCGTAGTCGGCCGGGGTGAACCCGGCCGCGCCCATCGCGATGGGCAGTCCGACGGCCCCCTGCTGGAAGACGAACGCGACAAGGAAGGACAGCCCCACGACGCCCATGAACCGCCCGTCGCGCAGCACGGTCCCGAGCCCGACGGCGTCCTCCCGCCCGTCCTCGCCCTCCTTCTGCGGCCGCGACTCGGGCAGCTTGAGGAAGACGACGACGGCGCAGACCAGGGTCATCGCGGCCTCGATGAGGAAGCCGGCGCGGTAGCTGTACTCGGCGATGAAACCGGCACCCATGGAGGAGACGGCGAAGCCGAGGTTGATGGCCCAGTAGTTGAGCGAGAACGCCCGCACCCGGTCCTCGGGCCGCACGATGTCCGCCATCATCGCCTGCACCGCCGGCCGGGAGGCGTTGGAGGCCAGGCCGACGAGGAAGGCGACGCCGGCGATGGCGACGGGATGGTGCACGAACCCGAGCAGGGCGACGGAGAGGGCGGTGGCCGTCTGCGCCAAGAGCAGCGTGGGCCGCCGTCCGAGCCGGTCGGCCATCACCCCGCCGCCGAGCGAGGAGATCACTCCGCCCAGCCCGTGCAGGGAGGCGACGAGCCCGGCGTAGGAGGCGGAGTAACCGCGGTCCAGCGTCAGGTACAGCGCCATGAAGGTGGCGACGAAGGCGCCGAGCCGGTTGACGAGCGTGCTGGCCCACAGCCACCAGAAGGCACGGGGCAGTCCGGAGACGGTCTCCCGGACGGCACGTCTCATGGCGGCGACGGACACGGCGTTCCCCCGAGGTGTGTGACGCGAGCGGTAAGTGGTGAAGGCAGCGAAGGAAACTTACGAGCGGGGCACCGCCGAAGGCCACCTAATTAACAGATCCCGTCAAGCGTCCGCTCTGCGGGCGGCTCGCACCTTGCCCCAAAGCCTTCGATTACGCTCATACGCATGGCCGACGCACCGTACAAGCTGATCCTCCTCCGCCACGGCGAGAGCGAGTGGAACGCGAAGAACCTGTTCACCGGCTGGGTGGACGTCAACCTCAACGAGAAGGGCGAGAAGGAGGCAGTCCGCGGTGGCGAGCTCCTGAAGGACGCCGACCTCCTGCCCGACGTGGTCCACACGTCCCTCCAGAAGCGCGCGATCCGCACGGCGCAGCTGGCCCTCGAGGCCGCCGACCGCCACTGGATCCCGGTCCACCGCTCCTGGCGTCTGAACGAGCGCCACTACGGCGCCCTCCAGGGCAAGGACAAGGCGCAGACCCTCGCGGAGTTCGGCGAAGAGCAGTTCATGCTGTGGCGCCGCTCCTACGACACGCCCCCGCCGCCGCTGGCCGACGACTCCGAGTTCTCCCAGGCGAACGACGCCCGCTACGCGACGATCCCGCCGGAGCTGCGCCCCCGCACGGAGTGCCTCAAGGACGTCGTCGCCCGCATGCTCCCGTACTGGTACGACGGCATCGTCCCCGACCTCCTCACCGGCCGCACGGTCCTGGTCGCCGCCCACGGCAACAGCCTGCGCGCCCTCGTCAAGCACCTCGACGGCATCTCCGACACCGACATCGCGGGCCTGAACATCCCGACCGGCATCCCGCTCTCCTACGAACTGGACGCCGACTTCAAGCCCCTGACCCCGGGCGGCACCTACCTCGACCCGGAGGCGGCAGCAGCCGCGATCGAGGCGGTCAAGAACCAGGGCAAGAAGAAGTAGCCTGCGCACTTATGGCCCCCGACCTGCGAGTTCTTCGCGGGGCGGGGGCTTTTGGGTGGGGCTGGGCCGTCTCTGGGCCGTCAGGTGTGACGAGGCCGTCGACGGATGCGGATGTCGAGGACGATCAACAGTGCCACGGGGACGGCGATCTCGGCGGAGGCGTCGGCCCAGAGGGCGAGCGCGCCGCCGGCTGTGCCGATGAGCGCGATCGGCAAGTCGCGGGGACAGATGTCGACGGTCAGGCCCGTGCGTGGGACCATGGACGCCTCCTGTTGAGTTCGGTTCACTTGTCAAGGTGATATCTGAGAACGCGGCAATGGAGACGAATGCCGCCCCTGGACGGGCGGCATTCGCATGCCGCTGGAACTTTCCCACAGCCCTCACGCGCCAGACAAACGTGCAGCTAAATGCCGCCTTGTTCGTTTGGGGAGACGGATTGTCCACGGACGTGGACAAGGTTGGGACGCTATTTTTTCCAACTCCCCAGTCTTTCCTCCGTGCTGCACTGTGACGCATTGTGTTGGCTGTGCGGTCCCATCTGCGGAGGCTGTAGGACGCCGGCTAGCCAAAAGCACCCTACCTGGGGAGAGGGCTACGAACCGTGTGGAGCGGTCGCCAGGTCTGGTTAGCCGGTTTCCCTAATCGGTTTAACCAAATCGGTTAGGGAAAACGGGTTTGGTCTTACTGCTTGGGCCTTACCGGTTTGGTCTTACTGGTTTGAACCTCGATCTGGAAAGCTTGGAAGCTTGGATACGATTGGGACCGGCCTTTGAGAGCCTGCAGTTTCTGTGATCTGAAGACCGCACTGACTGCATTGCAAGTGCGCTCCTGGCTGGACGGCATGAGGTGTGCGTTTGCGCGCAGCGTCAGCCCAGGGTCCGAGTGGCCGAGGTACTCGGCCAGGGCCTTGATGTTCTCGCCCGCGTCCGAGAGCACCGACCCCTAGAAGTGGCGGAGGGCATGCATGCCGTTCTCGCAGGACTCGACGTACGACTCGCCCGGCTTCCGCTCGGGGTCCGGCCGAGGCCAGCGCCCGTTTCCACACTTCCTCGTTGAGGGACGTCCGCCAGACGTGACCACCACGCGGCCCGGTGAAGATCAGCCGCTTGGTCACCGGAGGCTAGCGATTCATCTTGTCCCCGCACTTCAGAAGCGCAAGGAAAATCATGCTGACACTCAACTCGACCACTCGTCTATACGAGCTAGCTAGGCGGAGTGGACGAGTCCGAAAAGGAGTCATACGAGGCTGAAACCCTTCGGCCCTGCCTGCGTACCGCCTGGTCAGGTCGCCGGGAGCTGATACGACAGCACGTAGGCGTCGGCCGCCATGACGGTGTCGCAGACTTCGACGGGGCGTCCTTCGGTGTCGTACGCGGTGCGGATGAGGTGGATCACGGGCACGCCTGCGGCCAGGCGGAGCATTTTGACTTCGGTGGGGGTGGGCATCCGGGCGCGGATCTCTTCGTCGAAGTGGTCGAGCTGGTGGCCGAGTTCTTCGAGGCGGGCGTAGATGCCGCCGGGGCCGGGGTTGGGTTCGGCGATGGGGGTGTCGCGGGCGATGTCCAGCGGCAGGTAGGAGGTGGCGAACTCGACGGGGCGGCCGTCGAGGAGGTATCGGCGCCGCCGGGCGAGCACCCGCCGCACGGAGCCGAGGCGCGCGGATACGTCGGCGGTGGCCTTCTCCTCCTTCACTTCGAGACTGTCGACCTGGGGGTGGCCGCTGGCCGCGTCGGCCTCGACGAGGAAAGCCGCTTTGCCTTGCTCGCGGTGGCGCCGGGCGAAGCGGTCGGAGGCGAGCCGTCGGACGGGCGGCCGGGGCCGGACGTAGACCCCGCGCCCGTGCTCGGCATGAACCAGCCCTTCACCCTGGAGGATCGAGAAGGAGTTGCGGACGGTCATCCGGGAGACCCCGTAGTGCTCGACGAGTTCCGCTTCCGAGGGCAGCTTCTCGCCTTCCCGGAACCGGCCCCGGTCGATGGCTTCGCGCAGCTGGTCGGCGATCTGCCGGAACACGGCACGGTCGCTCGTCGGGTCCAGTTCACCGAGTTGACTGGTCAACGAGGAAGTCACGAGTACTCCTTAAGATATCTAGACGAGTGGGCGAGTGCTGTTGCTACGGTGGAGAGCCTAGCCACCTGAGAGGGCCGAGGAACGTGACCGCTGAACGCCCGCATTCCGTGAGCGTCGCCGGAGTCGTCGTCGACGACCAGGGCCGGGCCCTGCTGATCCAGCGGCGCGACAACGGCCAGTGGGAACCGCCGGGCGGCGTCCTCGAACGCGAGGAGACGATCCCCGAGGCTCTGCAACGCGAAGTCCTCGAAGAGACCGGCATCAAGATCGCCCTTCCCGCGACCCTGACCGGGGTCTACAAGAACATGACGGGTCTGATCGTCTCCCTGGTCTTCCGCTGCGAGCCGGCCGACGGCACGCTCACTACCGGCCCGGAGACGCGCGCCCTGCACTGGGCCACCCGCGAGGAAGTCACCGAGCTTGCCGATGAGGCCTACGCGATCCGCGTCCTGGACGCGCTCGACGCGGCGTCGCCGCCCGCGATACGCGCCCACGACGGCGTACGCCTCGTCTAACCCAAACCCGCTGCACATGGCGGCCCATCAGCACGAACAAACTTGTATGCACGAGTATACGAGCAACATCCGGGCTTGGGGACTCACCTGTCCCGGATTCCCCGAAGAGGTCAGCCGCGCCCGCCGCTGGACCCGGGACATCCTGCGAGGCTCACCCCTGGCCGACGACGCCGAACTCATCGTGAGCGAACTCAGCACGAACGCCATCCTCCACACCGCCAGCGGCCGGCCCACCGGCAGCTTCCACCTGGCCCTGGCCGTCTCCCCCCAGGTCATCGCCCTGTCGGTCACGGACGACGGCGCCGCCAGGACCACTCCGAAGATCAAGCACCGCGACCAGGAGGCCGAGGGCGGCCGAGGCCTGGACATGGTCAGCGCCCTCGCCCACCGGATCGTCGTCCACGACAGCGACGGGGGCCACACGGTCACCGCGGAGCTGTACTTCACCGACGCCGCGACCCGGGCGGGAAGGCGGCCGTGGTGAAGACGACGACCAGGCGCGGCTTCTGGTGCGAGTGCTGGAGCCAGGACCGGTCCGGCCGGCAACACCCTGTGCTGGTGGGGTCCTTCGACGCCTACTCGGCCCCCGAGGCGAACAACTGGGTGGTGACCATCCTCCGCACGATCTCACCAGCACTCGACTCGAACGCCTCACAGCAGGCATGGGCGCGGCTGTACGACGCCCGCATCGACACCCGGCGAGCGCTGCTGCGTAGTGAGCCCTGCTCGGCATCGATCACACACGCCAGCCTGCGCATCACATGGACGGTCCGACCAGCACTCTTCCTGCCACTCGCACACCGCCAAGGGCCGGTACTTCCAGCCTGCGCTTACCAGTTCAAGCCCCGCACCACAGACTGAGTTACAACTTTCTCTACTGGTTCAAGCACCCGTCGTCGCTTCGCTCCTCCGGGCGGGCGCGGGCGGCCGGCGGCGCCCGCGCTCATGTCTCCGCCCCGCTCGGCACCGCCGGCCGCCCGCTCCCGCCCAAGAGGCAGGCACACGGGCATGAGGTCAGAACACGTCGTGACAGGGGCGGTCGGCTCCACGGCTTTAGGCAGCCACTTTGGGGGGAGCCTCGAAGCTCATGGCCCCAACGTCGTGCTTTACCGGGCAGGTCCACAGACTGCCCGACGCGCCGGAAGCTTACGGGGCCATGATCACTCGCCCCAAAGCAGCTCCAGCCCAAAGCCGCTCCGCCGACCTGAGGCGCCATCATCCGCGAGCGAACCAATAGCTGGGCCGATCTTGACGACGCATCCGTATCTTCCGTGCGTCAAACCGGAGGCGCGCCAGAAGCGCCTTCTCTGCTTCAGCCAAGTTCCAACAGGCTTGAACTTGTTTCGATCCCTGAGCCCGGTCAGCGCCGCATAGGTGAGGAAACTGTGCTGGAGACCAAGAGCGATCACGGCTTGCATGGCTGCCTCCTGCTCTGCTCCCCCACGGGCGGAACACGGATCTGGAGCGCATCAAGCACCGCATCGATCCGCAGAACGGTGGCCCCGTCAATCGGGCCCGACAGTTGGGCGGCCAACAGCGTTCGCAGACTGTCAGCCAGAACGCCTGTCTGCAACAACGCCTTCAGAGAGGAGGCATCACTCACGACGGGCTCGCCACGGGCGTGCGCACGGCTCATGAGTTGAACGAATGAGGCAGCAAGGCGAGCGTCAGCCTCTGAAGCGGCAACACGGGCCAGGCGTCGCTCCTCGCGCCACTTGCCCATGAACTGAAAGATCGCTACCAGGACGGCAGCAGATATGGTCGCCGCGCCAGTAACGATGGCTGTTGCGATCTGCGGATCCATCCTCGAAAACGTAGCGGAGCTGAGCAGATCCGCGTACCGACTCCAGAAAATCTCGGGCCGTCACCGGGCCGTCCGAGGGCAGCTGTAATCGACCAACGCTGACAGCCACCGACAGCTAAGTCGCAGGTTGCAGCTTTGATCGATTGCACGGCCGCAGGTCAGAGACCCGGCCCTTCACTTCTTCGGCTACTGGCCGTCTTGCGGTCCCTCAAGCACAACCAAAGAGCCGTCCCGCTCGAACCGCAGCACGCGGGGCCGGGGATTTTCCCGGGCTGAGTCCGGCTCTGGATGAAGCTCTCGGTAGCGCTGATGGTAAAGATCAACCGCTTGGTGGAGCGAGCATCCTTGTGTCTCACGAATCGTCTTCACTGCGAGGATGGTGCGCCCCTCCAGAATGTCGCGATCTACACTCTCCGGCAGTTCTGCCACAGGTCCTCCCGGCTCCGGCATCAGTAGAGCAACCGCGGCTCCTCCGGTCAACTGAGTTGAGCAGCCGACCATGGAAGCTCTCGGCCGTGCCCGCTGCGTGCCCGTCTGACGGGTGCGCAGCAGGGCTTCACGGGCAGCAGCGGGGGTCGCAGGGGCGTGCCGGAACCGTCCGGTGTCGCAGGGGTGTGGCGGGACCGCCCGGTGTCGCAGGGGCGTGGCGGAACCGTCGTGTCGCAGGGTCGGAACGGTCCGGTGTCGCTGGGGTGTGGCGGAACGGGGCAGGCGTGCAGGGGTGTTGCGTTACGCTCCGCGCCATGAAGCTGAAGACGGCGCTCACGGTGATTCTCGTCGGCGCGGGCGGCATGGCCGTCGTCGCGGCAACGGGAGTGTGGGCGCTGTCGGGTGGGCTCTACGGCTGCACCAGGGCTGACGAGGAACTGGCCCCGACCCTGGCCTCCCTGCCCATCCTGGACGCGCACCCGAGCCGGACGCGTCCCCAGGACGAGCGGTACTCCGGCTGCGACGAGGACGACGGGTTCGCCTACGCCGGGCAGCCCTACCGGCTCACGACACCCCGGGCCGACGTGCTGGACTTCTACCGCCAGGCCGCCGCAGCGGACGGTTGGCGGCTCGAGGGCGCCGACCCCTCGCCGTCTCCGGAGCCCGGCGCACTCGCGGTCGACACCTCAGCGCTCTGCTTCGAGAAGCCCGTCGCGGGCACCACCGCCCATCTCGCCGTGTGGTTCCCCGCCGATCTCGGGGACAGTGCCGGCGGCTACGGCCTGGAGGTCACCGCCAGCCATGACGGAGCCGCCTGGTGCTGACCGGCGTCGCCGCATGCGGGCGAACCGTGTGAACGATCGGCGGCAGGCCTAGACCTCACCCCCGTTCCACCGGCAGCCAGAGCTCCGCGTCCGCCTCCGTTCCGTCCTGCGACAGGTGGGTGCGGAGGATCTCCGGGCCGGGGCGGGTGCGGTACGGGTTGGACGGGAACCACTGGGTGAACGCGTCCCGCCAGAGTTCCTGGACGGCCTGGGGGGCCGGGCCTGAGGTGGTGAAGACCGCCCAGGTGCCGGCCGGGACGGTCAGGGCGGTCGTGCCCTCCGGGGCGGCCGCCGACGTGATCACCCCTTGGTAGTAGTCGAGTTCGGTGCCCTCGGCCCGGCTCGGGTCCAGGTCGTCGCAGACCGAGACGAGGCCCCGCGGCTCCTGGTCCGACAGCTCCTCCAGGCGCTCCAGGGTCTGTCGCCCGATGCCGCGCACGAAATCGATGATCGCGTGGTTCGGACCCGTGTGCACCAGTGGCACCCGGGCCCTGAAGCCGACGACGGTGAAGGCCGGCCGGTCCGTCACGCGGTACCGCATGCTGCTGCTCCCTTCGATGGTGAGGCGGAAGGAGAGCCGGGGCTGGGAGACGAGCGCCGCGCCGGTGCGGCGGGCCTCGCCCGGACCGACGCCGTGCACGGCGCGGAACGCCCGCGCGAACGCCTCGCCCGAGCCGTAGCCGTAGCGCACCGCGATCTCCAGCAGGGAGTCACGTCCGTCGAGCACCTCGGCGCCCGCGACGGTCAGCCGTCGGCGCCGGACGTACTCCGACAGGGGCATGCCCGCCAGCGCGGAGAACATCCGGCGCAGGTGGTACTCCGAGGTGGCGGCGATGCGCGCCAGCTCGACCCCGTCGATCGGCTGGTCGAGCCGGCCTTCGACGTGCTCCATGACCTGGTTGAGCCGCTCCAGCACTCCCGGTCCCCTTCCTCTGTACGGCCACCACGCTAGGCGGCGGACACACCCCCGGACCCGACATCCTGTGCCGGATCGGGTCGGGTGCGCACGGAAGCCGGCGGGCGGGGCAGGGGCCGTGAGGAACCGTCAGGTATCAGCCGACAGGTGGAGGACGGGACCCCTCAGCCGAAACCGTCGTACCCCGCCCCGGCCCCCTCCCCCAGCTCCTGTTCAGCCCAGATCGTCTTGCCCTTCGCGCCCTGGCGGGTGCCCCAGCGCCGGGTGAGCTGGGCGACGAGGAGGAGGCCCCGGCCGCCCTCGTCGTAGGTGCGGGCCCGGCGGAGGTGGGGGGCGGTGTTGCCGCCGTCGGAGACCTCGCAGATGAGGGCGTCGTCGTGGATGAGGCGGAGCTGGATCGGTGGCTCGGCGTGACGGATGGCGTTGGTGACGAGTTCGCTGACGACCAGTTCGGTGATGAACGCGGCGTCGCCGAGACCCCAGGTCTCCAGTTGGGCGACGGCGTCCTTGCGGGTCTGGGCGACGGCGGAGGGGTCGTCCGGGACGTCCCAGGTGGCGACCTGGGACGCGTCGAGGGCGCGGGTGCGGGCGACGAGCAGCGCCACGTCGTCGGCGGGGCGCTGGGGGAGCAGGTCGGACAGGACCGCGTCGCACAGGGCGTCCAGCGAGGGCGCGGGGCGGCCGAGGGCCTGGCGCAGACGGTCCAGACCGGCGTCGACGTCACGCTCGCGGGACTCGATCAGACCGTTGGTGTAGAGGGCGAGGAGACTGCCCTCGGGCAGCTCGTACTCGGCCGCCTCGAAGGGCAGTCCGCCGAGCCCGAGCGGCGGGCCGGCCGGCAGGTCGAGGACCTCGACGGTGCCGTCGGGGTTCACCAGCGCCGGCACCGGATGGCCGGCCCGGGCGAGACAGCAGCGGCGCGAGACGGGGTCGTACACGGCGTACAGGCAGGTCGCGCCGACGTCACCGGGGGCCCCCGTCTCCCCGCCGGTGCGCCGGGCACCGTCCTCCTCCTCGATCGCGAGCCGGGCGACCAGGTCGTCGAGGTGGGTGAGCAGTTCGTCGGGCGGCAGGTCGATGTCGGCGAGGGTCCGCACGGCCGTCCGCATCCGGCCCATGGTCGCCGAGGCGTGCAGACCGTGCCCGACGACGTCCCCGACGACGAGCGCCACCCGCGCCCCGGACAGCGGCACGACGTCGAACCAGTCGCCGCCCACCCCGGCGTGCGCGCCCGCCGGCAGGTAGCGGGAGGCGACCTCGACCGCCGCCTGCTCGGGCAGCCGCTGCGGCAGCAGACTGCGCTGGAGGGTGACGGCCGTGGCCCGCTCGCGCCGGTAGCGGCGGGCGTTGTCGATGCTGACGGCCGCCCGGGCCGCCAGTTCCTCCGCCAGCACCAGGTCGTCCTCGTGGAACACCTCCGGATGCCGGTGCCGCGCGAAGACGGCCACCCCCAGCGTGGTGCCGCGCGCCGACAACGGCACCGTCATCACCGAGCGGATCCCGAACTGCCGCACGCGGGCGGCCCGACGCGGGTCGCGGGCGATCCACTCGGCGACGGCCGGGTCGGTCACCTCGTGCAGCGAGGCCCGCCCGGTGCGCAGACTCTCGACCGGCGCCGACCCTTCCGGATAGGTGTCCACCTCGCCCGGCGCCACGAACGCCTCCGGCGTCCCCGGCAGCACGGACCGGTGGGCCACCCGCCGCAGCAGCAGCGGCCCGTCCACCGTCACCGCCTCGGGCGGCCGTTCGTGCACGTCGTCCAGGGTGACCAGCAGATCGATGCTGACGAAGTCGGCGAGCTCCGGAACCGTCACCTCCGCCAGTTCCCGGGCCGTCCGGGTCACGTCCAGGGTGCCGCCGATGCGCCGGCCGGCCTCGGCGATCAGCTGGAGCCGCTTGCGGGCCCAGTGCTGCTCCGTCATGTCGTGCGCGGACAGGCAGACGCCCCGGACGGCACCCGCCTCGTCCCGCAGCGGCGACATGACCACCGACCAGGCGTGCTCGCGCGTCTCCCCGGCGGCGCGCAGGAAGTTCTCGTCGTACTGCCGCTCGCCGGTCTCCAGTACCCGCGCCATGCTCCGTTCGGCCCGGTCGCCGGCCGGGTCGTCGACGATCTCGTTCACACGCAGTCCGCGCATCTCGTCCTCGGTGAGGGCGACGGACCGTTCCATGTCGGCGTTGGCCCGCCGCAGCCGCAGGCGGGTGTCGTACAGGGCCAGCGCGCAGCACGGCGACTGGGTGAAGCTCCAGGTCACGAGGGGCTCGTCGGCGGGCTGCGGCTCCAGGTCGGCCAGGGGCGAGACCAGCAGCCACGCCGGGACGCCGGGTGCCGCACTGGTCTGCTCGGTGCGGTGGTGGGCGATGAGCCGGACGTCCAGACGGCGGCCGTCGCGGTGGCGGAGGGCGACCTCGCCGTTCCAGCGGGGCAGGTCGGCGAAGGACGGCAGCTCGTCGGCGGGGATCGGCGCGGCCAGCAGGTCGGCGGCCGGGCGGCCCACGCGCTGCGCGGCGGAGTACCCGAGCAGGACCTCGGCGCCCGCGTTCCACCCGGTCACCGTGCCGTGTTCGTCAAGGGTGACGCGCGCGGTGAGGGACTCCCGCACGACGTCGTCGAGGGAGCGGTTCGCCGTCCGGCCGGGGCCGGTGGCGATGGGCTGCTCCATGACCGTTCATCTCGCTCTCGCCGGGAGAATCGCTCGCTCTCGCGGATCGCCGACACGCGCCCGGGACCGCCCGCTCCGGCGGACGACCGCGGGACCGCCCGCTCCGGCGGACAGACCGCGGTCAGGGGACCGCCCGCTCGGGCGAGTGGACCGCGGTCAGGGGACCGCCCGCTCCGGTGGACGATGACCGCCGGACGACCACCGCCACGGCAGCACGCCACCGGCGCCGCGCCGCAGGGCGTGGATCCACGGCGACACGTCCTCGGCGCCACGTCGCAGATCGCCGATCCCGGGATCACGTCACCGGCGCGACGTCACCGGCGCCGCGTCGTCGGTCACCGCCTCACGAGACGGACAGCGGCACCTCGTGCACCTCGTCGGCCCGGTGTCCGGCGCGTTCGTGGATGCGCTGCACCGCCTCCGCCGAGGGGCCCTCGGAGAGGCAGTAGACCGTGCCGGACCGGGGGTCCGCCCAGGCGCGTTCGAAGTGGACGCCCTCGTCCTTCTCTATGGCGAGGTCCGCCTGGTGGGCCTCCCTGAGCTGCTCGGCCGTGATGCCCACCATGCCGTGGTGGACGTCCATGAACTGGGTCATCACCGCACCCCTTCCTCTCTGGGGTTCTCCTACCCGTTACCCCTCCATGCTGCGCTCCCGTCCCGCACCCGGCGAGCCCGCCCGTCCCCGGACACGGGTGAGGGGCCCTGCGGCGCACGCCGGGCCCCTCACTCGTGTTCACTCCGTACGGACGCGTACGCGACGTGCTTGCTCCGTGTTCCTCAGCCGCACTGGCAGGGACTGCCCGACTGGCAGCCGCAGCCGCACCCCGAGCCGCAGCCGCACGCGCCGATCAGCATCAGGTTCCTGATCTCGGCGGGCTGCTCGGTCGGGCGTTCCTGCGTCGGGTCGGGTGTGCCGGAGGTGCTGGGGGCTTCGGCCATGGGTTCCTCCTGGAGGCCTGGAAGCGGGGCGCCTGTGCCCATTGCATGCCCGTTCCGCCGGGCGCATCAACGGCGCACGGTGGCTTCCGCACGCCCTCGGGGCCCCCGGGCGCCTCCCGACCGCTCATGGCCGCCGCTCGCTACGCCTCCTCCACCACCGGCTGGATCTCGGCCGGCACGTCCTGCTGGAGGTCGTCCGCGTGCTCACCGGTCACCAGGAACACCACGCGCTTGGCGACGGCCACCGCGTGGTCGGCGTAGCGCTCGTAGTAGCGGCCGAGGAGCGTGACGTCGACGGCCGTCTCGATGCCGTGCTTCCAGCGGTCGTCGATCAGGTGCTGGAAGAGGGTGCGGTGCAGCAGATCCATCGCGTCGTCGTCGGTCTCCAGCTGGAGCGCGAGGTCGACGTCCTTCGTGATGATCACCTCGGCGGCCTTGGCCATGAGGCGCTGCGCGAGCTGGCCCATCTCCAGGATGGTGGCGTGCAGGTCCTGCGGGACCGCGCGCTCGGGGAAGCGCAGCCGGGCCAGCTTCGCCACGTGCTGGGCGAGGTCGCCGGAGCGCTCCAGGTCGGCGGACATGCGCAGCGAGGTGACGACGATCCGCAGGTCCGTCGCCACCGGCTGCTGGCGCGCGAGCAGCGCTATCGCCCGCGCCTCCAGGTCGTGCTGCAGTTCGTCGACCTTCTGGTCGGCCTCGATCACGCTCTCGGCCAGCTTCAGGTCGGAGTCGAGGATGGCGGTCGTGGCGCGCCCGATCGCCGACCCGACCAGCCGGGCCATCTCCACCAGACCGTCGCCGATCGAGTCCAGTTCCTCGTGGTACGCGTCCCGCATCAGGGTTCCCTCTCGTACGTCGTTCTTCGGGGGCTCGGGGTGTTCGGGGGCCGGCAAACGGCCGTTCGGGGCGGTCGGCCAACCCCACGGTGCCACGTTCCGGCCTGTACGCGTCGGATTCCGTCACCTCAAATGAACCACCACTGGCTCCAAGGTGAACTCTGGGCGACGAGTGTTCGAGGTCCCACGCCGATGGCTGTGGCCGGGCCGGATCTCGTGCCTAACCTGGGTGCATGGACGTGAACGCGGCGGTCGCCGCAGCGGCAGCGATCGCCGGGGTGCTCACCGGTGTCATCGCCATGCTGGCGTTCCGTTGGAGTGAACGCGACCAGAACCGACCCACCAGGACCTCCTTGCACACCGATCCCGTCCTCCCCCCGGGCGTCGACACCGTGTTGTCGGTGCTCCGCTCCTCGGCCGTCGTCCTCGACGAGGCCGACGCCGTCGTCAAGGCCAGCTCCGCCGCCTACGCCCTCGGGCTGGTCCGCGGCGGCAAGCTCGCCGTCGAGCCGATGCTCCTGATGGCCCGGGACACCAGACGGGACGGCGAGATACGCCAGGTGGAACTGGACCTGCCCCGGCGCGGCACCGGACGCGGCGAGGCCCTCGCGGTCTCCGCGCGCGTGGCGCCCCTGGGCTCCCGTCTCGTCCTGCTGCTCGTGGAGGACCTCACCGAGGCCCGCCGTATCGAGGCGGTCCGCCGTGACTTCGTGGCGAACGTCAGCCACGAGCTGAAGACCCCGGTCGGGGCCCTCTCCCTGCTCTCCGAGGCTGTCATGGACGCCTCCGACGACCCGGAGGCGGTGCAGCGCTTCGCCGGCCGCATGCAGATCGAGGCGACCCGGCTGACCAACCTGGTCCAGGAGCTGATCGACCTCTCGCGCGTGCAGAACGACGACCCCCTCGAGGACGCCGAGCCGGTCCGCGTGGACGAGCTGGTCGCCGAGGCCGTCGACCGCTGCCGCCACCAGGCCGGGGCCAAGCAGATCACCATGGCCGCCGGAGGCACCGCCGACCTGCGCGTCTGGGGCCACCGTGGGCAGCTGGCCGCCGCCCTCGGCAACCTGGTCGAGAACGCCGTCAACTACTCACCCGCCCGCACCCGCGTCGGCATCGCCGCGCGTCGTGTGGCCGCCCCGGGCGGGGACCTGATCGAGATCGCCGTGACCGACCAGGGCATCGGCATCTCCGACAAGGACAAGGAGCGCATCTTCGAGCGCTTCTACCGCGTCGACCCCGCCCGCTCCCGCGCCACCGGCGGCACGGGCCTCGGCCTGGCCATCGTCAAACACGTGGCCGCCTCGCACGGCGGGGAGGTCTCGGTGTGGAGCGCCGAGGGACAGGGCTCCACCTTCACCCTGCGGCTGCCGGAGGCGGGCGCGGCCCGTGACCGGGCACACCAGCACGCCGACTCCGACGACCTCGACGACCTCGGCGACGAGGGCGGACGGGTCGGCGGCACCCCCCATGTATCACCCCCCGACTCAACCGCGTACCAGACGCTTTCCGCTCCGGAGGTCCTTCCGTGACCCGTGTGCTCGTCGTCGAGGACGAGGAGTCCTTCTCCGACGCCCTGTCGTACATGCTCCGCAAGGAGGGCTTCGAGGTCGCCGTCGCGACCACAGGGCCCGACGGACTCGACGAGTTCGAGCGCAACGGCGCCGACCTCGTACTCCTCGACCTGATGCTGCCGGGGCTGCCCGGTACGGAGGTGTGCCGTCAGCTGCGCGGCCGCTCCAACGTCCCCGTGATCATGGTGACCGCCAAGGACAGCGAGATCGACAAGGTCGTCGGGCTGGAGATAGGAGCCGACGACTACGTCACCAAGCCGTTCTCCTCGCGGGAGCTGGTGGCCCGGATCCGGGCCGTCCTGCGCCGCCGCGGCGAGCCGGAGGAGGTGGCTCCGGCGGCCCTGGAGGCGGGCCCGGTCCGCATGGACGTCGACCGGCACGTCGTCACCGTCTCCGGTTCGAAGGTCGACCTGCCCCTGAAGGAGTTCGACCTGCTGGAGATGCTCCTGCGCAACGCGGGCCGCGTCCTGACCCGCATGCAGCTCATCGACCGGGTGTGGGGCGCCGACTACGTCGGTGACACCAAGACCCTCGACGTCCACGTCAAGCGCCTGCGCGCCAAGATCGAGCCCGACCCGGGCGCGCCGCGCTACCTGGTGACGGTCCGCGGCCTGGGGTACAAGTTCGAGCCGTAGGCCGTCACGGCGGAAGCGGCCGGAACCACGGCGACACGGCGAGAGGGGCGGCACCCCGCACGGGGTGCCGCCCCCCTCGCCGTGTTCTGGGCCGTACGGAAGGTGGGTGGCCGGGTACGTACTGGAGTGTCCGGGCACGTACGGGCGTGTTCTAGACTGTAGGGGCGTGTC
>NZ_JBVIAY010000007.1:100634-184618 GCF_055573695.1 Streptomyces sp. NPDC030143
AGTCGTGTCCCCCCAGAAAAAAAGAAAGAAGAAAAAAAAAACGAAAAACCCCAACCCCCCCCCCCCCCCCCCCCCCCCCCCCCCCCCCCCCCCCGTGTCCGGGCCTGTACGGCCGTTGTGTGTCCGGGCCTGTACGGCCGTGTCCGGGCCTGTACGGCCGTGTCCGGGCCTGTACGGCCGTGTCCGGGCCTGTACGGCCGTGTCCGGGCCTGTACGGCCGTGTCCGGCCTGTACGGCCCGGCCGTGCGGCGGCGCTCAGTGGCCGCCGGACGTCTCCGAGGCGTGCGGGGAGGCCGAGCCCTCGGCACCGGCGGCCGGGGACTCGGTCGCCGACGCGCCCGCGGACGGCGTGCCGGAGGCGGCCCCCTCCGGGGCGCTCGGCAGGGAGCTCGGGCCCCACGAGGAGTAGTAGCTCTCGGCGGGGACGACGAAGGCGCGCAGGCTGACCTGGCCGGTCTCGCTGAAGGTGAAGGTGACCTTCTGGGCGTCGCCGTCCCGGAGCGCCTCACCGCTGCTGGGCAGGACCGCGGAGGCGTTGTTCGGGCCGCCGAGGACGACCGAGCCGCCGGCCGGGACGGTGATCTTGCCGTCGCCCTTGGCGGGCTTGAGCTCGACGGGCGAGTCGACGCCCTCGAGGGTGACGGAGTCCAGCGTCTGCGCCTTGCCGCTGCCGTTGAAGACGGTCCCGGAGATCACGGCCGGGCCCGTCGCCTCCTGGTCGGGCTGGGTGATGACGACGACGCCCTGCAGCCTGATGTCACCGACACTGGTGGCGGCGTTGTCCGGCTTGATCTCCAGCGTCTGGGCGTCGTTGCCGGCGCCGCAGGCGGCGAGCGTGGCGATCGAGAACGCGAGGGCGGAGGCGGCGAGGGCGCCGCGTCGAAGGCTGCTGCTCACGGCGGCGGCAACTCCTTGAACGCACACGGGCGGCTCTTCCTTCTTACAAGTCGCCCTAAGGGTCTGTCAGCGGGCTCAGGTTACCGAGCCGTCCCCGCGCCGCTGCACCCGACCCGCCTCTAGCGCGTTCGGCCCGCCTCGCCGGGCCGCCCCCGGCCGTTCGCCGGCCGGGCATGTCACCTGGCTCTCGAGTGGAGGTCGTCGCCCATTCACATAAGAGCTCCGAACGGAGCTCTAAGCGCCGCTCAGGCCCGCCGGGGGATTTTCCGTGAAGGAATGCGAGGTCCTCCCCGGAATTGATCATCAGCTCTTCGGCCCGCAGTGTGATCAATTTCGGAAACGGGCCTGATCCCGCTCGGGGCACCGAACGGAGTAGCGGAAGTCGCACGCTTGGAAGCGGACATATGTGGACGTTCCGCCGCCCGGGCGACCCGCCGGATGTGTGTAACGTACGCGTTTCTCCTCCCTCGGAGAGCCGCTCCGACCTGCGAATACCTGCTTCCGCAGACTGCCCGCAGCACGTTCCTGTTGCTGTTGTCAAGCCCCGAGATATGCCCTGACCTGCGAAAACGCCATTCAGAAGACGCCGTATCCGTGTTACCCTGGATAGCCACGGAAGGGGTACCTGTCACATGACGTTCAAGGTTGGCGACACCGTGGTCTATCCCCATCACGGGGCCGCGCTGATCGAGGCTATCGAAACTCGCCAGATCAAAGGCGTGGACAAGACCTACTTGGTGCTGAAGGTCGCCCAGGGTGACCTGACGGTACGTGTGCCAGCGGACAATGCGGAGTTCGTCGGCGTGCGTGATGTGGTCGGTCAGGACGGGCTGGACCGGGTCTTCGAGGTGCTGCGCGCGCCGTACGCCGAGGAGCCCACGAACTGGTCGCGTCGTTACAAGGCAAATCTGGAGAAGCTCGCCTCCGGCGACGTCATCAAGGTCGCGGAAGTCGTGCGTGACCTGTGGCGTCGTGAGCGCGAGCGCGGACTCTCCGCCGGTGAGAAGCGCATGCTCGCCAAGGCCCGCCAGATCCTGGTGAGCGAGCTCGCGCTCGCGGAGAACACGAACGAGGACAAGGCCGAGGCCCTGCTCGACGAGGTCCTCGCGTCCTGACGCAGGCGCACCTCGCGTCCTGACGCAGGCGCAAGCCGGCCTCAGCACATCGAAGAGCGCATCGAAATGCCGCGGTGCCCGATGACGTACCACGCGTCGCCGGGCGCTGCGGCATGTTCGCGTTGTCCGTCGATCACCCCACACCCATCGGCCACCGTTGGCCGATCACCTGGGCCGATCACCCGTAGTTTCCGCTTGTGGATCCACTCGCAGATCCACTCGTAGACCAACTTGATCGACGCCGCGCATCCCTTCGGGGGACGGCCCACGGATGCGTCCCCCGATACTGGTCGTGCCGGGCCCGGGCAGCTGGCTCGACCAGTGTCACGGAAGGGTCCGGTCAAGGCGTCGCGCCCGGCACGCTGTGTCCGTACCCACGTAGGCCGAGCACACAAACCTGACAGGAACCGATGTCTGACGATTCGCTTCCCGCCCCCGCTCCCGCCCGCACGGCCGCGGTGATCCCGGCCGCCGGTCGGGGCGTACGCCTGGGTCCGGGCGCTCCCAAGGCGCTCCGCACGCTGGGCGGGACCCCCATGCTGATCCACGCGGTGCGCGCCCTCGCCGCCTCCCGCGCCGTCTCCCTCGTGGTCGTCGTGGCCCCGCCCGAGGGCACCGCCGAGGTCAGGTCGCTGCTCGACGCGCACGCGCTGCCCGAGCGCACCGACTTCCTCGTGGTGCCCGGCGGCGGGACCCGCCAGGAGTCGGTGGCGCTGGGCCTCGCGGCACTGCCCCCGGAGTACGACATCGTGCTCGTCCACGACGCCGCCCGGCCGCTGGTGCCCGTCGACACCGTCGACGCCGTGATCGAGGCGGTCCGCGAGGGCGCCACCGCCGTCGTCCCGGCACTGCCGCTCGCGGACACCGTCAAGGAGGTCGCGCCCGCCGCCGAACACGGGGCGCCGGAGCCGGTGGTGGCCACCCCGCACCGCGCCCGCCTGCGCGCGGTGCAGACCCCGCAGGGTTTCGACCGGGCCACGCTGGTCCGCGCGCACGAGACGGTCACCGACGACGTCACCGACGACGCGAGCATGGTCGAGCGGCTCGGCTCGACCGTCGTGGTCGTCCCCGGCCACGAGGAGGCCTTCAAGGTGACCCGCCCGCTGGACCTGGTCCTCGCCGAGGCGGTCCTGGCCCGCAGGAGGCTCAACGATGGCTTCTGAGGCACCCGTGGTGCTGCCCCAGGTCGGCATCGGCACCGACATCCACGCCTTCGAGGAGGGCCGCGAGCTGTGGTGCGCCGGCCTGAAGTGGGAGGGCGAGGGCGCCGGACTGGCCGGCCACTCCGACGCGGACGTCGTCGCGCACGCCGCCTGCAACGCGCTGTTCTCGGCCGCCGGGCTCGGTGACCTCGGACAGCACTTCGGCACCGGCCGCCCCGAATGGTCCGGCGCCTCGGGCGTGACGCTGCTGACGGAGGCCGCCCGGATCGTCCGCGAGGCCGGTTTCCGCATCGGCAACATCGCCGTCCAGGTCGTCGGCCCCCGCCCCAAGATCGGCAGGCGCCGCGACGAGGCGCAGAAGATCCTCTCCGAGGCCGCCGGCGCCCCCGTCTCGGTCTCCGGCGCGACCACCGACGGACTCGGCTTCCCGGGCCGGGGCGAGGGACTGATGGCGGTGGCGACGGCGTTGGTCGTGCGGACGGTCTGAGCCCCGGCGTGTCGCGGGGCGCGGCCTTCCGCGGGCCGCAGGGGCCGGGCTCGGCACGGGTGAGGGCCGGACCCGCGTGTCACAGGACCGGGCTCGGCATGGGTGAGGCCGGACCGGCGTGGCGCGGGGGCCGGACCCCGTGTCTCGTGGGATCGGACCCCGGGGGGTGTGGGTCGCGGGGTCGCGGAGGGTCTTCGTCCGGGCGGCGGCGCGTCCGTCGCGGTGTCTGGCACGCCCCCACGGGCCCGGTCCCGCCGGCCGGGACGAGGGGCCGACGGCGGCGGTGACGGCGTCGGCGGTGCGGGCGGTCCTCCGCATGCCACGGCATGTCACGAATATGTGGCCCTTGGGTGGAAGGGCGTGGGGCACTGTCCCACGCCCACTACCCTGGAGTGGTGACCATTCGCCTGTACGACACCAGCGCCCGGCAGATCCGTGACTTCACCCCGCTCACCCCGGGTTGCGTCTCGATCTACCTGTGTGGCGCCACCGTGCAGGCCGCCCCGCACATCGGGCACATCCGCTCGGGCCTGAACTTCGACATCATGCGCCGCTGGTTCACCCACCGCGGCTACGACGTCACGTTCGTCCGCAACGTCACCGACATCGACGACAAGATCATCGCCAAGTCCCACGACCAGGGCCGCCCCTGGTGGTCCATCGGCTACGACAACGAGCGCGCGTTCAACGACGGCTACCGGGCCCTCGGTTGCCTGCCGCCGACGTACGAGCCGCGCGCCACCGGGCACGTGCCCGAGATGATCGAGATGATGCGCGGTCTCATCGAGCGCGGTCACGCCTACGAGGCCGACGGCAACGTCTACTTCGACGTGCGCTCCTTCCCGGAGTACCTCCGGCTGTCCAACCAGGAGCTGGACAACCTGCTCCAGCCGTCGGGCGACGGCGAGACGGGCAAACGGGACTCCCGCGACTTCGCGATGTGGAAGGCGGCCAAGCCCGGCGAGCCGAGCTGGGAGACCCCCTGGGGCCGCGGCCGCCCCGGCTGGCACCTGGAGTGCTCGGCGATGGCCCACAAGTACCTGGGCTCCGCCTTCGACGTCCACGGCGGCGGCCTGGACCTGATCTTCCCGCACCACGAGAACGAGATCGCCCAGGCCAAGGCCTACGGCGACGACTTCGCGCGGTACTGGGTGCACAACGCGTGGGTCACCATGAGCGGCGAGAAGATGTCCAAGTCGCTCGGGAACAGCGTCCTGGTCTCCGAGATGGTCAAGCAGTGGCGGCCGATCGTGCTCCGCTACTACCTCGGCACCCCGCACTACCGTTCGATGATCGAGTACAGCGAGGAGTCGCTGCGCGAGGCCGAGTCGGCGTTCGCGCGGATCGAGGGCTTCGTGCAGCGCGTCGTCGAGAAGGCCGGCGGCGTCGTCGAACCGGCCGCCGACGTGCCGCCCGCCTTCGCCGAGGCGATGGACGACGACCTGGGCGTCCCGCAGGCGCTCGCCGTCGTGCACACCACCGTCCGGCAGGGCAACAGCGCGCTGGCCGCCGACGACAAGGAAGCCGCCGTGGCCCGCCTCGCCGAGGTCCGTGCCATGCTCGGCGTCCTCGGCCTCGACCCCCTCGACCCGCACTGGGCAGGCGAGGCCGACCGCGGCGAGGACCTGCACGGCGTCGTCGACAGCCTCGTACGACTCGTCCTGGACCAGCGGGAGTCGGCGCGCGCCCGCAAGGACTGGGGCACCGCGGACGCCATCCGCGACCAGCTCAACCAGTCGGGTCTCGTCATCGAGGACGGCCCGCAGGGCCCGCGCTGGTCGCTCGGCCCGCGCTGAGCGCCCCTGATCGATCCTTGATCGATTGTGCCGCCCGGGTGTCCGGGCGGCACACTGCATTACGTACGCACACACGCATCACGACAGACGGGTAGGTCATGGCAGCCAACAACCGCCGCATGTCCGGCAAGAAGGGCGCGCAGGTCGGCAGCGGCGGCCAGCGACGCCGGGGCCTGGAGGGCAAGGGTCCGACCCCGCCCGCCGAGATGCGCAAGGGACACAAGAAGAACCGTCTCGCCACCGCCAAGTCGAAGCAGACCGCGCGCCGTCCGGCGCCGCGCGGCCGCGGCGGCAGGTCGGCGTCCGAACTGGTCGTGGGCCGCAACCCCGTCGTCGAGGCGCTGCGCGAGGGCGTGCCCGCCTCCACGCTGTACGTGCAGCAGTTCATCGACAACGACGAGCGGGTGCGCGAGGCGCTCCAGCTCGCGGCCGAGCGCGGCGGCATCAACCTCATGGAGGCCCCGCGCCCCGAGCTGGACCGGATGACGAACGGCCTGAACCACCAGGGCCTCGTCCTCCAGGTCCCGCCGTACGAGTACGCGCACCCCGAGGACCTCCTCGACGCCGCGGCCGACGAGGGCGCGGACCCGCTGATCGTCGCACTGGACGGGGTGACCGACCCGCGCAACCTCGGTGCCGTCGTGCGGTCCGTCTCCGCCTTCGGCGGCCACGGCGTCGTCGTCCCCGAGCGGCGCGCGGCCGGTATGACCGCCGGCGCCTGGAAGACGTCGGCGGGCGCGGCGGCCCGTACTCCGGTCGCCCGCGCCACGAACCTCACGCGCGCGCTGGAGGCGTACAAGAAGGCCGGTGTCGTGATCGTCGGTCTGGCCGCCGACGGCGAGTCGGAGGTCGGTGAACTCGAGGCGCTGCACGGGCCGGTGGTCATCGTCGTCGGCAGCGAGGGCAAGGGCCTGTCGCGACTGGTCGGCGAGACCTGCGACTACCGCGTGCGCATCCCGATGCCGGGCGGCGCCGAGTCGCTCAACGCCGGTGTGGCGGCGGGCGTCGTGCTGTACGAGGCGGCACGCCGACGGGCGTGAACGCCTGTCCGTGCGGTCACCCTGACGGGTGGGTTCCGGCGTCCGTCGCAACCTTGACGGAGTCCGGACAGATCCGGCGGGTCAAAGCAGTGTCCTAAGCACACGTCACTCGGTTAGATGAGTGTGGACACCAGAACACCCCGCACACCCACGGGGGACCGCTCGTCGGGATTCGACGACGCTCCCGCGCTGAGCATGGTGAAGGTGCCGAGCGATCCGGCGCAGGTCATCGTCAATCATGCGAGTTTCCGCGTGCAGTTGGGGGCGTCGACGCGGCGCCACTCATCCCCGCGGGTCGCCCGGCACTCGAGCGCCGCCGAGGACACCGCGCGCATCCCCGCCGTCGGGGCTGCGGGGAGAGCGGGCGCGTCCGGTGCGAGCGCCGGGGCCCGACGCCGGCCCGTCGTGTGGAGCGGCAGGTCCGCCCCGGACGACACCGGCGCGCACCGGCTGCTCCAGGCCGTGCGGGCGGGCAGCGTCGGGCACGGCGAACCGCCCGCCGCCGACGCGGGGGCCACCCAGGTCATCCCCCGCGTCGACGACGGCTACGGCAACGGCTACGGCTACGGCGAGGACCTCACCGCGCAGACCCTCGAGACGCCGATCGTCGGCGCCCAGCGCACCCCGGGCGTCGGCGAGAACCGGCTGCTGCCGCAGATGCGCACCGTCGGCAGCGCCTACGACGAACCCGCCTACGACCGACCCGACCACGACCGGAACGACTACCACCGGGCCGACTACGACCCGGCCGACCTCGACCGGACCGACTACGACGACAACCGGTTCGAGGAGTTCGCGGAGGCCGCCGCCGACGCCGCCCCGCGCGGCAGGCGGCACGGCGAGGACCCCGCCCGGCACGCCTACTTCCCCGGCCGGCGGATGAACCTCGGCGTCGTCCTCCTCCCGCTGCGCCTCCTCCTCGGCTTCATCTCCATCTACGCCGGCATGGGCAAGCTGTGCGACCCCGTCTACTTCGACGGCGGCGAGCGCGGCTCCATGGTGAAGTGGCTCAACACGCTGCACCCGTGGGAAGTCGCCGAGCCGCTTCGCCAGTTCGCGCTGCACCACCCGGTCGGCTCCGGGCTCGTCATCGCCTTCCTTCAGGTCATCGTGGGCGTCCTCACGGTCCTCGGCTGCTGGCAGCGGGTCGCGGCGGCGTTCGGCGCGATGCTCTCCGCCGCGCTCATCGTCACCGTCAGCTGGAAGACCGTTCCGGTCTACGAGACCCCCGACATCATCTACCTCGCCGCCTGGTCGCCGCTGATCATCGCCGGCGCCCCCGTCTACTCCATCGACGGCAGGCTCGCGGCCGGTGCCTGGCGCCGGCTCGGCCCCCGCTCCGACCTGTGGGAGCTGCGGCGGTACGTGCTGCGCCGCGGGGCCCTCGTCACCGCGATCGTCGTCGGGCTGACCCTGCTGGTGGGCTCGCTGCTCGGCGGTGCCGTGCGCGACGCCGACCGGGTGGTCGTCCCCGGGCCGGGCGAGGCCCCGCGCAACGAACTGCCCGGCTCGCCGCTGCCGGAGGAGTCCGGCTCCCACCGGCCCGGCACGGAGGAGCCGTCCGCCTCCACCTCGCCCACGCAGGGCGCGACCTCGCAGGCGCCGACGCAGGAGGAGGACAGCGCCTCCGACAGCGGCCAGGAGGAGGACACCGCCGGCTCCGGCGCACCCAGCCAGACGCAGGGCACGGCGGGACAGGCCCCCCCGGAGCAGTCCTCGCCCGAGGAGGAGGCGCCGAGCACCGGCTCCGGCCCGACCTCCGGCGGCTCGACCAGCTCCGGCGGCTCCTCGAGCGGCTCCGACGGCGGCGGCTCGTCGTCCTCCGGACAGCCGGGGCTCGTGGGCGGACTGCTGGGCTGAGGGGTCCTGGCACCGTGCCCGCCTGGGCCGCGTGGTCCGGTGCCGTGCAGCGCAAGGCACCGGACCACGCGGTCTGATCAGGCGCTCATGGTGCAAGGACCCCTAACCGGCCGGACACCTCGCACAGGGGTCCCGCACGTGTCGACGTGCGGGGACCCCTGTGCGCGTGCGGGCTGCGGGCGCGTGCGCGTGACGCGGGGGCCGCGTCCGAGCCGTCGGCGGTCGTCGGTGGTGTCTGTGGCTCAGGGCCGTGTCGGCGGTCGTCGGTGGTGTCCGCCGGGCGACGGCGACGTCGGCGATCGACGGCGGTGTCAGCGGCCGAGGGCGGCCAGCTCCTTCGCGGCCTCGGTGAGGTCCTTCGCCGTGTCGATCGCGCGCCAGTAGGCGCCCTGCGGGATGGGGAAGCCGGCCAGGCGGCGCTCGCGCGCCAGGTGCGGGAACGTCGTGCGCTCGTGGTCGCCGCGCTCGGGGAGCAGGGTGGCGAACTCGGGGGAGAAGACGTAGACGCCCGCGTTGATCTCGTACGTCGTCGGCGGGGCCTCGATGAAGTCGGTGATGTGACCGAACCCGTCGGTCTGCACGGCCCCCCACGGGATGCGCGGGCGGGCCAGGGCGAGGGTCGCGACGGCGTCCCGCTCGGTGTGGAAGTCCGCCATGTCGCGCAGCGAGAAACGGGTCCAGATGTCGCCGTTGGTGGCGTACCAGGCGCGGTCCGGGTGCGGCAGGTGGGCGGCGGCGTACCGGAGGCCTCCGCCGCGGCCGAGGGGCTCGGACTCCACGACGGTGGTGACGTCGACCGGCAGGTCGGCCGAGTCCAGCCAGTTCTGCAGGACGTCGGCGAGGTGGCCGCAGGAGACGACGACGTCGGTGACGCCCTCCTCGGCGAGCCAGCCGAGCTGGTGCCCGATGATCGGTGTCCCCGTCCCGGGGATCTCGACCATCGGCTTGGGCCGGTCGTCGGTGTACGGACGCAACCGGGAGCCCTGGCCACCGGCCAGGACGACGGCTTGCGTGGGACGAGACGCGGCGTGCGGATGGGTCATGCCCGCACTGTACGCGGGGGCCTTGGCGGGGGTTTTACGGGGCCGGGGCCGGCGCCGGGGCAGGGCAGGCGGTGAGGCCGGGGCGGGGTCGGGGCCGGGATGGCCCGTGGTGCGAGTGGGAGGCCGCTGGGTCTTCGGCGCGGTGAGCGGCGGTCCGGGTGCTGCGGGCTCACCCCCGCGCGGGGGCGCTCGCGGCGGGTAGGGCCGACCAGCTCACAGCGAGCGGTACCGCCGAATTGACCGCGGGGGCCCTGCCCTGCCCTGTTCTGCCGGACCGCCCTGCCCTGCCCGTGCCCTGCCCTGCCGGACCGCAGGGCATGTGCGGTCGGCTCGGTGCTCACGCGGAGCTGTTCGCGTGCCGCCGAGGCCGTGCTGTCGGCCGTTCCTGCCGGGCCCCGTACGGCTCCCCGTCGGAGGAGCGAGCACGAGGCCCGACGGTGTGGTGCGGCGAGGGGCCCATGGGTGCGCTGCGGTGCGCGGCCCGTTGGTGCGTGCGGTGCGCGGCCCGTTCGTGTGGCGCGGTCGCGGCCCTTCGGTGTGGTGCGGTGCGCGGCCGGTGCCACCGTCAGTAGTGGGCTGCCAGGACGCCCGAGGCGAAGGCCGTGTCGCAGACCGGGCGGGCGTAGGACTGCGCGCGGGTGGGGCCGTAGACGCGGACCGCTGCGCGGCCCAGGGCACGGGCGATGGAGGCGCAGTGCCTGGCGAGGGACGGCTTGCCGTTCACCGCCTCCTGGAGGTGGGTCAGGGCGACGCCCGGGTCCTTCTCCTGGAGTTCGGTCAGCAGCTGCTCGCGCAGGACGTCGTGGGGAGCGCGGTGCGCGGTGCGGTGCGCGGCGGAGACGTCGGAGGCGGTGAGCACCGAATCCGAGGGATCGCCCGACCAGTTGACCCGGGTGACCGCGAGGGTCCCCGAGAGCACCATGACGACGGGCAGGACGAGGGCGAGGGAACGGCCGATCCGTCGGGCGGGGCCCCGGCCGTGGCGCGCCTGTGGGGTGCTGGAGTGCTTCACGGAGTGCTTCACGCGTGTGAGGGTAGCGTGACGTAATGATCCAACGACGTTCTGTCACTCGGTCGGGGGATGAGGACGTGCGTCTTTTTGGGTAAGGGGTTGACGCGCACCCCGGTTCCGCCGCGTTCGGCGGGGTTTCCGAGCGCGACGAGAAGGGCCCCGCAGCGGTCTGCGGGGCCCTTCTCGTCGAAGCGGGGGTCGGTCAGTCGGAGAGGCGCTCGCCCGTGGAGGTCGAGAACACGTGGGTCTCGCCCGCGCGCGGGACGACGTGCAGCGTGCTGCCCTTCTCGGGGACGTCACGGCCGCCGACGCGGACCACGAGGTCCTTCGTCTCGCCGCCGACCTGGGCGGTGCCGTAGACGAACGCGTCGGAGCCGAGCTCCTCGACCACGTTCACGGTGACGGCGACACCCTGGTCGGATTCGGCGCCGGCCACGTCGAAGTGCTCGGGGCGGACGCCCACGGTGACCGTCTTGTCGGTGGCGGCGGAGAGAGCGTCGCGCTGGACCGGAACCACCGAGTTGCCGAACTTCACGCCGCCGTCGGTGATCGGGACCTCGATGAGGTTCATCGCCGGGGAGCCGATGAAGCCGGCCACGAAGAGGTTCGCCGGACGGTCGTACATGTTGCGCGGGGTGTCGACCTGCTGGAGCAGACCGTCCTTGAGGACCGCCACGCGGTCGCCCATCGTCAGGGCCTCCACCTGGTCGTGGGTGACGTAGACGGTGGTGATGCCGAGGCGGCGCTGGAGGGAGGCGATCTGCGTACGCGTCGACACGCGGAGCTTGGCGTCGAGGTTCGACAGCGGCTCGTCCATGAGGAAGACCTGCGGCTCGCGCACGATGGCGCGGCCCATCGCGACACGCTGGCGCTGACCGCCGGAGAGGGCCTTCGGCTTGCGGTCCAGGTACTCGGTGAGGTCGAGGATCTTCGCGGCCTCCTCGACCTTCTTGCGGATCTCCGCCTTGTTGACGCCGGCGATCTTGAGGGCGAAGCCCATGTTGTCGGCGACGGTCATGTGCGGGTAGAGCGCGTAGTTCTGGAACACCATGGCGATGTCCCGGTCCTTGGGCGGCAGGTGCGTGACGTCGCGGTCACCGATGCGGATGGCGCCGCCGTTGACGTCCTCGAGCCCCGCGAGCATCCGGAGCGAGGTGGACTTGCCGCAACCCGACGGGCCGACCAGGACGAGGAACTCGCCGTCCGCGATCTCGATGTCGAGTGCGTCGACGGCGGGCTTGGTGGAACCCGGGTAAACGCGGGTCGCCTTGTCGAACGTGACAGTGGCCATGGTGATGGGCCCCCTTCTACCGGCAGGAACGTGCCGGACGATCCGTTGTAGGAAGGTGGTTGGTGTAGTCCACACGTGTGAACTGGGTCGAGACGGTACCTCCCGTTCACCGTTCTGTCAGTAGGCCGGCCCCTGTGAACTTCGCGGAAATTTTCGACGGGACACCCGCACGGGCTGGGTACACTGCACGGGCGCGTCCGTACACCACGTCCGCGCAGGCCTCCTTAGCTCAGCTGGTAGAGCACCGCTCTTGTAAAGCGAAGGTCGTCGGTTCGAGTCCGACAGGGGGCTCTGCGAACTACCTGGGACAACGCCCCCACGCTCTTGGACCGTGGGGGCGTTGACGGTAGTTCTTGACGGCAGTCCCCGGTCAGCGGCGCCGCTTCAGCAGGCGATCCATGTGGCCCATGGCTTCCCGCCGGTGGTCGTCGCTCACGTGGGTGTAGACGTTCATCGTCACGGCGATCTGCGAGTGCCCCAGGATCTCCATGACCGTGCGGGGCGCGACGCCGGCCGCGAAGAGCAGCGACGCACAGCCGTGGCGGGTGTCGTGCAGCCGGACCTGCGGGAGACCCGCCGACTCGGAGATCCGCAGGAACGACCGGTAGAGGTTCCGGGGCTCGATCGGCCGGCCGCTGCGCGTCGTGAAGACGTGATCGCTCTCGTGCCAGTCCGCACCGGCCGCCGCACGCCGCTCCGCCTGCCGAAGACGCTGCCACCGGAGCGGCGCCACGCACATACCGGGGATGGGGATCACCCGGGCCCGCCGGTTCTTGGTCGTGTCGAGGTACAGCTCCTTGCCGCCCCGGTGCAGCGTGGTCCGGACGGTGAGGGTGCGCCGGTCCAGGTCCACGTCCCTCCACTGCAATCCGAGGATTTCCCCACGCCGCAGACCGAGGGCGACGGCCAGGACGAACGCGGTGTAGAGCGGGTCGGTCCTCGCGGCTTCCAGGAATCTCAGGGTCTCGTCCAGCGACCAGGGGCGTAGCTCACGGGGCTCCACCCGGGGTGCGGGAACCAACTGGACGACGTTGCGGCTGATCAGTTCCTCCCGGCACGCGGCGGTGATGGCCGTGCGCAGGACGCGGTGCGCTTCCTTGGCGGTCGCCGCCGACGCCTGGGCGGTGACCTTTGAGAGCATATGCCGGACGTTCGCCGTCGTGAGCGACTCCAGCCGCCGGGTGCCCAGCAGCGGCACGAGGTACAGCCGCACGTGCATCTCGTACTTCACGTACGTCGTGCGCTTCCGGTGCGGCCGGACGTACTCCTCCAGCCAGTACGGCAGCCACTCGGAGAGCTTCGCCGACCGGGACGGCGTCGGGATCCCCTGGCGGTCGCGGCGCACCAGTTCCTGCCGCTTCTCGTCGCACTCCTCCCAGGTGGCGCCGTACACGGTCTTGCGCTTGCGGGTGCCGTCGGGCTGCGGGACGTAGACGCGCGCTTCGAAGCGCCCGTCCTTGCGCTGCCAGATACTGCCGGCGCCGTTCGGATTCCTCTTGCGGGGTGCCATCAGGCTGCGTTCTCCTCCAGTCGGTTCTGCATGTAGTGGCGGACGGCGTCGACCGGGATGCGGCGGGCCCGGCCGGACGTGTAGCTGGGGAGCTGCTTGGAGCGGATGAGGTCGTAGACCTTGCTGCGGCTGAGGCGCAGGGCGGTCATGGCTTCCTCGACGGTGAGTGCCTGGGGTTCGGTCAGGACGACGGTGAGCACGTCGAAACCTCCATGAGGGGGCGGGCCCTTCGGCCCCTTCTGGGGGATCCGCCACGTCCGCCACGCCGCCACATCGCAGGTCAGAGCCTTGATCGTGTGGCGGATAGCGGTTTTGTGGCGGATGGGTGCCGCCACACCCGCCGGGGTGCGGCGGCATCCGTGGCGCCGGTCCGGTCAGCCGGTGAGGGTGGGCTGTGTGGCGGTTTCCGTCGGCGTGTGGCGGATGGCTGTGGCGGTATCCGCCACGGATTCACCCCCGCTGACCTGCGGTGTGGCGGACGTGGCGGATGTGGCGGATTCTGCGGGGGGCGGGGGACAGTACCGGGTCCAGGCGTCGCTGAGGTCTTCGGCGTAGTAGCCCTTGGGGAAGCCTGAGGGGGTGCGGATGCCGCGCGGTTTGATCGGCTTGTTGTTCGGGGCGACGTACTGGCCGAGCAGCCGGGCGAGGGAGCGCGAGTTGATCGGCTTGTCGTCCAGGTCGCCCCACGGGGCGTCGTCCATGCGCAGCAGGCATTCGATGATCGCGGCGGTGGGCATGCGGTCGGCGCCGCAGAACACCTTGTCGCGCAGGTCGGTCAGCAGTCGGACGCCGAGGGAGAATTCGTCGTTGTCGCGGGCTGCTTTGATCAGTTCCAGGCAGGCGGCGCGGGCCCGGCTGGGCCAGTGACCGCCGGCGGCGTCGGCCACGGCGAGCAGCGGTTCCCAGACGTCGGCGGGCCGGTCGGTGACGCCCTCGGGCATCTCGGGCCAGGCGTTGGTGACCTGGTCGCGGACGGTGTCGGCCCACTTGGCGAGCTGGTCGCGCAGGGCGTGTCCCTGCTTTTCGTGGGTGCGCTGGCGGTAGGACTCGACCGTCTCGTTCGGGGCGCGCTTGCGCATGCGGATGATGACCGAGCGGGTCAGGACGGTGTCGGGCAGCGAGCCGAGCCCGGCCATGGCCACGGCGCAGTAGGAGCCGAAGACCTGCGCGCTCTGGTTGGATCCGTCGCCCACGCAGCGCAGGGCGCCGCCGCTGCGGCGGTAGCCCGCGTTCAGGAAGCCGCGCAGTGCCTCGTCCGCTCCTGCCTTGGGGCCGAAGATGGTGTCGACCTCGTCGAACAGCACCGTGGGCAGTCCCTCGGAGGATTCGACCAGCCGGTACAGGGCGTTGGCCGATGCAGACACGGTGGTCACCGGGCGCGGGGTGAGCGTCTCTACGATCTCCAGCGCCCGCGACTTCCCGGAGCCGGGCTCCGGGGACAGGAACGCAATCCGGGGCGTGGTCTCGAAGCAGTCGATCAGGTGGGCGTGCGCGTCCCAGAGGGTGACGGCGACGTAGGCGGCCTCGGTGGGGAAGGCGTTGAAGCGGCGGTGGAAGGCTTCCACCTGGTCCAGCAGCGCGGCGCCGTCGATGGCGGCGGTCGTGGTCATGCGGCGGTCTTCCTTTCGAGGAACGGGGCGGGAGTGCCTCCGCAGGCGGCTTTGTGGGCGTCGTACTCAGCGACCAGGGCGGCGACGGCGGGTAGGCCGGTGGCTGTGCCGGTCTGTCCGCAGGGGCAGGCGTAGGCGGCGGTGGGGGTGTTGCCGGGCCGCTTGGACCAGCGGGCTCCGTCGTTGGGGTGGCGGTAGACCGGCGGGGCGTAGATGCGGATGCCGGGCTGGTCAGGCGTCGGGTCTCCCATGGCGGTGCTGTCGGCCGGGAACCGGTCGGAGCGAAGAGCAGATGGGACGCCCTGACGGGCGGCGCCTTTCGGCTCGCTCACGGCCGCCGGGGGCCGGGCCGGTCGGGCGGCGCGCAGGCTGGGGGTGGTGGCCTGTTGGCCTTCCAAGGGGGAGGTGGGCCGGGTGCTCATGCCGTGTCCCGGGGGCGGGCTTTGCGGATGGAGCTGTTCAGGGCGCTGCGGATGGTGGCGCGGCACTCGGCAGGGGTCAGTCCCCGTGACTCCCCCGCCCCTTGGAAGGCCTCTTCCACCACGTGACGGGGGATGTCGCCCCAGGCCACGAAGCGCCCCACTTTGAAGGCGCAGCGGTTGAGGGTGGTGTTGCGCTGGTGGTCCGGCGCTGCTGCCACCACCGCGCACTCCCGTTCCAGCGCGGCCAGTGCCGCGCGACTCCCGCTGACCGCCGGAAGCCTGAGCGGGCTCACGGGGCGGGCGGGGGCGGGTTGGAGGCGGGAGAGGAGCCAGGCGGGCAGAGGGGCCGCCTGGGGGTCGCTCAGCGGCTCGTAGGTGCCGGCGGGGGTGCTGGATCCGGCGGCGACGACGTACCCGCCCCATGCCCGGGTGTCGACCAACGGGGCGATGGTTCCTGCGGTGTTGGTCAGCCGGACGCCGTCCGGGGCGGTGAAGTACAGGTGCTGTCCGCCGCTCGCGGTCCGCACCCGGTAGGTGGCAGGGACGGCGTGGCCGGCGCGCTCGCAGAGCGCCGCAAAGGTCGTCGCACCGTCAGGTGCGTCCGCACTGCCCTTGTCCTTCGGCACATCCAGGTCGACCACGAGCAGACGGGACGGGCCGGCGGCGATGCCGATGTTGAACGGGCCACGCGACCAGGTCGCGCGGATACGGCCGGGGTCGGTGGTGGCCCGCTCCTCCCACTTCGCGTGCCCCCGGGTGCAGGGGCCGGTGCGGGGGCAGGTGGCCTCGCCGTGCAGGGCGGGCCGCTTGGCGCCGGGGCGCAGGGGGAAGACGTGCCATCCGCGCTCGGCGGCGTCCAGCGCTGCGCGCAGAATGTTCATGTTGCGCTCCGGTCGGTGGTCAGCAGCATCTGGTGGTGGGTGGGGGTGGCGTTGATGACGCGCTGCCGCCACGTGAGGGCGTAGTCGATGCAGTTGGCGCAGTTCTTGTGGGTGTGGCCGGGCAGCGGGGGCCGGTGTCGGGCGTGGGAGCTCCAGGCGGCGGAGTCGGCGGAGGCGAGCAGGTGACCGACGCGTTCCAGGCCGAGGATCTTGAAGCCGAAGCCGTGCAGGTTGAAGCCATGGGCGGCCATGGCGGTGACGATGGCGGCGCCCTGGCGGGTGGACTGGAGCCGGCACACCGACCCCAGCCCCACCACCGGCTCACGGCGCAGATCGACCCCGGCTTTCTCGTACAGCTCCACGCACCGCTCGTAGGCGGGGATGGTGTCGCCCTGAAGGACGGGGGCGATGCGCAGGTCGGGGGCGAGGGAGCGCAGTTCGAGGAAGTTGGCCACCGTGCGGCGCTGGTGTTCGGCGACGCTGAGGTGGGTGCCGACGAAGTGCTGTCCCTTGACCGTGCCGCCGTGGATGATGAGGTCCTCGCACATCCAGTCCTGCTGGGCGGCCCAGTCGTAGGGGCCGACGCACTCCCAGATGCGGCGCAGGTCGTTGACGTACTGGCGGGGGGTGCGCGTCCAGCGGCCGTTGCGCTGGAGCTCAGAGAACCCGCCGGAGTCCACCGCGTATGGCCCCAGCGCGGGGTGCAGCTTGGCTGCGGCGGCGAAGTGCTCGGCCTTCAAGAACAGCGGGACGTCGGTGAGCTTGATCCAGTGACGCTTGTGGGTGGTCAGGTAGAACCGCATACCGCCGCGGGCGGGAGCTCCCGCGAGCGGGGTGCGGCTGGTCGGCGGTAAGACTCGCGGGATGTCGGTGGATTGGGTCATGCTGGGAGACCTCCACAGGTCAGTTGAGTGGCAGGTGGACAAGGGCGGCCCCGGATTCATTGGCGTGAAGTGGGGGCCGCCCTTGGCGTAGCTAGGCGCCCTTGGAGCGGGCGAGCTTGAGGGTGATGCCGCCGATGCCGATGGGTCCGGCGGCGCCGGCGATGACGGTGATGGTGTGGGCGGCGACGTCGAGCAGGACGCACAGGGCGGCGACCAGTCCCCAGCCGCCGGCGACGGTGGCGCCGGCGATGGCGAAGGGGAGCAGGATGCGCCGCCAGGGGATGCCGGCCGGGGTGTCGTGGACGACGATGACGACCGGTTCTCCGGTGGCCTGGGCGCGGTGGTAGGCGTCGGCGGGGATGTGGGGGGCGAGGTGTCCGTGCGGTTCGCGGTGGTGCATGTGGTGCTCCTTCCGGCGATCCGTGGATAGGCCAGGTGCCCGCCCGGAGCTTCCGGGCGGGCACCTGGGTGGTGACGGTGTGTAGTTGTAGTGGCTACTGGCTAGTGGCTACCGGCAACCTCAAAAGGGCTGCAGGCGACCCCTGGTGGCCAGTAGGAGGGTGTTCTACTGGCTAGTGGCAAGTTGTCGGTAGCCAGTAGCCGGTAGCCGTCTGTGAGCGTTCAGGTGTGGTCGGGGTGGACGTAGACCGAGCGCGGCCCGTTGTCCCGGTAGACCAGCTCGCCGCGTTCGGCGGCGGCCTTGAGCGCGTCGCGGACGGCCTGCCGGCTGCGGCCGACCAGGTCGGCCACGGCGGAGGGCTTCATGCCCGCCGGCCCGGCGGCGGCGATCGCGGCGATCGCGTCCGCGAGCCACTCGGGGCCGCTCTCCCGCGCCGCCCCCGGGTCGGCGGGGGAGTCGGCGGGGTGCTGGTTGTCGCGGAGCGCGGACAGGTTCAGCCCGGACCGCTCAGGCCGTTCCGGGCGTTCCGGTCGGTCGGGGGTGGGGTGGTGGTGGTCGGGTTCGGTGGTGGTGCCGAACTGTTCGTCGATCTCGCGCATGAACGCGTCCGCGAGCCGGTCTGCCTCCGACCCTGTCCCCTGCTGCTGGGGGTTGGGCTGGTCGCGCAGGGCGGACAGGTTCAGTCCCCGCCGTTCCTGCCCGCCGTCGTTCCCGTTGTCGCCGGTCGTGGTGAGGAGTGTGGAGGCGGGCTGGGGGTTGTGCATCCAGGCGATGCGGTCCGGGTCCCACCGGTTGGCGTAGGCATCGCCGGCCGCCTCGGCGGACACGACGTCCAGGACGGGATGACGCTCGGAGGTCGCGGTGACGATCTCGCGGATCTGGCTGGGCAGGATCCGCCAGCACTTGAACAGCCCGGGCGGCGACTCCGGGGTGCCCATGAACCCCGCCCCCTTGTAGGGCGCCTGTTCCACCTTCAGGCCACGGCTGCCGGGGAACAGCTTGCTCAGGTCCATGCCCTCCTTCTCACCGCCGGTCAGGGCAACCCTGGCCTTGGCCTCGCGGCGGATCATGAGGTTGCCGAGCACCGCACCCGTGGAGCCGAGCGCGGTCAGCACCGTGCGGACACCCATCGCCCGCAGCATCCGGATCACCTCAAGGATCTTCTTCGCCAGGTCCTTGAGCGTCTTGTCGGTGCTGGTCAGGATCTCGGCACCCTCATCGATCACCAGCATGATCTGAGGGATGGACGGGCCGATGGGCAGCAGGTCGGTGTCCTCACGTGCCATGAGCGCCTGATAGGAGATCTTGCGCTGGCGGCCGATGCGCAGGACCGCGTCCAGCATGAGGTGGGCTTCCTCGACGGTGCCGGCGAGCCAGTCGATCCCGGGCCGCAACGGCCGCTCCCCCGGGGCCGGCTGGTGGTTGAGCGCCGGCAGCACCCACGACAGGCCGGCCGATCCGGCGTTGAGGTCGATGACGAAGGTGAGCACATCGGTGGCGCGGGCGAACCCAGCCAGGATGACGTGCACCATGTTCGTCTTGCCCGACCCCGTCGGGCCCACCACGAGCGCGCACTGTTCGCGCAGGTAGGTCTTGATCTCCTCGGCGTTGGCCCGGTACCCCCAGGGGATGCCGGTCAGGACCGACAGCGGCCCGTAGTCGGACGGGTAGGGCGTCTCGGTGACCAGGGCGTTGACGGTGGCGACGTCGATGAGCGTGCGGCCCTGGTGGATACCGGGGCCGGCGGTCGCGGTGCAGCCGTGCGGCAGATGCGCGTCCGCCGACAGCGCTGCGGCCCGCGCGGCGATCTGGTCGTACGTCGTGCCGCCGGGCAATTCGGCGTCGATGGTGAAGCCGGTCCCGGTGGGCCAGTGCTCCACCGCCAGCACCCGCACCCGCATGCCGCACACCCGCTGGATGCGGTCGGCCCACTCCATGGCGATCGCCCGCCTCTCCGCCGACAACTCGGCCGCGACGGCGCGTTGTTCGGCGGCGAGTGCTTCTTCCTCGCGGGCTTCCTCGTAGAGGTTGGTGGAGCGGGTGGCGGTGGCCATGCCGACACCGATGGCGGCGAGGGAGCCGAGCGCCTGCCAGGTCAGGGGGCCGTGGGTGATGGCCCAGGTGGTCCAGCCGGCGCCGATGAGCCAGGACGCGGCGCGGGCGGCGATGGTGCGGCCCGCGCAGCGCAGGCGGATGCCGGCGGCGGTGTGTCCGATGGCGCCGGCGGCGCCGACGGCGAGCGCCCAGCCCGGGGGCATGGACGTCGCGGCGCCGGTGGTGGCGGCGGCGAAGGCTCCGGTGGTGGCGGACAGGGCGCCGGTCACGGGTCCGTGACCGGCCGCCCAGTCCCACACCGGGCCACTGCCGTGCTGTTTGGCGGTGGCGGTGCTCATCTCAGACGTTCCAGCCCTTCTCGGCCTGGGTGCCGTTGCGGGGGTCCTCGTGGCGGGCGATGTCCGCCTCGTGGACGCTGCGGAACAGCGGAACGAGGGTCTCGGCCGCGTCGACCGCGTTCAGCAGGGTGGCGTGGATGTCGTCGAACCCGGCGGCGACGTCCTTCTCGAAGGCGAACTCCTCATCGGAGCGTTCGGCCAGGATGCGGAAGGTGTTGGCGATCGACAGCAGCGCCATGGGCAGGTTGTCGATCATCGCGAGGACTTCCATGTTCCCGTCGGGCTCGTAGGTGCGGGCCGCGTTCTCCATCTCGGCCGCAGCCTCTTCGAACTTGAAACCGGACACGCGAATGGCCTCCTGACCAGTGGTGACAGGGGTGGGGATGAGGTGGGCGGGACGCTCAACGCGGTCCCCGATCTCGTCTGCCGTTTCCTCGGCAGCGGCCTCTTCCTGCGCCCGCTGCGCGCGGATCGCCTCGTCACGCTCGGCCCGCTGGTCGCGGGCCGTCTGCATGAGGCGCCGGTACAGGCGCCGGCCGGGGTACATCAGCCAGTCCCAGCCGAGCTTGCGGCCGAGTGGGGTGGTGATCAGGCCCAGCAGTCCGAGCGGCAGGGCGAGCAGGGCGGCCAGCAGCCGGCGCCCCTGGAAGCGAGCCGCCGACTTCACCAGCGCCCGGCGGGCCGCGCGGCGGGCAGGCGCCTTACGCACCTGCGCCCGCTTCGCGTCGACCTGCGCGGCCGTGCTGCGGTCGCGGGCCATGCGGGTCTTGCCGACCAGGGCGCGGGTGCCGGAAGAAGCCTTCCCGCCCGCCCATCCAGCCGCACGCCGTGCCGAACCCCTGCTGCCGTCGGCGTGGTGGGTGCGGGCTGCGGCACGGGCGTTGCGGCGGGCGTCGGCGACCGCGCGGCGCGCGGCGGTGGTCTGCGCCCGCTGCTCGGCGCGCGACCCGCCCGCCGCTCGCTGCGCGGCACGCAGCGCCCGCACCTGACCGACCCGGTCCGCCGCCTTGGCGAGGGGCCCGGAGCGGGAACCGGTCCTGCTCTGTGCCACCCGGCCCGCTTTACCGCCCGCTCCGGACGGGTGACGGGACGCGATGGCGGCCCGGCGGGCGGACCCGGAACCCCGGCCGCCCGCCCGGGCACTTCGCGTTCCCGCGGTTCGGGTCCCGAACTTCGCACTGCCCGCCGTGGCGGCGCGGCCGGCGGTCCGGGCGGCGGCGCGGCGGGCTTCGCGGTGTGGGCTGGGCTTGCGGGTGCGGTTGGCGGCGGCCACGGCGAGGACCGTGGCTCCGGTGGCGGCGACGGCCGCAGCGATCGGCCCGCCGGCCAGGGCTGCGGCGGCGACCATGCCCACGGTCGTGTTCGCACCCGACACGGCGAGCGGGACGACCGGCCACCCGCCCGGGGTGTGGTCCACCGCCGGCGCGGTCGGCGCCGGACCGGCGGGCGGTGCTGGCGGCGGTGGGGGTGTGGTGGGGGCGGCCTCCACGGCCGCCGGTTCGGTGCTGACTTCCGTCATGCTGAACGCACTCCTTCACGGAGCAGGGCCCGGCCGGGGCTGTGAGAGGTGTTCGGCCGGGCCTGCCAGATGTGGGGATCAGGCGGCGTCGGGGTCGCAGCGGCCACAGACACCGGTCGAGACACGCACGACGTAGCCGACGTCCCGCCGGCAGGCCGTGCAGAAGCGGCGCCGGCGCATCATCGCTTCGTGCGCCCGCCATCGGCCCGGCGTCATCGGCCGCACCGGCTTCGCCCGGTCGACGCGGTACAGGTAGGCGACCGCGACACCGCGCGGGTACCGCCACATCAACTGAGCGGCCACCTCCTGACCACCGGGCCGCAGGCCACGCGCCCGCAACTGCCGACGGGTGGCCAGGCCGGCGGGGGCGAGGCGCAGCGGGTAGGTGGGGATGCCGTACTTCGCGCCGTCCGGGTCGAAGAACCGCGCTTCCATCACGTCGCCTCGGCCTCGGCGCCGACCACGCGCTTCCATGCGGCCCGAAGACGGACCTCGGAGGCGGAGTGGCCGCAGGCCCGGAACCGGCCGGCCATCTCGCGGTAGGACAAGGCCGGGACGCGGCTGTGACGGATCTGACCGACCAGCGCGTCAAGCGCCTCATCAGTGAGCACCGGGGCACCGTCCAGCGCGGGCGCCGTGACGGCCTCCGACGGGCCCCAGACCGGGAGCTCCCAGCGGGGTGTGACGTCGGGTGTGACGCGGCTGGTCACGCTGGTCAGCGCCCTGCCGGTGTCCTCACCCTCCCGCGCCGACTCCAGCGTCGACCACGCCCCGGCGAGGGTGGCGGCGGTCTTGGCCTGGACGTGTGCGACACGGGCACCGGCCTGCGTCACGGCCGTCAGCCGCGTCTCCTCGGTGGCGGCCTCCGCCCGCAGCCGGGCCCGGGCCACGGCCGCCTCGTCCCGGGCGTCCTGCTGAATGCGGCGGATCGCACCGAGTGCGGTCGGGGTGAGCGCGGTCTGTTCCCACAGGCTGTGGACCAGCCACAGGGCCTTGGCGGCGACCGGGAGCCACGCCACGGCCAGCCACGCCCCGGCGGAATGCTCCGCCGTCAGCGCGTGCACGACCAGAACACCGGTCGCCGCCAGGCCGAAGAACCAGCCGACGGCGGTGACGGCGCGGTTGTGGTCACCCTGCGCGGCGAGACGACGCTCATAGGCGAGGGTGGCCAGCCATCCCCCGTCGATCCCCAGACCGACGACCAGGGCGACGGGCCACGGCATGACCGGGCCCAGCCACATCACCACCACGGCCAGGGTCAGCACCATGGACACCGCCGTCATCGCGACGGCGGGCAGGGCAGTCTTGGCGTTCATGCCGCACCCCCGTCCGTGGCGGGAGCGTCGCTGTAGCCGTACAGGAGGACCTCAGCGCCGGCGTAGTCGGTCGACGCCGTGAGCACACGGGTCCTGCCGTCGCACTGCACGTCGTGCGTCACTGCCTCCGGCGGCACGGCCAGCGCTTCCCGCCACGCCTCGAAGGCGTGCAAGCCGTCGTGGAAGCGCAGCGTCAGCCGGTCGGGGTAGATGCGGGAGAGGTCGATTCCGGGGGCGGGCAGGTGCCCGAAGTCGGCGGCCAGCAGCCGCAGCACCCGCAGCGGCACGGCCAGAGCGTCCAGCGTCAGCGACTCCTTCATGCCGCACCCCCCGCAAGGCTCATGTCGGTCGCGCGGTTGACCAGGTCGCGGCGGGCGGCCAGCACCCGGTTCCGGGCCCGGCGCAGCCGGCGCGCGTCCAGCTCGTTCGGGACCTGGTCCATGGCCTTGATCTGCGCGTCGAGCAGGTCGACTTCCGCCAGGATCAGCGGGGACTCCAGCTCGATCGCGTCCAGCTCCGCGAGCGTCGGCTCACGGTCGAAAACGTCGGCGGTAACGCCCGCCTGAAGTGCACCGATGTGCCTCATGGGTCGTTGTCTCCTCACAGGTGGAACGGCCCGAACCGCACCCCCGGAGTTCCAGCTCCGGGGGTGCTCGCCGTTGAAGCCGGCATTCGTCGACTCCCCGCGCTCCCGCCCGTACGGCTACCGCAGCGCGCGGTGCTGGACGGGCGGGAGGGGCAGCCGGCCGCAGCGTCAGCGCTGCGAGACCGAAGAAGGACCGGGCTTGATGAGTGGGCGCCGCCGGCCGGTCCGTCGCGGCGGCGCCTCGGTATGTCGTCGGTTCACACCGACCCCCAACCGATCGTTGAGACACGGCTTGCACCGGTGTGCCGTTGCCACGGAACACCGGTCCCGAGCCGGGGAAGTCGGGCGCGTCATCGTCACTGCTCTGACGCCAGCAGGGCGGCGCGTACCAGGTGGCAACCACGGGGTTGACCTCCCGTGAGGAAGGGATGATCCCCGGAGCTGTTCTCCAGTGCTGGCACGCGGGACAGGACTGGTTCGCCTGCCGCAAAGTGGCCGCCGGCGGCCGTCACCCGGGCCGCTACGGGAACGGGGACTCTCACCCCGTCGATTCGTCACTCTGTTGAGCTATCAACGAACGCGCGCTCACTTCGTACTCACCCCCAGCGGGGCTTTCCTCCGGGCACACCCACACAGTGGACCGGTGGACCGGTCCAGTCAAGCGTATATCCGAGAGTGCCGGGTGATCCGCGAAGAGTTCGCAGGTGGCAGGGGTAAGGGTGCAGAAAAAAACTGGACCGGCAGACCGGTCCAGCGGGGTATCAGAGTGAGCGGCTACATCGCATAGGTGTCGATCTGCTCGAAGAGTGACGAGGGTGTCACTCCCTCCTCGCATACCAGGGGGCGCCCCTCCTCGTCGTATGCGGTGTGGAGCAGGACGGCCACGGCCGTTCCCGTCGGGACGCCCAGTCGCTCGGCCTCCACGTCCGTGGCGAGGCGCACCGTTGTGATGTCGACGCCCTCAACCGGGAATCGGCCTGTCTGGCGACGGACGTAGCGCGTCGTGCCTTCGGCGATCGGGGCGGTGTCAGCAAGGCGGGGCGCAGCCTCTGCGATCTCCGGGGGGAACCACGCCTCCACACAGCTATTCGGGGTCCCGTCCGGGAGTTGTAGAACCCGGACTCGTCGGAGGGCGGGCGTTCCGGCGGAAAGCCCGAGCGCGACGGCGACCCTGGCTGGAGGCTCGGCCCAGTCCGGCGTCCCGACGCGCAGGAACGGCATGCCGCCCAGGATGCGGGCCGACCCCGCACGTCGGGCGCCGGCCGGCCGCGCGACGGGAGTTTCCGTCACGACGAAACCGGTTCCCTGCTTGGCCACGACGACGCCGTCATTCCGCAGCACGTCCACGGCCTTGATGGCGGTGGCGCGTGAAACACCCCACTGCTCGGCCAAGTCGCGACCCGAAGGGATGGTGCCCCCGGGAGGGAACTCGCCGGCAGCGATGCGGACCCGTAGGGACTCGGCGATCTCTTCGTACTTCAGAACTGCCACGGCTTCCCCTACTCGGCGCGCTGGACTGGTCCACCGGTACACACGATACTGCGGGCATGGCGAAACTCGAATTGGATCCCTCCGTGATGCGGTTCTACGGCGAGACGGTGAACGAGGACAGTCGCCTACGCGTCTCGGCAGATGGGCGCATGGAGCTGGCCAGGACGCGGGAGCTTCTCCGCCGCTTCTTGCCCCCCGCGCCGGCTCGTGTGCTCGATGTGGGTGGAGCGACCGGCGTTCACGCCGAATGGCTCGTGAAGGACGGCTACGAGGTCACCCTCGTGGACCCTGTCCCCCGCCACGTCGAGAGGGCGGCGGCCATCTGTTCAGCAGTCGTCGGTGATGCCCGTGACCTGCATGAAGCAGACGACAGCTTCGATGTCGTGCAGCTGCTCGGTCCGCTGTACCACCTGCCTGACCCTGCCGATCGAACCAAGGCACTGTCGGAAGCGTGCCGTGTGGTGAAGCCAGGTGGCCTGGTGGCTGCGGCCGCGATCAACCGCTACGCCTCGCTCTTCGAACACGTCACGTACGCCCACCTGCACAAAGAGCGGATTTACGAATCCGTCTCCAAGATCCTTGAGACGGCCGTCTACGACGGCGTACGGGGCTTCACCGTCTCCTACTTCCATCGAGCCGAAGAGCTGGTGGCCGAGCTTGGTGCGGCCGGCCTGGCGGACGTGCAGGTCTTCGGCATCGAGGGGCCTGCATGGTCGCTGGTCAAGGCGGCGGAGCAGCAGCCGGGCGAGGGGCCCACGGATGACCTGATTGCCTCTGCCATGGCCGCCGCGCGTATGGCGGAGCCGTACCCGGAACTACTTGCCGCCAGCTCCCATCTCCTGGCTGTGGGCACTCTTCCGGCCTGATGTTCGGCCCTACCGTCGTAGGCCAACCCGAACGCCAGCAGTGGCGCACACGCGAAGACGTGACGGCGGTCTTTGACGGCAACGTGCGCGTACACGGCTGGACGTCGGTGGGTGTTCCCGCATTCGGTGCCCCGTGTTGACGCTCCAGTGTCCTGAACAGCGCTGCGCTGGTGTGAACTTGTAAAGCGAAGGTCGTCGGTTCGAGTCCGACAGGGGGCTCTTCTCTGGCCTGTCAGCGGGTGTCGCGGAGGCGGCGGGCGAGGGCCAGGTCGGCCGGGGACGGGGGTTCGTCGTCCTCGGTGTTCCACAGGGCGTTCTGCAGGACGCGGCCGAGGGTCCAGGCGCGGGCGCGGGCGCGGTCCAGGCGCAGCACCTCGGTCATCGCGTCGAAGCGCCACAGGACGTCGTCGGGGTCGAAGCGGTTGTGCAGGGCCGGCCAGAGGTCGAAGGCGGGGTCGCCGGCCAGTGGTTTGGGGTCGATGGCGAGCCAGTCGGCGCGGTCGGCGCCGAGGACGTTCTCGTCGTGCAGGTCCCAGTGCAGGAGCCGGTCGCCCGGTTCGTCCGCCACCTCGCGCAGGGCGGCCGCGCAGTCGGCGACCAGTCGGCGGTCGTCCGGGTCGGGGATCCGCTCGAGCGCCCACGGCGTCCGCTCCAGCATCGCCTCGGCGATGTCGCCGAGCCGCCGCAGCTCCGGCGGAGCGGGGACGGACGTCAGACCGGTCAGCAGGCGGGCGATGACCAGGACCGCCTCGTGGGGGTCGGCGACGCGGGCGAGCATCCGGGCCGGGTCGAGGCGTTCGAGGAGCATCGTGCCCGTCGCCTCGTCGTGCCGCAGCAGTCGTACGGCCCGGTCGCCGTCCCACCGGCGCAGGGCGACCGGTTCGCCGACGCTCTCCTCGTCGAGGAGCTGGAGCTTGAGCACGGCCCGGGTGCCGTCGTCGGCGGTGACCGGCAGGACGAGCGCGGTCACGCCGTGCATCGAGGGTCCGTCGATGCGCAGCCCCCACCGCCCCAGGAAGTCCTCGGCCAGCCCCGGCAGCCCGTCGATGAACGCCTGCCCGGCCTCTCCGTTCCACCGCGCCTGTGATGCCGCGAGTTCGCCCGGAATGTCGATCACAGGGGGGACGATACGGGCCGGGGGGCCCGGCTCACGCGGTTTTTCCGGCCCTGTGGACCGGCTGCGGAACGACGGAGTCCGGAGGAGACGGGGGCCGCCAGGGGTCGCCGGAGGTCTCGGGGCGGTACGGGACGGGGCGGGAGCCCGGGGGCGGGGCGGTGTGGTCGTTTCTAGATCGTGGACCGTTCCACCACCGGCTTCGCGGTCGGGGTGCGGCGTCTCGGGGGGCGGGCCGTGACCGTCAGGACGGCGGTCAGGCCGGCCAGCAGCATGAGGGCGGCGGCCCACCAGAGGGCGACCGTGTAGCCGTGGACCGTGCCCCGGGCGGTGACGGCGGCGCGCCCGGCGGGGTCCGTGAGGTGGGCTCCGACGTACACGGAGGCGCTGGTGGTGGCGATCGTGTTCAGCAGGGCCGTGCCGATGGAACCGCCCACCTGCTGCGAGGTGTTGAGGGTGGCCGAGGTGACGCCCGCGTCCCGGGGGGCGACGCCGGCCGTCGCCGTGGCGAACACCGGCATGTAGGTCAATCCCATGCCGAGGCCCATCAGGACGAGCGCGGGCAGGATCTCCGTCGCGTAGGCGCTGTGCACGGTGATCCGGGTCAGGAGCATCATGCCGACGGCGGCGAGGAACATGCCGGGGGCCATCAGCGCGCGCGGCGGGACGTGGTTCAGCAGGCGGGCCGAGATCTGCGTGGAGCCGATGACGGTCGACGCGGTGAGGGGGAGGAACGCAAGGCCCGTCCGTACGGGGGAGTAGCCGAGGACGACCTGGAGGTAGTACGTCAGGAACAGGAACAGGCCGAACATGCCGACGATGGCCAGCCCCATGGTCAGGAAACAGCCCGCGCGGTCGCGGTCCCTGACGATGTGCAGGGGGAGCAGGGGGACGGGCGCGCGCCCCTGCCACCACACGAAGACGACGAGCAGGACCAGCCCCGCCACGAAGGCGGCCAGCACCAGCGGGTCGGTCCAGCCGCGCGGGCCGGCCTCGCTGAAGCCGAACACGAGGGCGACCAGACCGCCGCAGCCGAGCAGGACGCCGGGCACGTCGAGACGGGCGTCCGCGTGGCCGGGGCGGTCGCGCAGGAGGACGAGGGCGCCGAGGACGGCGACGACGGCGATGAGCACGTTGACGTACAGGCACCAGCGCCAGTCCAGGTACTCGGTGAGCAGCCCGCCGACGACGAACCCGATCGCGGAACCGCTGCCCGCGAGCGCGCCGTAGACGCCGAAGGCCTTGCCGCGCTCCCGGGGGTCGGTGAAGGTCGTCGTCAGCAACGACATGGCCGAGGGGGCCAGGACGGCGGCGAAGGCGCCCTGGAGGGCGCGCGCGCCGAACAGCACGCCCGGTGTGGTGGCCGCGCCGCCGAACGCGGAGGCGGCGGCGAACCCGACCAGCCCGATCACGAACGTCCGCTTGCGGCCCACCAGGTCGGCGATCCGGCCGCCGAGCAGCAGCAGACCGCCGAAGGCCAGCGTGTAGGCGGTGATCACCCACTGCCGGCTGCCGTCGGTCATGCCGAGGGCCCGTTGCGCCGAGGGAAGCGCGATGTTCACGATCGTCGCGTCCAGGACCACCATGAGCTGTGCCAGCGCGATGACCGAAAGCCCCCACCAGCGACGGGGGTCGGGTCGCTCCGCTCTGCTCTCACCTGCACGGATGTCGCTCACCCCGTCAGAAGACCATGAGCGGGGACGGGCCGCATCCGGGGGCGGGCACCGGGGCGGCCGGTCGGGTTCAGGGTTCCAGGACGACCTTGCCCGTCGTACCGCGGGTCTCCAGGGCCCGGTGGGCGGCGGCCGCCTCGGACAGGGGGAAGCGCTGTACCGCCGGGGTGAGCCGGCCGGTGGCGGCCTCGGTGAGGGCGCGCAGTTCCAGGGTGCGCAGGGGGTTCGGGCCGCCCGCCCGTTCGAGCATCACGGGCCCGAGGACGTTGCGGGAGACCCCCTCGACGAGGTACGGGCCGCCGTCGTGCAGGCCCGCGCCCGACCAGCCGAAGACGAGGTGCTGTCCGCCCGGGCCGAGCAGTGCGGTGGCCTCACGGGCGACGTCGCCGCCGACGCCGTCGAGGACGACGGTGGCGGGCCGGCCGCCCAGGAAGGCGCGGACCTTCTCCGGCCAGGAGGGGTCGCGGTAGTCGACGGCGAGGTCGGCGCCGCCCGCCTGGACCCGGGCCGTCTTCTCGGGCCCGCCGGCGAGACCGACGACGACGGCGCCGGCGTTCGCCGCGTACTGCACGAGGAGGCTGCCGATGCCGCCGGCGGCCGCCGGGACGACGGCTACCGCACCGGGGCCCAGGTCGGCGAACTGCAGGATCCCCATCGCGGTACGGCCGGTGCCGATCATGGCGACGGCCTGTGCGGCGTCGAGGTTCGGCGGGATCTCGTGCAGCCGGCCGGTGTCGGCGACGGCGAGTTCGGCATAGCCGCCGGGGGCGAAGCCGAGGTGGACGACGACCCGCCTGCCCAGCCACGCCCCGTCGGCGCCCTCGCCGAGGGACTCGACGACACCGGCGACCTCGCGGCCGGGGATCGTGGGCAGCCGGGGCGGCTCGGGCGCCGGCCCCTGGATGCCCTCGCGCAGAGCGGTGTCCAGCAGGTGGACTCCGGCGGCCCGCACCGCGATCCGGACCTGGCCGGGGCCCGGCCGCGGGTCCTCGACCTCCTCGTGGGTCAGGTTCTCGGCGGGGCCGAAGGCGTGCAGTCGGATGGCGTGCATGGGGCTCCCCCGTCGTACGGCGTGTGTGGCGGGGTCCACTCTCCGACCTCAAGCATGCTTGAGGTCAAGGGAGTTCCGGCCGAGGGCGAGGGAGACGGCGGTCAGGGCGCTGGTGAGCGAGACCTCCGAGAGGACACCGGGGGAGGCCACCTGGTCGCCGGCCAGGTAGACGCCGTCGCCGCGGTCGACGGCCGGCCGGTCCCGCCAGCTCGTGCCGGGCAGGTCCACCGCGCCCGTGCGGTCCGCCGCGACCGCCTCCCGCCGCCAGGTGACCCGCTCGCGCCAGCCGGCGAAGCCGAGGTCGAGGAGCTGTTCGGCGCGGGCGATGCCGTCGGCCCGGGACTCGTGCGGGCCGATCGGGATCTGGCCCTGGACGAGCTGCTCGCCGGCCGGGGCGAGGGTGCGGTCCTGGGCGGTGAACCGTTCGATCCAGCCGGGCGCGTCCAGGTCGGAGACGGCGAAGGCGTCCCCGCGCCGGGTGCGTACGGCGAGGTCGATGAGCGCGGTGCGGCCGCTCGGCCAGGTCAGCGAGTCGTCCCGCAGGAGGCGCCGGGCGGCGTGCAGGGAGGTGGCGACGACGACCGGGGTGTCGGTGGGGAGCGTGTCGACGCGCGAGAGGGTCTCCATGCGGACACCGAGGTTCCAGGCGCGGGCCGCCATCCGGTCGACGAGCGTGCCCCAGCCGCCGCGCGGGTAGTGGGCCTCCGGCGGCAGCTTGGTGGCCCGGCGCAGACGTTCCTGCACGAAGGCGGCGGACAGGGAGCCGGGGTCGTGGTGGAAGAGGGCGACGGCGCAGTAGTGGGCGGCGGCGCGGGCGCCGTCCTCGCCGGCCACCTCGGTCGCCCAGGTGAGGAAGTCGACGTCGACGGGTGCGCGGCGGACGCCCGGCCGCAGCAGCTTCAGCATCGCGAAAGGCGGGGTGCGGCGCAGCACGCCCCGGTGACGCAGCCGCAGCCGCGCGGCCTCCAGGGGCGGGAGCGGGGCGAGCGGGCCGATGAGGTCGCGCCGACTGAGCCAGGCCCAGTGCGGGCCGCCGTTGTAGAGGGCGTGCGGGCCTTCGTTGGTGCGGTACGGGCCGTCCGCGGTCCTGGCCCGTCCGCCGAGGGTGTGGTGGGCCTCGTGGAGGGTGACCTTGGCGCCTGCCTCCGCGGCGGCTATGGCGGCGGTGAGGCCTGCGAAGCCGCCGCCGATGACGGTGATGCGGTGCATGGGGCTGTCTCCTCGGGTCGTGGCGTCCTTGCCGGGTACGACCGAAGTGGGGCCGCGGTTTGTGACATCGAGGGTTTTCGCGCAGGTCGGAGGCGTTGTCAGTGGTGGGGTGCAGGATGGGGTCATGGCGAGGACAGGGACGGGTGGGGCCGGTCGGGCCGGTGGTGCCGGCGGGAGCGGGGTGAAGGGCGCGCGGCGGCCTGAGGTGCGTCTGCCGCCGCTGGAGCCGTACGGGGGCGGGGAGGTGGAGCCCGACGGGGACTACGACGGGGTGGAGTTCGCGGACACGGACCTGACCGGGCAGGACGGCGGCGGAGCCCGGTTCATGGACTGCGCCCTGGGGGACTGTGTGCTGGAGGGGACGCGGCTGACCCACGCCCGCTTCCTGGACTGCGTCCTCACCGGCATCCGGGGCGTCGGCACGGACCTGGCCGAGTCGACCCTGAGGGACGTGGAGGTGGTCGACGCGCGTCTGGGCGGCACCCAGCTGCACGGCGCCGTTCTGGAGCGGGTTGTGGTCCGCGGCGGCAAGATCGACTACCTGAACCTGCGTCAGGCGCGGCTCAGGGACGTCGTGTTCGAGGGGTGCGTCCTGGTCGAGCCGGACTTCGGGGGTGCCCGGCTGGAGCGGGTCGAGTTCGTCGACTGCGCCCTGAAGGGAGCCGACTTCACCGCGGCGACCCTGACGGACGTGGACCTGCGGGGGGCGGCGGAACTCGGCATCGCGGGCGGTCTGGACCGGCTCTCGGGCGCGGTGATCAGCACGGCCCAACTGCTGGACCTTGCCCCGGTGCTGGCGGCGGAGCTGGGGATCAGGGTGGAGGGCTGAAGGGGGCTGAGCGAGGGCCGGGGGGTCGCCGGGAGGGGGCTGAGCGTGGGCCGATTGGTCGCCGGGGGGCGGTGGCCGCGGGTGGGTTTCGTGCCCTGGGCGGTTGCGTCCGCGGGTGGGTTGCGAATCCTGGGTTGCGGGCCTTGGGCGAGCTGCGGGCCGGGTGGGGGAGCCGGCTCCCGGGTGAGGTGCGGGCCCCGGGCGGTGCTTGTGTCCTGGGTGGGTTGCGTCCGCGGGTGGGTTGCGGGCCCTGCGTGAGGTGCGGGCCGGGGTGGGGCGCGGGTCCCCAGTGGGGCGCGTGCCCCTGGGCGGGCCCGGGCCGGTTGCGCTCCCCGGCCCCCGGCGGTCACCGGGCTCCGCAAGCGGCGGCAGCGGTGACCGTCCCCCGGCCGGCGGTCCCGTTCCCCGTGGCTCCGTCGCGGGCAGCGTTCCCGTGACGCCGATCCAGCGGAGGCGTTGCCGCGGTTCCCCTGGCCGTCCGTCGCGTCCCCCCGTGCTCCATCGCCGGCGGCGTTCCCCGTGCCGCCGCAACCCGGACGCGTTGCCGCAGTTCTCCCCGGCAGGCCGGTGAGTCGGCTCCCACCGGCTGCTAGTCGACCTTGCGGAAGGTCCACGCCTGGTAGGGGTCGCCGTACTCGGGGGCGAGGGCGACGCGCGGCGGGAAGATCCGCAGCAGGCTCATGCCGAGCCGCATCGGGGCGTCGGGCACGCCGACGAGGTAGGAGCCCTGCTCCTGGGCGGGCAACAGTTGCCAGGCGCGCTCGTCGGGCAGCAGCAGGGACAGCTCGTGCATGTCGGGCTTGCCGTCGTAGCTCACGAACAGGGGCAGATGGCCGTTGGCCGCCGTGATCGTGTGCCCGCCGTTGCCGTCGCCGCGCACCTGCCACTCCTGGTTGCCCTCGCCCGGAGGCAGCAGCATGAGCTCGTCACCGGGCTGCGGCCCCGGGGCCGTGAGCAGTTGCTCGCCCGTGAATTCGATCTGGTAGACCCCGTCGGAAATGGCGGCCACGTCCTGCCCTTTCGCCGAACCGTTCGAGCCGTCACCACGACGGCCCCGGCGGACATCGTTGCCGCGAAGCCGGACCGGCAAGCACGGAGCGTGATCAGTTCACCCGGACGGCACGGGCCGGGACACCGGCGCCCCGCCACACGGCCCATCCTCGACACCGAGCCCGCCACACGGCCCATCCTCGACACCGAGCCCGCCACACGGCCCGGCGCACCCTCGACACACGGCCCGGGCGGGACACCGGCGCCCCCCGCCACACGGCCCACCCCGGGCCACCCGGCTCGCCCTTCACACGCGGTCGGTCCCGTCACGCGGTCGGTCCCGTCACACCGTCCGCCCCGTCATCCCAGCCTCGGGAACCTGGCCTGGAGGGTCCAGAGGGCCGGGTTCTCGGCCAGGTCGTCGTGGAGGTCGGTCAGGTCGGCGATCAGGTCGTGCAGGAAGTCGCGGGCCTCGCGGCGCAGTTCGGCGTGGGAGAAGGTGAGCGGCGGTTCCTCGGCCGGCATCCAGTCGGCCTCGATGTCCACCCAGCCGAAGCGGCGCTCGAAGAGCATGCGGTCGGTGGACTCGGTGAAGTCCAGCTCGGCGTACTGGGGACGGGAGGCGCGGGAGCCCGCCGGGTCCTGGTCGATGCGCTCCACGATGTCGCACAGGGCCCACGCGAAGTCGAGCACCGGCACCCATCCCCAGGCTGTGGACAGCTCCCGGTCCGCCTTGGTGTCGGCGAGGTAGACGTCCCCGCAGAACAGGTCGTGCCGCAGGGCGTGGACGTCCGCACGGCGGTAGTCGGTCTGCGGGGGGTCGGGGAAGCGGTTGGAGAGGGCGTAGCCGATGTCGAGCACGTAGGCGATGGTGTCACGCCTCCGCGGAACGGGTCCCTCCCCCCATAAGATCTCGAACATGTCCCGAACTGCTCGCCTTGTCCGGTCCGTCGCGGCCCTGAGCGCGCTAACCCTCACCCTGAGCGTGACGGCGTGTGACAGGGCCGACCGGCGGACCGCCGGTGCCCGCGGCGGTTCCGGCACCCCCGGCGTGGGCGACCCGTACTTCCCGAAGGCGGGCAACGGCGGCTACGACGTCCACCACTACGACCTGACCCTCGGCTACGAGCCCGCGCCCCGCCGCCTCACCGGCACGGCCCGGATCACCGCCCGCTCCACCCAGCCGCTCACCACCTTCGACCTGGACCTCAAGGGCCTGGAGGTCGAGGAGGTCACCGTCGAGGGGGCGACGGCCCGCTTCGACCGCGACGGGCAGGAGCTGACCGTCCGGCCGGCCGAGCCCCTGAAGAAGGGGGAGGTCTTCGAGACGACCGTGCGTTACGCGGGCCGCCCGGAGACGATCACCGACCAGGACGGCTCGAAGGAGGGCTGGCTGCCGACCGCCGACGGGGCGCTGGCGCTCGGCCAGCCGACCGGCTCCATGGCGTGGTTCCCCGGCAACCACCACCCCTCCGACAAGGCGACGTACGACATCGCGGTCACCGTGCCGAAGGGGCTGACGGCGGTCTCCAACGGCGAGCCGACGGGCACCCGGACCAGCGGCGGGCGCACCACCTTCACGTGGCACGTGGCCCAGCCCCTGTCGAGCCACGTCGCCACCGTCGCCGTGGGCCGCTACACCGTCACCCGCTCCACCACGGAGGAGGGCGGTCTGCCGGTGTATACGGCGGTCGACCCCACCCAGGCGGCGGCGAGCCGTGCGGTGCTGGCCCGTCTGCCCGAGGTGCTGGACTGGGCGGAGCAGTACTTCGGCCCGTACCCGTTCTCCTCCACCGGCGTGATCGTCGAGCGCCCGCAGGACGTCGGCTACGCCCTGGAGACGCAGAACCGCCCGGTCTTCCCCGGCGGTCCCGACCCGGTGCTGCTCGTCCACGAGATCGCCCACCAGTGGTTCGGCAACTCCGTCACGCCCCGGACCTGGCGGGACATGTGGCTCAACGAGGGCTTCGCGACCTACGCCGAGTGGCTGTGGACGGAGGACGAGGGCGGCGCCACCGCCGATGAGACCTTCCGGGCGCTGTACGACGACCCCGGGGACACCTACGCCGACCTCTGGGACTTCCCGCCCGCGAATCCCACCAGCGCCGCGCACATCTCCGACACGCCCGTCTACCAGCGCGGCGCGATGGTCCTCCACAAGCTTCGCCGCACGGTCGGCGACGACGCCTTCCACACGCTGGTCCGCGACTGGGCCGCCGCCCGCCGGCACGGCAACGCCGACACCGACGACTTCACGGCGTTCGTCGAGCAGCGGGTCCCGGACGAGGACCTCACGCCGATCTGGGACGAGTGGCTGTACGGGGAGGGGAAGCCGGAGCGCCTCTGAGGTCGCAGGTCACCGAGGGCGGGAGGTGCGGTCCCACTCCTCCAGCAGCAGCGCCAGCCCCTGCGGCCACACCGGTTCGGCCTCCTCGGCGAGTTCCCGCCGCGTCCACCAGCGCCAGGCGGGGATGCCGTCGGCGGTGTGTGCGGCGGGCAGACGGGAGCCGGCGGGGGCGCGGCGCGGTCCGTGCGTGACGTAGACGTGCTCGTGCTGGCGCACGGGGATGCTCACCGGGGTCCCCGCGCTCGCGCGAAGCCGGGCGTGGGGGAGGGTGAAGTCGTGTTCCCAGGTGCACAGCAGTGGGCCGGGCTCCAGGTCCGTCCACCCGGTCTCCTCGGCGAGTTCGCGCAGGGCGCCCTGCCGGGGGCTCTCGCCCTCCTCCAGCCCGCCGCCGGGCAGGGCCCAGTGGACACCGACCTCGGTGTTGTCGTACCGGAAGAGCAGGACCGATCCGTCCGGGGCGACGACGGCTATGCGGGCCGCCCGCCGGTGGACGCGCAGCGACTTGCGCAGCACGGCGCAGGGGCGGCCGCGCCGGAGGCCGGGGCGGTGGTCGACGGTCTCGTAGCCGAGCGCGGTCCAGAAGGCGAGCCCGGCGGGGTCGGCGTCCGGGACGGCGAGGCGCAGTCCGGTGCGGCCGTCCGCGAGGAAGCGCTCCTCGATCAGCTCGGCGATCCGCCGCCCGTGACCCTGCCGCTGCACGGCCGCGTCCACCATCAGCAGCCCGATCCACGGATCGGGGTCGGCCGCGTCGGGGTGGTGGGCGAGGGTGACGGCGACCCCGACGAGCCGTCCGTCGACGCGGGCGAGAAGGACCTCCACGCCGCCCGGGCCCGACAACTCCTCGAGGAGCGCCGCCTCGACCTGCTCCGGGCGGATGTCGTCCGGGTCGGGGAAGTCGCCGCTGAGCGCCTGGTACGCGCGCTGGGAGGCGTGGAGGGCGGTGAGTTCGGCGAGGACGGAGCGGGGGACGGTGTGGTCCGAAGTGAGGGGGAGCGGGTCCAGGCGCATGAGGGGCAGCGTAGAAGAGCGCAGCCCCCGGCCGGAAAGGCCGGGGGCTGCGCGCTCACCGCGAACAGCGCGTCGGTCAGACGTTCACGCCGAAGTCCTGGGCGATTCCGACGAGGCCCGAGGCGTAACCCTGGCCGACCGCGCGGAACTTCCACTCGGCGCCGTTGCGGTAGAGCTCGCCGAAGACCATGGCCGTCTCGGTGGCCGCGTCCTCGGAGAGGTCGTAGCGGGCGATCTCGGCGCCGCCGGCCTGGTTGACGATGCGGATGTAGGCGTTGCGGACCTGGCCGAAGTTCTGCGAGCGGTTCTCCGCGTCGTAGATCGAGACCGGGAAGACGATCTTGTCGATGTCGGCCGGGAGGCCCGCCAGGTTGACGTTGATCGCCTCGTCGTCGCCCGCGCCCTCACCGGTGCGGTTGTCGCCGGTGTGGACGATCGTGCTGTCCGGGGTCTGCTTGTTGTTGAAGAAGACGAAGTGGGCGTCCGAGTAGACCTTGCCCTGGCCGTTCACCGCGATCGCGGAGGCGTCGAGGTCGAAGTCCGTGCCGGTGGTGGTGCGGACGTCCCAGCCGAGGCCCACGGTGACGGCGGTCAGGCCCGGAGCCTCCTTGGTGAGCGAGACGTTGCCACCCTTGGACAGGCTTACAGCCATGGTTGGGAGTCCTTTCCCTTGTGCGTAGAGGCTTCGTGCGCCACGAAGCTACAACTACCCCTATGAACGCGGCGAGGGGCGCCGAAGGTTCCCGTGTCTTTACTTTCTTTACCCGGCCAGAGCAGGGCGGCGGCCGGTGCGGGCTCTTGCGATATTCGCGTGACGTGGACGGGTCACAGCCGGGAACATGTACGGCATGTCCGGTACCCCAGTCATCCGCGGCTCTGTCGCCCTGCCCGAGGCCGAGCTCATGTGGCGGTTCTCGCGGTCGTCCGGGCCCGGCGGCCAGCACGTCAACACCAGCGACTCCCAGGTGGAGCTCCGCTTCGACCTCGCCCGCACCGAGGCGCTGCCCGAGGTGTGGAAGGCCCGGGCGCTGGAGCGGCTCGCCGGCCGGCTCGTCGACGGCGTGCTCACCGTGCGCGCCTCCGAGCACCGCTCGCAGTGGCGCAACCGGGAGACCGCCGCCGTCCGGCTGGCCGCGCTGCTCGCCGAGGCGACCGCGCCGCCGCCCCGGCCGCGCCGGCCGACCCGGATCCCGCGCGGGATCAACGAGCGCCGGCTGCGGGAGAAGAAGCAGCGGTCCGACACCAAGCGGGGCAGGAGCGGCCGGGACTGGGGGTGAGCCGGCCCGGGGGGCCCCTCACAAGGTCAGCAGTCCCACCGTCTCCCCCTCGCTCCTCTCTCCGGTGTCCAGGAAGCCGAGCCCCCGGTAGAACCCCTCCGGGCCGTGCTCCCCGGGGTGCCAGGTGACGTACAGCTCGGTGCCGCCCCTGCGGCGGATCTCCTCGGCCACCGACTCCACCGCGAACCTGCCGTAGCCCTTGCCCTGTTCGCCGGCGGCGATGTTGAGCCGCCACAGGCCGGAGCGGACCACACGGCCGTCGGCGTGCCAGTCGATGTCGAAGAAGGCCATCAGGAAACCGACGGGGCGGTCGCCGTCGACGATCAGACGGGGCCACGCGACGGACGGATGCACGTACGCCTCCGCGAGGGACTTCACGACCGGGGAGACCGCGAATTCCTGTTCGGGGCGGACCCGAATGGCGAGTGCGGCCTCGACATTCGCGGGAGTGATTTCTTCGAGCTTGAGGGAAGTCGCCTTCGGCGGCGTCGCGGACATCGTCATCCGAGCACCGTAGAGCGGTGGTTCGGACCCCAGCCACTGAATTCCCGTTCAGTCCAACTGGCGGTACCGGCCCTTGAAATAGATGAGCGGGCCGCCTTCCGCGCTCGGCACCTTCGCACTGAGCACGCGCCCGATCACCAGGGTGTGGTCGCCCGCCGCCACCCGCTGCTCGGTGCGGCACTCCAGGGTGGCCAGCGCGCCGCCGACCAGAGGGGCGCCGGTGGCCTCGCCCCGGGTGTACGGGATGTCCTCGAAGAGGAGGCGGTCGCTGAGGCGGCCCTTCATCGCGAAGCGGCCGGCGATGTGGCGCTGGCTCTCGGCGAGCATGGACACGCCCCACAGCGGCTGCTCGTCCAGCACATCGTCCATGCGGGCGCCCGTGCGCAGGCTGACCAGCACCAAGGGCGGTTCCAGGGAGACGGACAGGAACGCCGTCGCCGTCATGCCCGCGTACTCGCCCTCCGGGGCCCCGGGGTCGTCCGGGTCCAGCGGGGGCTCCTGCGCGGTCACCAGGACCACGCCGCCGGCGAGCCGGGACATGGCGGCGCGGAACTCGTCGTTGCTCACCCCCACAGCATGCCCGGGTGCGGGAGAGGGGGCGGGGACGGCGGGGGTGCGGAGTACGTCTGGAGACACGTCTGCACGCTAGTGGCCACGCCGCCCGCCCCGCATCGGACCTCCGCCCGAGTGCGGTCGTAGGTCCCCGGACCCAGGAGGCCGGCCGCCGGTCGCGGGACGTGCGTGCGGAACCGGCCCCGCGCAGAGATCCGTTCCCGTACCCTCGGCGCATACGGAGTTATACGCTCAGTAAACACACAGGAAAAACGCGGAAACATCACGCAATTGCTCATGTTCTCCTGTGACTTGAGTCACAAGAGGAAGGAATTGTTGACCCTGTGTACCGAGTGGGCAGCGCGCTGTGATTCAGTGACGGAGACGCAAAGAATCGACGATACGCCGAAGACAACCCTTGATTCGCTGCGAAGTCTCGGGGGGAGGGCGAGCATGGAGACCGAGTCGGAGCCTTATGTCCGTCTTGCGTCCCTGCGACAGCTGCACCAGGTCATGGCCGACATGAACACGGCCCGGAGCCTGGCCGACACGCTGCAGACCGTCGCCGACGGCGTGGTCACCGCACTGGGCTACGAGCTGGCGTGCGTCAACCTCGTACGCCCCGACGGCGACCTCGTGGTCGCCGCGTTCTCCGGCAACCCCGCCGCCGAGGCCCTGATCACCGGCCGGGTCGGCTCGCGCGAGTCCTGGGAACGACGCCTGACCATGGGCGAGACCTGGGGTGACCTGGTCTTCATACCCCACACCGAGGGCTGGATCCTCGACGACGACGACGTCCCGCAGTGGTACACCGACGGGCCCGCGCCGCGCTTCGAAGACGAGTGGCACCCCTCCGACCGGCTCTTCGCGCCCATGTACACCCCCGCGCCGCCCGGCGGCTCCGGAGCCGCCGGCGAGCTGATCGGCGTGCTGTCCGTGGACCGCCCGCGCAACGGCCGCAGGCCAGGCGCCTGGGGCCGCGAGGCGCTCCAGATGTACGCCTTCCAGGCCGCCATCGCGATCAGCAACGCCCGTCTGCGGTCCAACATGCAGCGCGCCTTGGTCCGGCTCGAACGTGAGCAGCAGGCCCTGCGCGCCAGCGAGGAGAGCTTCCGGCAGGCCTTCGAGTACGCCCCCTCCGGAATGGCCATCGCCGAGATGGGCGGCGACCAGCACGGCCGCATCCTGCGCACCAACGACGCCCTGTGCCGGCTCCTGGGCCGCCCCGCCTCCGCGATGCGCCGCTACTCCTTCTCCGACCTGGTCCACCCCGAGGACATAGGCACGCTGCTGCGGACCTCGGCGGAGGGCGGACGCGCGGAACTGCGGCTCGGCCGCCGGGACGGCACCTACGTCTGGGTGTCGCTGCGCAACTCCGTCGTCGCCGACGCGGCCGACGGCCCCCGCTTCCTCCTCACCCACGTCGAGGACATCGAGGAGCGCAAGCGCCGCGAGCTCCAGCTCGCCCACCGCGCCTCCCACGACTCGCTGACCGGCCTGCCGAACTCCGCGGAGCTGCGCTCGCGTCTGTCCTCCCGGCTCTGCCGGCGCCCGCAGTCCGGCCACCCCGCCGCCGTCGACGCCATGGACGCGGCCTACGGCCACCCCGCCTTCGACGCCAACGGGCACGGCTTCGACTACCGGCCGGGCGGCGCCGAGGACTACGACGCCTACGACCACCACGTGCACACCTCCGCCCCCGAGGAGGGTGCCCGCGACGACGGCACCAAGGGGCTCGCGGTCCTCTTCTGCGACCTCGACGGCTTCAAGTCGATCAACGACCGGTTCGGGCACAACGCCGGCGACGCCGTGCTCATCGAGGTCGCCCGGCGGCTCTCGCGCGGGGTCCGCGACGGCGACACCGTCGCCCGGCTCGGCGGCGACGAGTTCGTGATCCTCGCCGACGGTCTCGGCCGAGCCGACGCCCAGGACCTCGCCGTACGCCTGCGCAACGAGATCATCCAGCCGATCCGCGCCGAGGGCCGGGCCGTGCGCGTCGGCGCCAGCTTCGGCATCGGCTGGGCCCACTGCGGGATGACCGCCGACGAGGTCCTGAAGTCCGCCGACGAGCGGATGTACGTCGAGAAACGATCTCGTCCCAAACAGCACAGACGAGCGGGGTAAACCCCAGCTCAGCGAGGCGCTGCGATCCGAGTCACCCGTTTGGGGCTTGCAGACCGGGTAGGCTCGCTGTTCTCCACACGTATTCACACGCGTACGCATCCGCCCCGCACCTGTTGAGGAGTACGAAGGGATGACGCCCGGCAACAACGGCGCGAGCACGCCCGAGGACGACGACCCGTTCGGCTACCTCTACGCCGACGGCCAGGCCAACGGCGCGCAGCCCCCGTCCGGCGGCTACGGCTACCCCAACTCCGTCAGCCGCGTGCGCACCGTCGGTGAGCGCCGGTACGGACAGCAGCAGACCGCGCAGTACGGGCAGCCGGCCGCGCCGCCGCAGCAGGGCGCGTTCGGCCAGCCGAACCACTCGGCGCCCGAGAACTTCGGCGGAGTGCCGGGCTCCCGTCAGCAGCCGGCGTCCGGCGGCGGCCGGGGTCGCGGCCCCAACACCAAGGGCCTGCTGATCGGCGCGGTCGCGGTGGTCGCCGCGGTCGTGGTCGCCATCGCGGTGGTCATGGCCAACGGCGACAACGGCGACGACGACAAGGCCGGCAACGAGGTCTCCACCCCGCCCAGCGCCTCCGCGAGCGGCTCGCCGAGCGCCTCCGCCTCCGGTGACACGGGTGAGGAGGCGAAGCTGCCCACCATCGACGCCAAGGCCCTGCGTCTCGGCGGCACCGCCGCCCTCGCGTCCGACGTCCAGGGCGCCCAGGCGGACGGCGGTGTCTACGTCACCAACCTCAACCAGGTGGGCAGCTCCGTCACCTGGACCGTCGACGGCATCCCCGAGGACGGCACGTACACCCTCTTCGCGCACTTCAGCGCGGCCGGTGAGGACCAGTCGATGACGCTCACCGTCAACGGCAAGGTCTTCGGCAGCAAGCTGAACCTGGGCAACTTCGCGCACGCCGCGAACGGCGACTTCGCCAAGGGCTGGACCAAGACCTACGCCTGGCCCGCGCTCACCAAGGGCACCAACACGATCACGGTCTCCTGCGAGAACGGCGACAAGTGCAACGTGCTGCTGGACCAGTTCTGGCTGAAGGCGGGCCAGGTCAAGGACTGACCGGCCGGCCGCTCAGGCCGCGGTGGCCTCGTGGGTCACCGCCACCCGGCCCAGAAGTTCCTCGTAGGCGGGCCGGTCGAACTCGCCCGCCGCCGGGGCCAGGACCGTCGCCGCGGACAGGGCGACCGCGCGGGCCAGCCGGTCCGGCCAGGGCAGACGCTCCACCAGGCCCGACAGCAGACCGGCGCAGACGGAGTCGCCGGCGCCGGTCGCACCGCCGCGCAGGCGGGCGGGAGGGGCGGCCCGCCAGCGGCCCTCCGCGGTCGCCGCCACCAGGCCCTGCGGGCCGAGGGAGGCCACCACGGCGTGCGCACCCCGTCGGCGGGCGTCCTGGGTGGCGCGCAACGGCTCGTGGGAGCCGGTCAGTTCGGCCAGCTCGTCGGCGTTCGGTTTGACCAGGTCGGGGCGGGCGGCGACCCCTCGGCGCAGCGGCTCGCCGCCGGTGTCCAGCAGGACCGGCACGCCCGCGGCCCGTGCGGTGCGCACCAGCCCGGCGTACGCCCCCACCGGCACCCCCGGCGGCAGGCTCCCGCACAGGGCCACGGCCTGCGCGCCGGCCACCAGCTCCTCGTACGCCTTCTGGAAGGCGGACCACTCGGCGGGGGTGATGAGCGGGCCGGGTTCGTTCAGCCGGGTGGTGTCGCCGGTGCGGGCGTCGACGACGGTGACCGTGCGGCGGGTCGCGCCGGCGACGGGGACGAGCGCGTCGCGCACCCCGGTGAGACCCTCGCGCACGAGCCGGCCGGTGGGGCCGCCCGCGAAGCCGGTGACGGTCACCTCGTGGCCGAGGGCGGTCAGGACGCGCGCCACGTTCAGCCCCTTGCCGCCGGGCCGTTCCCTCACGTGGGTCACCCGGTGCGTGGTGTGCGGCCGCAGGACCGGGACGCGGTAGGTGAGGTCGAGCGCGGTGTTCAGCGTGACCGTGAGGATCACCTGGGCCGACCTCCCCCGCATGCCGCGTCGTTCGCCTTCTTCACCCGGTTGGCGTACCGGGGGCTCGATCATGCCAAAGAGACGGCGACCGGCCCAGTCCCGGGGTCGGCCACCGTCTCCCGCGGGCGGACGTTTCTGAAGTCCTTGCACTGTGCCCGCCTGGGCCGCGCGGCCCGATCAGGCGCTCATGGTGCGAGGCCCCCTCAGGCCGGTTGGGGATCGACCACCCACTCGCCCCGCCGCATCACGCCCCTGAGGTCGAAGTTCTCGTCCAGCAGGACCAGGTCGGCGTCCTTGCCGGGCTCCAGGGAGCCGACGCGGTCCTCCATGCCGAGCAGCCGGGCCGGGTTCGCGGACAGGGCCGCGACGACGTCCTCGACCGGCAGGCCGTCGACGGTCACGGCCCGTTTGAACGCGCGGTCCAGGGTGAGGGTGGAGCCGGCGATCGAGCCGCCGTCCACCAGCCGGGCCACCCCGTCGGTGACCTCCACCGCCAGGGGGCCCAGGTCGTAGCGGCCGTCGCCGAAGCCGGCCGCGTCCATCGCGTCCGTGATGAACGCGACGCGACGCGGGCCGGCGTGACGGAACGCCAGTTCCAGGGCGGCCGGGTGCAGATGGACACCGTCGTTGATCAGTTCGACCGTGACCCGCTCGTCCTCGAGCAGCGCGGCGACCGGGCCGGGGGAGCGGTGGCCGAGCGCGGGCATGGCGTTGAACAGGTGGGTGGCGACGGTCGCGCCCGCGTCGATGGCCTCGACGGTCTGCTCGTAGGTGGCGTCGGTGTGGCCGACGGCCGCGATCACACCGTGCTCCGCGAGGAGCCGTACGGAGTCGAGGCCGCCCGGCAGTTCCGTGGCGAGAGTGACCATCTTCGCCCGGCCGCGCGCCGCGTCGATCAGCTTGCGCACCTCCGCCGGCTCCGGGTCGCGCAGCAGCGCCTCGGCGTGCGCGCCCTTGCGGCAGGGCGAGATGAAAGGGCCCTCGAAGTGGATGCCGGCCAGGTCGCCCTGTTCGGCCAGCTCCGACAGCAGGCCGGCCTGGTGGACCAGCAGGTCCATCTCGTCGGTGACGGTGGAGGCGACGAGAGTGGTGGTGCCGTGGCGGCGGTGGGTGTGGACGGCCCGCAGGATGTCGTCGGCGGTGCCGGCGAAGGAGGCCCCGCCTCCGCCGTGGTTGTGGAGGTCGACGAAGCCGGGCACCAGCCAGTGCGCCGATACGTCGATGACCTGCGCGTTCTCCGGGGCGGTGGCGGAGATGCGGGTGCCCTCGACGGTGACGCTGCCGTCGGTCACCGTGCCGGTGGGCAGGACGACCCGCGCGCCGGCGAGTGTGGTGGCTGGTCGCGCAGTTCCCCGCGCCCCTGGGGTGGCCATCAGGTCGTTACCTCCGTGCGGTCGGTCGGTGCGATGAGATCCCAGGCCAGGAGGCCGGCGCCGAGGCATCCCGCCGCGTCCCCGAGGGCCGCCGGGACGATCTCCGGCGGTTTCTGGAAGGTGAGGCGCTGCCGGACGGCGTCCCGCAGCGGTGTGAACAAGGTTTCCCCCGCCTCGGCGAGGCCGCCACCGATGACCAGGGTGCGCGGGTCCAGCAGGGTGAGGGCGGTGACCAGGCCGTCCGCGAGGGCGTCGATCGCGTGCTGCCAGATCCGGACGGCGTTCGGGTCACCGGACGTGACGGCCCGCGCGCAGCCGGCGGCGTCCGCCTCCGGGTTTCCGCAGGCCGCCGCCCAGGCCTCGCCGACCGCCGCCGCCGACGAGAACCGCTCCAGGCAGCCGCGCTGTCCGCACGGACACGGCGTCCCGCCGGGCCGGACGACGACATGGCCGATCTCGCCCGCGAAGCCGTGCGCGCCCGCCTCCACGCGGCCGTCGACCCCGATCGCGCCCGCGATGCCGGTGCCCAGCGCCACGAACAGGAAGCGGTCGGCACCCCGGCCCGCGCCGATCCGGCCCTCGGCGAGGCCGCCGGTGCGCACGTCGTGGCCGAGGGCGACCGGGATGCCGAGCGTGTCGCCGAGCAGGTCGCGCAGCGGGACGTCGCGCCAGCCGAGGTTGGCGGCGTAGGCGGCGATGCCGCGCGCCTCGTCGACGATGCCGGGCACGGCGACGCCGGCCGCCGCCGCGGGTCCGCCCAGGTGGCGGGCGCCATGGGAGTGCAGTTCGGCGGCGAAGTCGAGGATGCCGGCGACGACCGCGTCGGGTCCGCGCTCGCGCCCGGTGGCCCGGCGCGCCCGGTGCAGCACGGTGCCGTCCGCCCCGGTCAGGGCGGCCTTCATCCCGGTGCCGCCCACGTCGAGGGCGATGACATGTCTCACGGGGACAGTGTGGCCCGAGGACCCGCAAGAGGTCTAGTCCACTTGCGTGGTGTAGACCTTAATCCGAATAGCGGGATCATTGGTCAGAGCATTCATCGACCGAGTCGTCGGTGGCCGGACCCCGGCCGACCGGACCGTCAGTCGGCCGCACCGGCCGACCAGGGGAGTGGAGAAGCGCAGTGCAGCGGCGGGCAGGGATGTCAGGAACGATCGCGGTGGTGTCCGCCCTCGGCATGACGGCGGTCCTCGCCGGGTGCGGGGTCACCGGAGGATCCGACGACGTCACCCTCAGACTCGTCGCCGCCGACTACGGCGACAGCAGCGCCACCAGCTCCAAGAAGTACTGGGACAACCTCGTCAAGGTGTACGAGGCCGAACACCCGGGCGTCCAGGTCGACGTCACCGTGTACTCCTGGAACGACGTCGACCGCGAGGTCAGGAAGATGGTCGACGCGGGCGATGCCCCCGACATGGCGCAGATCGGCGCCTACGCCGACTACGCCGCCGACGACCTGCTCTACAAGGCCGCCGACGTGCTCTCCATCCCCGTCCAGGCCGACTTCGTGCCGCAGCTCGCCGACGCGGGCGAGGTGCGCGGCGTGCAGTACGGCATGCCCTTCGCCGCGTCCACGCGCGTGCTGTTCTACAACAAGACCCTCTTCGCCAAGGCCGGCATCACCGGCGCGCCGACCACCTGGTCCGAGCTGGCCGAGGACGCCGAGGCGCTCAAGGAGGCAGGCGTGACCTACCCCTACGCGCTGCCCCTCGGGCCGGAGGAGGCGCAGGCCGAGACCATGCAGTGGCTGCTCAGCGGCGGGGGCGGCTACACCCAGACCGCCGCCGGCTACAGCATCGACTCCCTGGAGAACGTGCAGACCTTCACCTGGCTGAAGAACGAGCTGGTCCGCAAGGAGCTGACCGGGCCGGTCGCGCCGGGCAAGCTCAACCGGGCCACCGCGTTCGCCGCGTTCGCCGCCGGCGAGGTCGGGATGCTCAACGGGCACCCCTCGCTGATGAAGGCCGCCGAGCAGAAGGGCGTGAAGTTCGGCATGGTGACCATGCCGGGCGTCGACGGCCCGAGCAAGGTCTCCATGGGCGTCGCCGACTGGATGACCGCGTTCCGCCAGAACGGCCACGCCGACCAGATCAAGGACTTCCTCAGCTTCGTCTACTCCGAGAAGAACGTGCTGGCCTTCTCCCGCCAGTACGACCTGCTCCCCGTCACCAACTCCGCCTCCCAGACCATGAGCGCGGCGAGCGAGGACGCGGACCTGCGGCCCTTCCTGGACGAGTTGCCGCTGTCCGAGCTGTATCCCGTCGGCCGCACCTCGTGGGCCACCGTCAGCGCGGCGATCAAGACGCGGATAGGCCAGGCCGTGAACCCGAGCGGGAGCCCTTCCACCGTCCTCGGCGAACTGCAGGCCACGGCGACGACCGCGCAGAGCGGCTCCGCCGGCTGAGCGGTCCCTGCACTGTGCCCGCCGGGGCCGCGCGGCCCCGGCACCGCACCTCGCCGGGTTGCCGGAGAGCCCTGGCAGCCCCGCTGCCAGGGCTCTCCCGCGCCCTGCGATGCACGTCACCGGACCCCGCGGCCTGGTCAGGCGCTCCCGGTGCGATACCCCCGAGCCGGTGGGCTACGGTGCGGGGATGCAGGACACGCAGGACGGCCGACGGCCGGAGGAAGAGCTGGGGGCGAGGGAGCGGGACATCCTCGCCCTGGAGCGACGCGGGTTCCCCGGCCCCGGCGCCAAGGAACGCGCCGTCCGCGAGGAGCTGGACCTGTCCCCCGTGCGCTACTACCAGCTCCTCAACGCCCTCCTCGACGACCCGAGGGCCCTGGCGCACGACCCGGTGACGGTGAACCGCCTGCGCAGGGTCAGGGAGACGCGCCGGTCGGAACGCTGAGCCACGGGAGCGCCGGGGCGCGGGACGCCCGGTCCGGTGCGCCGCCGCACCCCGTCCGTGATCCGCGGGCATGCCGCGGCGCGGCGCGGTTATGGTCACCGTATGGGCACCCAAGAGACGCACTCCCAGGACCCCGCACTCCCCACCCCCGCCACCGCCGCCGGCCGGGACGCGCTCGACGCGATCCGGGCGCGCCCGCACACCGCCCTCGTCGCGCTCGACTTCGACGGCACCCTCGCCCCCATCGTCGAGAACCCCGACGACGCCCGGGCGCACCCCGACGCCGTGCCGGCCCTCGCACGGCTCGCCCCGAGGATCGCCGCCGTGGCCGTGATCACCGGCCGCCCGCCCGCCGTGGCCGTGCGCAACGGCGGGTTCGCCTCGGTCCCCGGACTGGAGCGCCTCACCGTCCTCGGTCACTACGGCGCCGAACGCTGGGACGCCCGCACCGGCACGCTCAGCGCCCCCGCCCCGCACCCCGGTGTGGCCGCCGCCCGCGCCGAGCTGCCCGCGGTCCTGGCGGCCGCCGGGGCGCGGCCGGGGGTCGGGGTGGAGGAGAAGGGGCGCGCCGTCGCCGTGCACACCCGCCGCGCCGACGACCCGCAGGCCGCCTTCGACGCCCTGCGCACACCCCTCACCCACCTCGCCGCCCGGCACGGACTGATCGTCGAACCCGGCCGGATGGTGCTGGAGCTGCGGCCACCGGGGGTGGACAAGGGAGTGGCCCTGCTGGAGTACGTCCGCGAGATCGGCGCCGAGACGGTCCTCTACGCCGGCGACGACCTCGGCGACCTGCCCGCCTTCGCCGCCGTCGAGAAACTCCGCTCCGACGGCGTCCCCGGCCTGCTCGTCGCGAGCGGGAGCGCCGAGGTCACCGAACTGTCCGACCGCGCGGACCTCGTCGTCGACGGCCCCACCGGCGTCGTACGGCTGCTGGCGGCGCTCGCCGATCAGCTCGGCTGAAGGTCGCGCAGCGCCTCCAACTGCTCCAGGAACCACTGGGCCGGAGGCAGCGCGGTGGCGGCGGCCGTCAGTCTCTTGGTGCGCTCCGCCCGCTCCTCCGGGGCCAGGGTCAGCGCCTCGTGCAGGGCGCGGGCGGTCTCCAGCACGTCGTACGGGTTGACGACGAACGCGTCGTCGCCGAGCTCCCAGAACGCGCCCGCCTCCCGGGACAGCACCAGCGCGCACCCCCGGTCGGAGACGACCGGCACCTCCTTCGCGACCAGGTTCATGCCGTCGCGGATGGGGTTGACCAGGGCGACGTCCGCGAGGCGGTACGCGGCAAGGGAGCGGGCGAAGTCGTCCTTGACGTGCAGCACGACCGGGGTCCAGCCGGGGGTGCCGTACCGCTCGTTGATCTCCTGCGCCACCCGCTGCACCTCGGCCGTGTAGTCGCGGTAGACGGCGAGGTCCTGGCGGGAGGGGTAGGCGAAGGCGACGTGGACGACGCGCTCGTGCCACTCGGGGTGGTCGTCGAGGAGCTGCCGGTAGGCCAGCAGGCCGCGCACGATGTTCTTCGACAGCTCGGTGCGGTCGACCCGGACGATCGTCCTGCGTCCCTCGCCGATCTCCTCGCGCAGGGCGGTGATGCGCTCCTCCACGTCCGGCCGGTGCGAGCGCTCGCGCAGGAAGTCGGCGTCCGCGCCGAGGCCGTGCACACCGATGCGGGTCTCGCCGAGGCCGCCGACGAACTCGGCGCAGCACGCGGTGAACGCGTCCGCCCAGCGCCGGGTGAGGAAGCCCAGACGGTCCGCGCCCAGCATGCCCCGCAGCAGTTGCTCGCGGATGTCCGAGGGCAGCAGCCCGAAGTAGTCCACCGGCGCCCACGGCGTGTGCGAGAAGTGTCCGATGCGCAGGTCGGGACGGAGCTCGCGGAGCATCCCGGGGACCAGGCACAGGTGGTAGTCCTGCACCAGGACCGCGGCGCCCTCCGCCGCCTCCTGCGCCAGCGCTTGCGCGAAGGCCCGGTTGTAGGTCTCGTACGAGGCCCACTGGCGTCGGAACTCCGCGTCGAACACCGGCTCCAGCGGGGTCTGGTACAGCAGGTGGTGGACGAACCACAGCACGGAGTTGGCGATGCCGTTGTACGCGTCGGCGTGCACGTCGGCCGGGACCGGCAGCATCCGCACGCCCGGCTCGCCGACCCCGCGCCGCACCGCCTCCCGGTCGCCGTCGGACAGCGCTGAGCACACCCACAGCGCGCCCGCGTCCGGGCCGATCGCCGACAGGCCGGAGACCAGGCCGCCGCCCCCGCGTTTCGCGCGGAGCGGGCCGTCCTCACCGCCCGGGGGCACCTCGTACGAAACCGGGCCGCGATTGGACGCGACCAGCACCTGAGCACCGTGCGTGGAAGCCATACGCCTCAACCTAGCCCGGCCCGGATCCGCTCAAACGTACGCCTTCGCTCGGTGAACGGGCCGTATACGGCCGGTCGGGGACATCAGGCCACCCTGCGCGACTGGTACTCCGCGATCTCCGCCATCGGCGGCCGTTCCTCGGTGTCCACCGAGTAGGTGCGCGGCTCGAACCCGTCCGTGCCGCGTTCGAACTGGGTCAGCGACGGGCGCACGAGATGGCCGCGGGCCAGGCGGAGCTGGGCCGTGCGGTAGATCGCCGCCGCCATCCGGCCGAGCGCCTGCCCGTCCTGGTGGCGGTGCTTGCGCACCCCCACGTCCACCTGGGCGAGGGCGTCCAGGCCCACCAGGTGCAGGGCGTCGACCAGCATGCCCAGCTCCACGCCGTACCCGACGGGGAAGGGCAGCTGTTCCAGCAGGCCGCGGCGGGCCGCGTACTCGCCGCCGAGCGGCTGCACGAACCCGGCCAGCTGCGGCCAGTGCATGTTGAGCAGCGGGCGGGCCATCAGTTCGGTGACCCGGCCGCCCTGGCCCGCCGCCCCGCCCAGGGGGCGGTCGTACATGGCCTTGACGAGGTCGACGTCCGGGTCGGTGAGCAGCGGGCCCACGATCCCGGAGACGAAGTCGGAGGAGAACTCCCTCAGGTCGGCGTCGACGAAACAGACGATGTCGCCGGTGGTGACCAGCAGGGACCGCCACAGCACCTCGCCCTTGCCGGGCACGGCCGGTATCCGGGGCAGGATCGCGTCGCGGTGGACCACCCGGGCGCCGGCCGCCGCCGCGACCTGCGCCGTGCGGTCGGTGGAACCGGAGTCGACGACGACGATCTCGTCGACCAGCGGCACCTGCCGCACGAGGTCGTGACGGATCACCGCGACGATGTCACCGACCGTCTCCTCCTCGTTCAGCGCGGGCAGGACCACGGACACTGACTGCCCCGAGGCACGCTTGGCGGCCAGAATCCCGTGCAGCGGGCGATCGGTCACGGACCAGGAACGGGTGGTGAGCCAGCGCTCGACTTCTTCCAGCACGGTCTGAGGCTCCTCACTGTCGTGATCACACCTGGTGCACGCCGGGTGACCGTGTGATCCATCTCGCGGTTCGGACGACTATCTCAACTGTCCTGGCCTTCGGTTACAGTCTTGAACAACGCGGATGACCATCGCATGTCCGGTCTCTCCCGCGCCGACAACCACATACCGCTCATCCAGAGGGGCAGAGGGACACGGCCCGATGAAGCCCCGGCAACCCTCCAGCCGGCTCTTGTCACATCGAAGTGGCGGGGCTCCCGGCTAGGGAAGGTGCCAAATCCGTCTCACGGCGAGATGCGTCGTGAGGAAGATGAGGAGAAAGGGCCTCGCCTCACATGGCTGCGCAGACAGTTGCCACCACCACGAACTCCGTCGACCTCGGCCCCGCCGCAGCGCTGAGCTGCCGCGAGTGCGGCCACCGCGTGCCCCTCGGCCCGCTCTTCGCCTGCGAGGAGTGTTTCGGCCCGCTCGAGATCGCCTACGACTTCTCCTCCTACGACACCGAGGAGCTGCGCAAGCGCATCGAGGCGGGACCCGCGAACATCTGGCGGTACGCGCCGCTGCTGCCCGTCCCGGCCGACGTGGCGGACAAGCCCAACATCAACCCGGGCTGGACCAAGCTCGTCAAGGCCGACAACCTGGCGCGCGAACTGGGCGTGACCGGCGGCCTGTACGTGAAGGACGACTCCGGCAATCCGACCCACTCCTTCAAGGACCGGGTCGTGGCCCAGGCGCTGGAGGCCGCGCGCGCCTTCGGCTTCACCACCCTGTCCTGCTCCTCCACCGGCAACCTCGCCGGCGCCGTCGGCGCCGCCGCGGCCCGCGCCGGCTTCCGCTCCTGCGTGTTCATCCCGCACGACCTGGAGCAGGGCAAGGTCGTCATGGCCGCGATCTACGGCGGCGAGCTGGTCGGCATCGAGGGCAATTACGACGACGTCAACCGCTTCTGCTCCGAGCTCATCGGCGACCCGGCGGGCGAGGGCTGGGGCTTCGTCAACGTCAACCTCCGACCGTACTACGCGGAGGGCTCCAAGACCCTGGCGTACGAGATCTGCGAGCAGCTCGGCTGGCGGCTCCCGGACCAGCTGGTCGTGCCCATCGCCTCCGGCTCGCAGCTGACGAAGATCGACAAGGGGCTCCAGGAGCTGATCGGGCTCGGGCTCGTCGAGGACAGGCCGTACAGGATCTTCGGCGCGCAGGCCGAGGGGTGCTCCCCGGTGTCCGTCGCGTACAAGGCGGGCCACGACGTGGTCCGCCCGCAGAAGCCCGACACCATCGCCAAGTCGCTGGCCATCGGCAACCCGGCGGACGGGCCCTACGTGCTGGACATCGCGCGGCGTACCGGCGGCGCGGTGGAGGACGTGAACGACGAGCAGGTGGTCGACGCGATCAAGCTGCTGGCGCGGACGGAGGGCATCTTCGCGGAGACCGCCGGTGGCGTGACGGTCGGCGTCACGCGCAAGCTGATCGAGAACGGTCTGCTGGACCCGAGCCTCACGACCGTCGTGCTCAACACCGGCGACGGGCTGAAGACGCTGGACGCGGTGGCGGGTACGGGTCTCACCGCGACGATCCGCCCCAACCTGGAGTCGTTCCGCGAGGCTGGTCTCGCATAGCCGTCGCGTCCGCGGGCCGGCGGGGGCTGGTCGCGCCCGCGCGGCGGCAGCCGCACACCGATCCAGCCCCGCGCCCCTGTCCGGGGCGCTCCACCCGACCGGAGGTTCCATCGTGAGCGTCACCGTCCGCATCCCCACCATCCTGCGCACCTACACCGGTGGCCGGGCCGAGGTCGCCGCCGAGGGCGCGACCCTCGGCGAGGTCATCGCCGACCTGGAGAAGAACCACACGGGCATCGCGGCCCGGGTGCTCGACGACCAGGGCAAGCTGCGCCGGTTCGTCAACGTGTACGTCAACGACGACGACGTCCGCTTCGAGCAGGGGCTGGAGACGGCCACTCCGGACGGCGCCGGCGTGTCGATCATTCCGGCAGTGGCGGGCGGCTGAGACCGCGTGTCATTACCTTCGGTAACAGTGATTACCGAGCGTTCGTCGAATTGCCCCCACCGCGAGAGAAGCGGAGGGGGCAATTCAGTGTGGTTGAGCGCGGTACAGTTGGGGAACGCGCCGCCCATTCGCCTCTCGAACGCCTGGAGTTCCGGCTTCGGATGCGATGAGAAGTAGCCAAAGTGTGCAGGTATTTTGCGCCTTTCGTTCCCTTTGTGGGGCCCGACTTGCCCTGAATCCGGGTGAATTCTCCCCATCTTCCGGACCGTCGACGTCCAGAATTCTCGTCCGATTGACCTGTTGCAGACGGCAGTTGGACAGATACATTCGGCCGCGGTCGACGCGTTCCGGCGCACGCCCCCAACCAATCTGGGGGGTGAGGTCTGACCCGGGTCCGCGAAGTGTGGATCTGTGCAAGGGCCAGTAATAGGGGAGTTAGGCATGGCTCAGGGCACCGTCAAGTGGTTCAACGCGGAGAAGGGGTACGGCTTCATCGCGGTCGACGGTGGTGCGGACGTCTTCGTCCACTACAGCGCGATCCAGATGGACGGTTACCGCACCCTGGAAGAGGGCCAGCGGGTCGAGTTCGAGATCTCGCAGGGCCAGAAGGGCCCGCAGGCCGACATGGTTCGCGTCACCGCCTGAACGTTTTTCAACGAAGGGTCCGCTCCCCGACGGGGGTGCGGGCCCTTCGTGCTGCCGGGGCCGGGCGAGGGCGGCCCTGTCCCGTTCGTCCGGGTCGGATCCCCCCGAGCCGCTTGCACTCGGCAGGGGCGAGTGCTAATCATTGGCGTTAGCACTCTGAAGGTGAGAGTGACAACGAAGGACCGGGTCGGTGAGGCCCGCAGGCCGGGTGGGGCAAGGAACCACGAGGCAGGCGAGCCGTCCGTCGCGGGCGCGGGCGCGGTCCGAAGGAATCACCCCCAGTCCTGGAGGGACCACTTCACATGGCCAAGATCATCGCGTTCGACGAGGAGGCGCGGCGCGGCCTCGAGCGCGGCATGAACCAGCTCGCGGACGCCGTCAAGGTGACCCTCGGCCCCAAGGGCCGCAACGTCGTCCTCGAGAAGAAGTGGGGCGCCCCCACGATCACCAACGACGGTGTCTCCATCGCCAAGGAGATCGAGCTCGAGGACCCGTACGAGAAGATCGGCGCCGAGCTGGTCAAGGAAGTCGCCAAGAAGACGGACGACGTCGCCGGTGACGGTACGACCACCGCGACCGTCCTGGCCCAGGCGCTGGTCCGCGAGGGTCTGCGCAACGTGGCCGCCGGCGCCAACCCGATGGCCCTCAAGCGCGGTATCGAGAAGGCCGTCGAGGCCGTCTCCGCCGCCCTCCTCGAGCAGGCCAAGGACGTCGAGACCAAGGAGCAGATCGCCTCCACGGCCTCCATCTCCGCCGCCGACACCCAGATCGGCGAGCTCATCGCCGAGGCCATGGACAAGGTCGGCAAGGAAGGCGTCATCACCGTCGAGGAGTCCCAGACCTTCGGTCTGGAGCTGGAGCTCACCGAGGGTATGCGCTTCGACAAGGGTTACATCTCGGCGTACTTCGCCACCGACATGGAGCGTATGGAGGCCGTCCTCGACGACCCGTACATCCTGATCGCCAACTCCAAGATCTCCTCGGTCAAGGACCTGCTCCCGCTGCTGGAGAAGGTCATGCAGTCGGGCAAGCCGCTGCTGATCATCGCCGAGGACGTCGAGGGCGAGGCCCTGTCGACCCTGGTCGTCAACAAGATCCGCGGCACCTTCAAGTCCGTCGCCGTCAAGGCCCCGGGCTTCGGCGACCGCCGCAAGGCGATGCTGAACGACATCGCCATCCTCACCGGCGGCGAGGTCATCTCCGAGGAGGTCGGTCTCAAGCTCGAGAACACCTCCCTGGACCTCCTGGGCAAGGCCCGCAAGGTCGTCATCACCAAGGACGAGACCACCATCGTCGACGGTGCCGGCTCCTCGGACCAGGTCGCGGGCCGCGTGAACCAGATCCGCGCCGAGATCGAGAACAGCGACTCCGACTACGACCGCGAGAAGCTCCAGGAGCGCCTGGCGAAGCTCGCGGGCGGCGTGGCCGTCATCAAGGCCGGTGCCGCCACCGAGGTCGAGCTCAAGGAGCGCAAGCACCGCATCGAGGACGCCGTCCGCAACGCGAAGGCGGCCGTCGAGGAGGGCATCGTCGCCGGTGGCGGCGTGGCCCTGCTCCAGGCCTCCCAGGTCTTCGAGAAGCTGGAGCTCGAGGGCGACGAGGCCACCGGTGCCGCCGCCGTCAAGCTGGCGCTCGAGGCCCCGCTGAAGCAGATCGCCGTCAACGCCGGCCTCGAGGGCGGCGTCGTGGTGGAGAAGGTGCGCAACCTGACCCCGGGCCACGGCCTGAACGCCGCGACCGGTGAGTACGTCGACCTGGTCGCCGAGGGCATCATCGACCCGGCCAAGGTGACGCGCTCCGCGCTGCAGAACGCCGCGTCGATCGCCGCGCTGTTCCTCACCACCGAGGCCGTCATCGCCGACAAGCCGGAGAAGGCCGCCGCGCCGGCCGGCGGCGGCATGCCGGGCGGTGACATGGACTTCTGATCGACCTGACGGTTGATCGCCTGTCCTTCGGACCGAGGGCGGCACCCCCTGCCGACGCAGGGGGTGCCGCCCTCGGGCGTTCTCCGCGGCGGGAACACGGCCCCGGGCCCCGCCCGGGGCCGACGGCGGGCGTGGGCGGGATCACAGGGCCGGGGGGCGCCATCCGGAATGCCGCGCGCAGGACCGCGGGTTGACGTGGGGGCAGGCACTGAATGCGCGTGCACATACCATCCGGTACCCATCCGTTCCACCGCCCAGGAGCTGCCCTCGTGACCGCCACCACCTCCGCCTCCGCCACCGCCTCCGCCACCTCCGCCTCGCGCGCCGCCGAGATCCTCTCCCGGCCCGTGACGATCAACGGCCTCACCGTCCCGAACCGCATCGTGATGGCGCCCATGACCCGCATGTTCTCCCCGGGCGGTGTCCCCGGCGAGGACGTCGTGTCGTACTACGCCCGGCGCGCCGCCGCCGGGGTGGGCCTCATCGTCACCGAGGGCACGTACGTCGGCCACGAGTCGGCCGGGCAGAGCGACCGGGTGCCACGCTTCCACGGGGACGAGCAGCTCGCGGGCTGGGCGAAGGTCGCCGAGGCCGTGCACGCGGCGGGCGGGACGATCATGCCGCAGCTGTGGCACATCGGCATGGTGCGCAGCCAGGGCGAGCCCCCCTACGCCGACGCCCCGGCGGTCGGTCCCTCCGGCATCCGGCTCGACGGCACCGAGGGCGCCGGCAGGGCGATGACCCGGCGCGACCTGGACGACGTCATCGGCGCGTTCGCCGAGGCCGCCGCGGCCGCCGAGCGCATCGGCTTCGACGGCGTCGAACTGCACGGCGCCCACGGCTACCTCCTCGACCAGTTCCTGTGGGCCACCACCAACCGCCGTACCGACGCCTACGGCGGTGACGCGGTCGCGCGGACGAAATTCGCGGCCGAGATCGTCGCCGCCGTGCGGGAGACCGTCTCCGTCGACTTCCCCGTCGTGTTCCGCTACTCGCAGTGGAAGTCGGACAACTTCGACGCCCGCCTGGCCGAGACCCCCGAGGAGCTGGAGGCCGTTCTCGCCCCGCTCGCCGCGGCCGGCGTCGACGCCTTCCACGCCTCCACCCGCCGCTACTGGCTCCCCGAGTTCGACGGCTCCGACCTCAACCTCGCGGGCTGGACGAAGAAGCTCACCGGCAAGCCCGCCATCACCGTCGGCTCGGTCGGTCTCGACGGCGACTTCATCAAGGGCTTCATGGGTGAGGGCTCCGAGGTCAAGAGCATCGACGACCTGCTCGACCGGCTGGAGCGCGACGAGTTCGACCTGGTCGCCGTCGGCCGCGCGCTGCTCCAGGACCCCGAGTGGGCGGCGAAGGTCCTGGCGGGCCGCTTCGACGAGCTGAAGCCGTACGACGCCGCCGCGCTGAAGAGCCTCAGCTGAGGCCGACCGCTCGGTAGGGTCCGGGAGATGAGGATCCTTCATCTCTCGGACACCCATCTGGAGCGGGTCGCCGCCCCGGACGCCCGGGGCGGCGACGCGACCGCCTCCCTGCGGCTGATGCTCGACGAGCTCCGTTCGCTGCGGGACGTGGACGCCGTCGTCGTCACCGGCGACCTCGCCGACGACGGGGCGGTGGAGGCCTACACGGCCGTGCGGGAGCTGGTCGGCGACTTCGCGCGGGCGCTGGACGCACCGGTTTTCTACACCACCGGCAACCACGACGAGCGGTCCGCCTTCACGAAGGTGCTGGGCAGCGGACACCTCGCGGCGGACGGCACCCAGCGGGCCGAGGCGGGGGTGGACGGAGGTGAGCGCGCCGCCGTGAGCACGGTCGCCGGCTGGCGGTTCGTGACGTTGGACTCGCTGGTGCCGGGAAAGGTGTACGGCCGGCTGAGCTCGCCCCAACTGGACTGGCTGACAGGTGTGTTGAGCACCCCGGCCGAGCGGGGCACGGTTCTCGCCCTCCACCATCCGCCGATCGCCCTGGACCTGTCGGCGACCCAGCCGGTCTTCGGGCTCCGGGCCCCGGACGAGCTCGCGGCGGCCGTGCGGGGCAGTGACGTACGGGTCGTGTTGACCGGGCACTACCACCTCCAGCTCTTCGGGCTGCTGGAGTCGGTGCCGGTGTGGGTGACGCCCGGCGTCGTCAACCGCGTCGACCTGACCGCGGCACCGGGGACGGAACGTGCCGTGCGCGGGGCGTCGGCCTCGCTGGTGGTGCTCGGGGAGCCCGGGAGCCCGATGTTCCACACCTTCCACGCACGCGACCCGCGGGCCCACGAGACCGTCCGCGAGCTGGACGCGGAGCGCACGCGGGAGTTCGTCGAACGGCACGGCTGAGGGAGCGGGCCGTCGACCGTGCCGGCGGGGCGGGGGCGCGGCCGGGGCGGGGCCGGGGCGGGGCCGATCAGAGGTTGCCGAGGGATTCGATGTCCACCTTCACCGGGGTGCCCCAGACGCGCAGGACCTCGTAGTCGGTGAACTCGTGCACCAGCCGGTAGGCCATGGCGGGGCGCGATCCGCGGCGCAGGGCCGCCAGGTACAGCTCGGCCTCGCGGCGGTCGCGGCGCGGGGTGCCGCACAGCTGCCACTCCTGCCCGTTCCACAGTTCCGGCCGCCAGCGCTGCTGGGGCTGCGGGCGGTCGGCGCTGGTGCCGTAGCGGGAGGGGGCGGCGGCGGTGCGCGGCGCCTGCGGGGCCGGGCCGTCGAACTCGGCCCGGCGGGCCGTCCTGCGCCGGGTCTCGCACAGCAGGCACAGGTCGGGGGCGCCCTCGTCGACGGGGCCGTGCGGGTGCTCGGCGCAGCGGGTGGCGGGCGCGGCGCCGGTCACGCTGTCGTCGAGCAGTTCCAGGGCCCGCCGCAGATCGTCCCTGACCTCGCGCAGCCGGGCGTCCGGGGTGTCGGCGGTCAGTGCCTCGCCGTGCTCCCCGAGGAGACGGAGGGCACGGCCCAGGTGGGCGAGCTGGGCGTGGTTCATGGCGGTGGGCGCGGTCCTTGACTCGTCGGGGCGGGAGCCGTGGGCGAGGGGCGGCTCTGCGGTTGCCGTTCCAGGGTAGGACGCGGGCAGCCGGTCGACGGGATCGCGCCCGTCCGGCTTCTCCCCGCGCCGATGGCGGACAGCCTCCCGGTCGCGGTGCACGGGCCTGCCGGTCGCCGTCGTCGGGCCTTCCGGTCGCCGTCGCCGGGCCTGCCGGTCCCGGTCCACGGGCCTGCCGGTCGCCGTCGTCGGGCGGGCTCTTGACGCCTGCGACGCGGACCTTGGCGCCTTGCCTCGCGGGGGTCGGCAACCGGCACCGAGCCCGGCACGGGTGGGCCGTGTCGGCACGAGGCGCCCGACACCTCCCTGTCCGTAGTCGCCCGCCTCACGACGCGCCCGGAGCACCCCGGCGACGACGTGGACCCCGCCTGCTCCCGGACGGCGGCCACGGCGTCGGCCGGGCCCTCGGCCGCCTCGTCACGTGGACCGGGGCGGGGCCGGGTCGCCGTCGGCCGTGGCGGACCCGGCGCGGGCGTCACGGTGCGGGAGGCTGTCGGTGTCGGTGTCGTGGTCGGGGACGCGGTGGGGGAGGCCGCCGGTGTCGTGGTCGGGGACGCCGTCAGCGGCGCGGTCGGTGTCGTGGTCGGGGACGCCGTCAGCGGCGCGGTCGGGGACGTGGTCGGGGAGGTGCCCGGTGTCGTGGTCGGGGAGGCCGCCGGTGGCGTGGTCGGGGACGCCGAGGAGGTACGTCGCGGCGAAGCCGACGGCGTACCCCGTCAGCAGACCGCCCGCGTACACCCCGAAGGCCGGGGCCCAGCCGCGGTCACCGGACAGCAGCGGGAACAGCGCCCAGCCGGACGGGCCGATCGCGGTCGCGCCGACCCCGTCGCCGAGCATCGCGAAGAAGCCGACGAAGGCGCCGCCGGCCGCACCGCCCACGCAGGCGGTGAGGAAGGGGCGGCCCAGGGGGAGCGAGACGCCGTAGATCAGGGGCTCGCCGACGCCGAGGAGTCCGGCCGGCAGGGCCGAGCGGATGGTGGTGCGCAGGGAGACGTCGTGGCGCAGCCGGACGTACACCGCGAGGGACGCGCCGACCTGGCCGGCGCCCGCCATCGCCAGGATCGGCAGCAGCACGGTGGAGCCCTGCTGTTCGATGAGCGTGGCGTGCAGGGGGATGAGGGCCTGGTGCAGGCCCAGCATCACCAGTGGCAGGAACAGCCCGCCCAGAACGAGCCCGGCGAACGCGCCGGTCGTCTCCAGCAGCCAGGTCGAGGCCGTGCCGATCGCCGAGGACACCGCGCCGGCCGCGTACATCAGGCCGTACAGCGTGGCCAGGCCCGCCACGAGGACCGTCACGGTCGGGGTGACCAGCACGTCGAGGGCGTCCGGGACCCGGCCGCGGCACCACCGCTCGACGCGGGTGGCCAGCAGCGCGGCCGCCAGCGCGCCGAGGACCCCGCCCTGGCCGGGGGAGAGCGTCACCCCGAACGCGGCGACCTTCGCGACGCCCGGGTACACCACGATCGCAGCGACGGCACCGCCGAGCACCGGTGTCCCGCCGAACTCCTTCGCCGTGTCAACGCCCACGAACACGGCGATCAGCGCCATGAAGGCCGAGGCCACCGCGGCCAGGGCGGGGGTGAGGCCCGGCAGCACACCGGCGTTCGTCAGCAGGCCGTTCACGCCGGCGAGGATGCCGCAGCCGATCAGCGCGGGGATGAGCGGCACGAAGACGGCCGCGACGCGGCGCAGGGCCGTCCTGAACGGCGTGGCGTTGCGCCGGCGTTGCGCGGCCCGCAACGCGGCCCCCCTGGCGACGAGCTCCTCGCCGGACACACGGGCCGACGGTGCTTCCCCGGGCGTGCGGGCCGACGGTGCTTCCCCGGGCGTGCGGGCCGACGGTGCTTCCCCGGACACACGGGCCGACGGTTCCTCGCCTGTCGCTGGTCCCTCGCCGGGCGTGCGGGTTGCCGGCCGGGCACCGGGTGTGCGGGCGGCCGGGTGGTCACCGGCCGTCAGTGCCTCGTCGACCGTGCGGGTCGTCAGCTCCTCGAAGGCCGCCGTCACCCTCGTCACCACGCCCGGCCCGAGGACCACCTGGTAGGTGCCGTCGGCCGCGACGAGCCCCAGGACGCCGGGCAGCGCCCGCAGCGCCGCCTCCTCCACCCGGGAGGGATCGGCCAGGCCCAGCCGCAGCCGGGTCATGCAGCAGGCGACGGAGGTGACGTTCGCGGGGCCGCCGACCAGCGGGAGGATCGCGGCGGCCGTGGCACGGGGATCGGTAGGCACCTGCTGAGCGTGCGGCTCAGCCCCCGGCCGCCGCCAGCGCGGCACGCAGATGACCGCCGGACTCCTCCAGAAGGCGGGCGGCCGACGGGCCGTCCACCCCCGCCAGCAGCACCAGGATGGCGTCCTTCACCTCGCCGCCGGTCGCCGCGAGCGCCCGCTCCACGTCCTCGTCGGCCGCGCCCGTCGCGAGCGAGACGATCCGCCGCGACCGGGCCCGCAGCTTCTCGTTCGAGGCCCGTACGTCCACCATCAGGTTCCCGTACGTCTTGCCCAGCCGGATCATCGTGATCGTCGACAGCATGTTCAGCACCAGCTTCTGCGCCGTGCCCGCCTTCAGCCGGGTCGACCCGGTGAGCAGTTCCGGTCCGACGACGACCTCGATCCCGTGCTCGGCCGCCGCCGCCAGCGCACTGCCCGCGTTGCAGGACAGCCCCACGGTCAGGGCGCCCCGGGCCCGCGCGTACTCCACGGCGCCCAGCGCGTAGGGCGTCCGTCCTGACGCGGAGATCCCGACCACCGTGTCGTCGGCGGTCAGCGCGAGCCCGGCCAGATCGGCCCGGGCCAGCTCCCGCGAGTCCTCGGCGCCCTCCACCGAGGCGACCATCGCCCGCCGCCCGCCCGCGATCAGCCCGACGACCCGGCCGGGATCGGTGTTGAACGTCGGCGGACACTCCGACGCGTCCAGCACTCCCAGCCGCCCCGCCGTGCCCGCCCCCGCGTACACCAGCCGCCCGCCGCGCGCCATCCGCTCGGCGACGGCGTCGACGGCCCGGGCGATCTCGGTCAGCCGCTCGGCGACGGCCGCGGCGACCCCGGCGTCCTCCCCGTTCATCAGCCGGGCGATGTCGAACGTGGGCAACCGGTCGATGTCGGCGAGTTCGGGGCGGAAGGCCTCGGTGGTGAGGGAGTCGAGCTGACGGCGCAGCAGGTCGTCACGGCGAGAACTGGAGGTCATGGGGAACGGCCCTTTTTCGTGTTCGGTGCGGGAGGCTCACCCGAGGGGCGCGGGGAACCGCGCGACCACCACCGCGGCGCCGCGCGTCCCCACGAACCGTCGGATCTACGGTCTTACCGGTGCCGGTGCGCCAGCGCCTCGTACGACGCGGCCAGCGCCGGCGCCGCCCGGTCGTAAATCCGCTGGGCGACCCCCACGAACAGGCAGTCCACCACCAGCAGCTGCCCCGTGCGGGAGGACATCGCCGCGGGCCGCAGTTCGCTCTCGCGGGCCGTCGACGTCGTCAGCAGGTGGTCGGCGTACTGGGCGACCGCCCCGCCCGGCCGCCCGGTGATCGCGACGGTGGTCGCCCCCCGTTCGAACGCCACCCGCAGCGGCTCGACGACGTCCCGGGTCGACCCGGAGTGCGTGACGGCGACGGCGACGTCCCCGGCGCGCAACTGCACCGCGTTCGTCACGGCGAGGTGCGGGTCGCTGTGGGCGTGGGCCATGAGCCCTATCCGCAGCAGCTTCTGGACGAGGTCCTGCGCGACCAGCCCGCTCGCGCCGACGCCGTACACGTCGATGCGCCGGGCGGTGGCCGCGGCGGCGACCGCCGCGCCGAGCTGGGCGGTGTCGAGGCCGGCGGCGGTGTCGGCGAGGGTCTGCCGTTCGTCGTGGGCGAGTTTGGCGACGACGTCGGCGATCGGGTCGTCGACCGCGATGTCGGTGGTGATGGCCGGGGAGCGGCCCGACTGCCGCTGCGCGGCCAGGCCGGCGAGGGCGAGCCGCAGGCCGCGGTAGCCGGGGTAGCCGAGGAGGCGGGCGGTGCGCACGACCGTCGCCTCGCTGGTGCCGGTGCGTTCGGCGAGGCCGCTGACGGTGAGGGCGGCGCAGCCGGCGGGGTCGCTCGCGACGGCCTCGGCGACGCGTTGCATGGAGCGGGTGAGGGTGGGGGCCAGCGTGCGGACCTTGGCGGCGAGGGCGTCGCCGAAAATCTCCTTCACGTCCTGGGACACACGGGAAAGATATTTTCGTACCGGGAAGGGGGTCAAGGGTGCGCACAATGGGTGCATGGACCCCTCAGACCCCTCCGGTGACCCCTCCGGCACACTCGTCAGCCCTCTGGAGCAGGCGTTGCACGCGGCGCGCGCCCTCGTCCTCGCGGATCTGGTCGCGGGGCAGGTGGCGCAGGCGGACGTCGTGTCGCTGGTGGAGGACTCCGTCGTGCAGCGGCGCTGGTGGGTCGAGCAGTGGCCGGATGGCGCCGACTTCGTGGCCGGGCTGGTGGCGCAGGACGTCCAGGACGCCCTGCTGGAGCGGCACGGGCGCTGGCCGCTGTGCCCGGTCTGCGGCTCGGGCGACCCGCACGCCCTCGACGTCGAACCCGAACTCGGCCCCGACCCGCACTGGGTGTGCCACAAGGCGGGCGTGAGGGTCGCCCGGGTGGGTTCGCTGGGGTCGGCCGCCGGCGGGGCGCCGTCGTCGTGAGGTGCGGTGAGGCGCTGTGACGATCTACATCGACCCGCCGACCTGGCCGGGCCACGGCCGCCTGTGGTCCCACCTCGTCAGCGACGTCTCCTACGACGAACTCCACCGCTTCGCCGAGCAGTCGGGCGTGCCGCGACGCGCCTTCGAACGGGACCACTACGACATCCCGGCGCACCGGTACGCGGACCTGGTCCGCGCGGGCGCGGTGGAGGTCAGCAGCCGCGAGGTGGTCCGCCTCCTGCACCGCGCGGGCCTGCGCCGCCGCAAGGGCACCACCCGGCAGGCCGGTGACGACCGGAGATGACCGGAGATGACCGGCCTCAATCGACGAACACCGGCTCCATCGTGCTCCACCATCCGGCGAGTGCGGTGTGGTCGGGGCCGGTGATCTGAACGAGTGCGGGTCGGTCGTAGTAGGTCCACACGAACACGTACCGGCTGGTGTTCGATGGGTAACAGACCATGTCACCGACGGCTTCACCGGTGTTGTTCTCACGCCAGGTGCCGCGGACGTTCGTCTGCGCCCGGCAGTCCCCCTCCTGCAAGTGGCCGGCGAGGCTCTGGAAGACGGAGTCCCGCTCGGGCTCGGTGGCGTACACCACCACGCTCGCCTTGCCCGCGTGGTTGACGCCGTTCGCGTCCACCGTGGTCACCGTGCAGTACAGAGCGGCCTTCGCTCCCCGCCACTCCGTGTGCGTGCAGCTCTCGCGCGACCACTGGTCGCTGTTGAGCGAGTCGCGCAGCTCGAGCTCGGCGGCGGTCAGACCGTCGACACCGGAGTCGGTGGGGGTGGGGGTGGGGGTCGGGGTGGTACCGGTCGTGCTCTCGCCGCTTTCCGTGGCGCCCGGGTCGACGAGCGGGCTGGAGTCCGTCGTGGTGCTCGAGTCGGAACCGCCGTCATCGGGTCCGCGGGATTCCACGTACAAGGACACCAGGGCGATCACGGTGCTGACCACCACGCCGATGATGGTCCAACGCAGCGCCCGTCGCGCCAGATGCCGCTCTTCATCCGGCGGCGGGGTGGATGAGGTGGTGGAGCCGTTCCGGCCCATGGCGCTGGCCCCGCTCCCTGGTCTGTCGGTTAGCGCGGGTCTGTCGGTTCGCGCGCGGCGCGGCCGTGCCGCAAGTGTCGGACGCGCGCGGGAAGTCGTCGCGGAAAGCGGAGAAGGGGTGCTGGGCCCCGCCTACGCCAGGTCGAGGACGGCCGCACAATGCCCATTTTACCCGCCTTCGTCCGCGGCTGTCGGCCGCTGGGCGCGTCATGCCGACAGCAGGTCCAGTTCCGCCCGGACGTTGTACCGTGCCGTCGCCTCCCACTCCCCGCGGCCGTGGGGAGTGCGGAAGAGGTGGGGGAGGGCGAGGAGTTGGCGCAGGACGGCCGCGCGGCCCTCGCGGAAGGCGTCGGTCGGGACGAAGTGGTACTCCTCGCGGACGGCCGCCGTGTACGCGGCGTACACGGACGGCGGGGCGGCGAGGATCGCGAGGTCCGCGTCGCACAGGACGCGGCCGTCCGGGTCGTCGTCGGCGGGGTCGTGGGTGACGGTGAGCCGGACCAGCCGGGCGACCTCGGCGGTCTTGGTGTCGGGTACGCCGGCCTCGGGCAGGGCGCGTTCGGCGAGGCGGGCCGAGCGTTCCTCGTTCTCGGAGCGGTCGGGCAGGTAGACGGCGTCGTGGAACCAGGCGGCGAGGCGGACGACGTCCGGGTCGGCGGCGTGGGCCTCGAGCGTGTCGATGTGGTCGAGGACCGCCGTGAGGTGGGTGAGCGTGTGGTACCGGCGCTGCGGTTCCCGCCAGCGGGTGAGGAGGTTGTCGGCGTAGGGGCGGGGGTCCGGGGTGGTGGCCGGTGCCCGGGCTCCGTCGAGGGCGCGGGCGAAACGGGTGCGCAGGGCGTCGAGATCGGCCATGGGGTCATTCTCCCTTGGCGCGGTCCTCTCCTCGCGCCTTCCACCGTCGCCGCCCGCCCGCGTGGGGCCCATGACGGCGGCTGACCGCGAGGTGAGCGGGAGGTGGGCGGACCCGGGCGGGTGCAGGGGCGTAGTCTTTGAATTGGACTAGACCTGTAAGGGGTCAGCAGTGCCCGACGACGAATGGGGTCCCATGATCGAGCGTGCAGTCCTGGAGGTGATCGCCCTGGACGTGGAGGACGCGGTCGCCGCCCGGACCGGAGGCGCGGACCGCCTCGAACTGGTCACCGACATGGCGGCCGACGGGCTCACCCCGTCGCCCCGGACGGTGGCCGGGGTCCGGGCCGCCGTCGACATCGTGCCGCGCGTGATGCTGCGGCTCACGGGCGGGTTCGCCGCGGGGGACGTCGACCGGCTGGCCGGCGTCGCCGGCGAACTGCGCGCCGCCGGGGCCGAGGAGTTCGTGCTCGGGTTCCTCGACGCCCACGGCGGGCCGGACCTGGACGCGGTGGAGCGGGTCGTCGAGGTGCTGGAAGGGTGCCCGTGGACCTTCCACCGGGCGATCGACCGCGCAGCCGACCGCGACGCCCTGCGCAAGCAACTGGACGGTCTGCCGGGACTGGACACCTACCTGACGGCCGGCGCGCCCACCGGCGTCGACGACGGCCTGCCCACCCTCCTCGCGGAGGCGGCCCGCCGCGGCGAGCCCGGCTACGAACAGCGCGTCCTCGTCGGCGGCGGGCTGCGCCTGGACCACGTCCCGGCCCTCGCCGCCGCCGGCATCGACGCCTTCCACATCGGCGGCGCCGCCCGCCCCGACGGCTGGACCGGCCCGGTCTCGGCGACGGCGGTGGCGCGGTGGCGCAGAGCGCTGGACGACAGCGACAGCGGGGGCGGGAACGAGGGCGGGAGCACGGGCGGCGCGGGCGGTTCCGGCGCCCCCTAGGGCGTCCCGGCGTCGCCCCCGGGGACGGGCCCGCCCTCCGCGAGCTGCGGCGGCAGCGGGGCCGTGTGCGTCACGACCAGGCCCGACACCGCTCGGGTCAGGACCACGTACAGGCGGCGCAGGCCGGTGCGCTCGTCCGGTTCGCCGTCCACCACCGCCCGCGGTTCGTCGAGGACCACGTAGTCGTACTCCAGGCCCTTGGCCAGGGAGGCCGGGACCAGCGTCAGACGGGTGTCGGGGGTCGTTTCCTCACCGGGCGAGAGGTACGGCAGGCCCGCCGCGGTGAGGGCCTCCGCCAGGGCGGGCACCCGGGCGTCGGCCGCGATCAGCCCCGTCGAGCCCTCGTTGCGCAGCAGCTCCTCGCAGGCCGCTACGACGTCGGCGTCCCCGGCGGCCGGACGCAGGTCGAAGAAGCCCGGGTTCTCACGGACCGAGGCGACCGGCGTCAGGCCCGGGGCGATGTGGGGGAGCAGCCGGGAAGCGTAGGTGATCACGTCCGTCGGGACGCGGAAACCGGCCGTCAGCTCCTCGACGATCGCCTCCGGCTTGCCGAGGTGGGCCAGGGCCTCCGCCCAGCTGCGGGTCGCCCACGGCGTGGTGCCCTGCGCCAGGTCGCCGAGGACGGTCGCGGAGCCGGTCGTGCAGCGCCGGCCGACGGCCCGGTACTGCATGGGCGACAGGTCCTGCGCCTCGTCGAGGACGACGTGGCCGAGGGAGGGCGTGCGCTCGACGACGTCCGTCGCCTCGTCGATCAGCACCGCGTCCGCCGCCGACCACCGGGCGGACTTCACGCTGCGCACGGGCTTCGCCCACAGGATCGTCTTCTGCTCGTCCTCGCTCAGGATCCCCTCGGCGTGCACGGCGAGGAAGTCCGCGTCCGTCAGCAGACGCAGAATCAGCTTCGCCGGGTCGACCGGCGGCCAGATCGCCTTCACCGCCGCCTTCACCGCGCTGTTGCGGGCGACGGCGTCCTGCACCCGGTCGTCCGGCGCCTCACCCGAGCGTTCCATCTGCACCAGCACGGCGTGCGCGATGCGCTGCGGCAGGGCCTCGCGGGCGGCGCCGTAGCGGATGTCGCGGGCCAGCAACTCACGGACCATGTCCTCGAGTTCGTACACCGGAACGCGCCACCGGCGTGAACCGCGCACCACGACGACCGGCTCGGTGGGCGGCGTGACATGCGCGTACACCGCCCGGCGCACCACCTGCGCCATCCGCGCGTCGCCCTTGACGACCGCGGCGGCCGCGTCGTCCGCGCCGCGGATCTCCACGTGCGCCACCAGGTCGTCCACGGCGGCCTGACGGACCGTCAGCTCGCCCAGCGCCGGCAGCACCTGTTCGATGTAGTGGAGGAAGGAACGGTTCGGTCCGATGACCAGCGTGCCGGTGCGGGCCAGCCGCTCCCGGTGCGCGTAGAGCAGGTAGGCGACGCGGTGCAGGCCGACGGCCGTCTTCCCGGTCCCCGGGCCTCCCTGCACGCACACGCTGCCGGCCAGGCCGCTGCGCACGATCTCGTCCTGCTCGGGCTGGATCGTGGCGACGATGTCGCGCATCGGGCCGACACGCGGCCGTTCGATCTCCTGCTGGAGCAGCTTGCTGGTGGTGGCTGCCTCGGCCGGGTCGGACAGGTGCTCGTCCTCGTACGCGGTGAGGTCGCCGCCCGTGTAGCCGAAGCGGCGGCGCAGCCCGACGTCCATCGGGTCCTTCTTCGAGGCCCGGTAGAACGGCTGCGACACCGGCGCACGCCAGTCGATCACCATCGGGTCGCCGGCGGGGTCGTGCACGTGCCTGCGCCCGATGTGCAGTGTCTGGTACGCGGCCTCCTGCCGAGGGCGCTCGCCCTGCGCGCCCTCGGCCCGCTCGGCGCCGGGCGCGTGCAGGTAGTCGAGACGGCCGAAGAACAGCGGAGTGTCACTGAGGTCGGCGAGCGCCTTGATGCGTTCGTCGATCTGGCGGGCCAGCACTTCGGCGTTGACCCAGTTCGCGGTGACGTCGGTGATGTCGAGGGACTCGACGTCCTGCCGCATCGCGCGCAGCGCGGCCCGGGAGGCGGCGAGGTGGGCGCGCTCACGGGAGAGGGGATCGTCGACGGGCGTGGCCAAGGGAGTGCCTCCGGGCATGCGGAACCTGCGGGGGACGGGGTGGCTGCGGGATGTCGTCCGGTTACCGTCCGGACGGCGGCACTCCGCTAGGGAGGCGGGCAAGAGCGGAGATTCTAGGGGAGCGGGTGAGCCGGGGGCGAATGGTTTTCCCCCGAACGCGGCTGTCCGACGGCGGTTGTCCGGGGGCGGTTGCCCGACGGCGGTTGTTCGACGGCGGTTGTCGGAGGGTGCCGGTCCCAGGCGCTCGCCCGACGGCTCCTGTCGAGGTCCCCGCCCGACGGCTCTCCCGCGACGGCTCTCCCGCGACGGCTCTCCCGCGACGGCTCTCCCGCGACGGCTCTCCCCGACGGACGTCGTCCGACGAATGCGTCCGACCCTTAGGGGTCCTTGCACTGTGCCCGCCCAGGCCGCGCGGCCCGGTACCGCACCTCGCCGCGTTGCCGGAGAGCCCTGGTGGCTCCGCTACGAGGACTCTCCGGCGCCTTGCGATGCACGGCACCGGACCACGCGGCCCGATCAGGCGCTCGCAGGGCACGGACCCCTTAGGGGACGGCGGTCCCTCCCCTGGGGGAAGAGTCACCCCCGGGGCGTACGAGCGCCGTACCCGGCTTCGGACCGCAGACCGATGTCTTCCCGGGGCACCGGCTCGCACCATGGAGACATGAGTGCAGCGACCATCACCCCGGCCACCGGTCGCCCGTCCGGAGCGACCCCCCTCACCGGAACCCACCGTCACCGCATCGGCGACGCCCTGCGCGCCGTCCGCGTCTTCGCCGGCGCGGCCTTCGACGTGGTCATCCTCGGCGAGTACGGCGAGGAAGCGGGCGTACGACGCAGGTGAGGCCGTGCGGGCAACGCCCGGCCTGAGTACCCGACGACCGGCCGGATGAGTATCCGAGCCGATCCCCCACCCCGCCCCCCGACAGTTCACTGGGGGCATGACGACACCGCACCTCGCGCCTCACCCGGCCACGGCCCCGTTCCTCGTCCCGGTCGACAGGGACCGGCACGCCTGGGTCGCGCCGACCGTCGCGAGCGCGCTGCTGTTCCTGCTCGCGCCGGCGGCCCTGGTCTTCGGCGGCCTGTCCGCGATGGCCACGGACTCCTGCGGCCCCGACAACTGCTCGGACGCGCTGAACACGTCCCTCGCGGCAATCTACGGCATCCTCGCGGTGGGCGGCCCGGTCACCCTCGCCGCCCTGGTCACCGCCTGGGTCCTGCCCTGGAAGCGGCGCTGGTCGGCCCTGCGGGCCTGGATCTCCCTCGCCACACTGCTGCCGTCGCTGAGCGTGCTGTTCCTGGTCTTCACCCTCCCCGCGCCTTAGGGGTCCTGCCCGCCTGGGCCGCGCGGCCTGGTACCGCACATCGCCGCGTTGCCGGAGAGCCCTGGTAGCTCCGCTGCGGGGGACTCTCCGGCGCCTTGCGATGCACGGCACCGGACCACGCGGCCCGATCAGGCGCTCCTGGTGCGAGGACCCCTTACGCCCCGGCCGGCTCTCAGGCCCCCTCCGCCAGCAGCTCGTCCGCGTCCATGATCCGGTAGGCGTAGCCCTGTTCCGCCAGGAAGCGCTGGCGGTGGGCGGCGAAGTCCTGGTCGAGCGTGTCGCGGGCGACGACCGAGTAGAAGTGGGCCTGATGGCCGTCCGCCTTGGGGCGCAGGACGCGGCCGAGACGCTGGGCCTCCTCCTGGCGGGAGCCGAAGGTCCCCGACACCTGGATGGCGACCGTCGCCTCCGGCAGGTCGATCGAGAAGTTCGCGACCTTCGACACCACCAGCACGCTGATCTCGCCCTCGCGGAACGCGTCGAACAGCCTCTCGCGCTGGGCGTTGGACGTCTCGCCCTTGATGACCGGCGCGTTCAGGTGCTCGCCCAGCTCGTCCAGCTGGTCGATGTACTGGCCGATGACGAGGATCTGCTGCCCGGCGAAGCGGCGCACGATCGCCTCCGTCACCTTCCGCTTCGTCGCCGTCGTCGCACAGAAACGGTACTTCTCCTCCGCCTCGGCGGTCGCGTACGCCAGCCGCTCGGAGTCCGTCAGGTTCACCCGGACCTCGACGCAGTCCGCGGGCGCGATGTACCCCTGCGCCTCGATCTCCTTCCACGGCGCGTCGAACCGCTTCGGCCCGATCAGGGAGAACACGTCCGACTCACGGCCGTCCTCGCGGACCAGGGTCGCCGTCAGCCCCAGCCGCCGCCGCGCCTGGAGGTCGGCGGTGAACTTGAACACCGGCGCCGGCAGCAGGTGCACCTCGTCGTAGACGATCAGCCCCCAGTCGCGGGAGTCGAACAGCTCCAGGTGCGGGTAGACGCCCTTCCGTCTGGTCGTCAGCACCTGGTAGGTGGCGATGGTGACCGGGCGGATCTCCTTCTTCGTCCCGCTGTACTCGCCGATCTCGTCCTCGGTCAGCGAGGTCCGCTTCACCAGCTCGTGCTTCCACTGCCGGGCGGAGACGGTGTTGGTGACGAGGATGAGGGTGGTGGCCTTCGCCTGCGCCATGGACCCGGCGCCGACCAGCGTCTTGCCCGCGCCGCAGGGCAGCACGACGACCCCGGACCCGCCGTGCCAGAAGTTCTCCACCGCCTGCTTCTGGTACGGCCTGAGCGCCCAGCCGTCCTCGGCCAGCTCGATCGGGTGCGCCTCGCCGTCGACGTACCCGGCGAGGTCCTCGGCCGGCCAGCCCAGCTTCAGCAGCACCTGCTTGATCTGGCCGCGTTCGGAGGGATGCACGGCGACCGAGTCGGGGTCGATGCGGGCCCCCACCAGCGGAGCGATCCGCTTGGAGCGCAGGATCTCCTCCAGCACCGGACGGTCGGTGGTGGTCAGGACCAGACCGTGCGCCGGGTGCTTGGACAGGGTGAGCCGGCCGTACCGGTCCATGGTCTCCGCGATGTCCACCAGCAGCGCGTGCGGCACCGGGTAGCGGCTGTACTGCACCAGGGCGTCCACGACCTGCTCGGCGTCATGGCCCGCCGCCCGCGCGTTCCACAGGCCCAGCGGCGTCACCCGGTAGGTGTGGATGTGCTCCGGCGCCCGCTCCAGCTCCGCGAACGGCGCGATGGCCCGACGGCAGTCGTCGGCCTGCTCGTGGTCGACTTCCAGGAGCAGGGTCTTGTCGGACTGGACGATGAGAGGACCGTTCACGTACGTGCATCCTTCCGCGCGGGCCAAACCTCCAGTGTGCCCCATCCCGCGTGCAACCCCGAGACCCTCTCGTAGGTCTTCTTCCTCGGAGAAAGCCGCGCACCGCGCGCGGCTCGGTGAGGAGCCGCCGTGACGTCCGTACGCATCTGGGGACCCGGGGTCGGGGTCGGGGCCGTGGTGGTGCTGGTGGCGACCGGGGCCTGGGCGCGCGGGTCGACCGGTGTGGACGCCGGCCTGTGGGAAGCCGTCCGGCCCGCCATCGAGGCCCGGCTCGTCGCACAGGCCCGGGGCGACGGGTACGGCGGGAGCGAGCCCGCCCTCGGAGCCAGGTGGTTCTGCGAGGCGCGGGCCCTGGACCTGCGGGAGGACGACGGCCGGGTACGGGCCGGCGTCGACACCCTGTGCGTGGAGTACGGGGTGCGCGACGGCGCGCTCCAGGAGTGCGGCGGCGCCCACCACCCGCAGGTGGTGCGGCTGGAGCGGGAGGCCGACGGCGGCTATCGCGTCGTGGAGCAGGAGGAGCCGCCGGACGGCGCCGGCTACGCCGACTGGACGCAGGACCACTTCGGCGTGCTCGCCGAACGCCGGCTCGACGGCCTCGACGGCGCCGCGGACCCGGCGGCCCTGGAGAGGGCCGCCCGCGCCCACTTCGGACTCCCCGTCGACGCCCCCGTCGGACACTGCTGACCCGGCGGGACCGTCATTCGTCCACCAGCTCCGCCACCCCCGTGATCCGGTGCAGCGGATACGTGCGCACCTCGTCCGCCGTGTGGTCGTACGCCGTCACGAAGCCGCCCTCGACGCGTACCGGGGCGATGACGCGCTGGCTGGCGGCACCTTCGGCGTTGACGTAGCCGATCCACAGGGACTCTCCGGTGAGGACGGCGGCCTGCACGGTGGCGAGGGTGTCGGCGGAGCTGGTGCGGGGCAGCTCGCCCGGCGCGAGCGGGGCGGCGTCCGCGGCCTTGCGGGGGGCCGTGGAGGCGAGGTCACCGGCCCGGATCGCGCGGATCGCGGCCGCCAGAAGTGTGGCGTCGGGCACCGGCGGGCCCTCCGGGACCGGTTCGGGGGCCGTGCGCGGCGGGGTGCGGTGTGCGAGCGCCCGCGTGATCAGCACATCGCCCTCGGCGGACTCGGCGGCCGGCGCGTACCCCATCGCGCGCAGACCCTCCAGGAGCGTCGCCGGGTCGGCCTGGGCCGCCAGCACGGTCGGCGCGAGGCGGCGCAGTCGCAGGGCGGCGGAGCGCTTGTCGGCGAGGATCTCGTTCAGCACGCCGTCGTCGTCGCAGCGCACGTACGCCGAGGCGGCGCCCACCCGCAGATGACCGTGCCGGCGGGCCACGTCGTCGATCAGGTACGCCAGCGGCTGCGGCACCGGCGTGCGGGAGTGCTCGGCGAGGAAGGCGTGCAGGTCGGAGGCGCTGCGGCCGGCGTCCAGCGCGCGGCGCACCGAGGCGGGCGTGAACCGGTAGACCGTCGCGCCCCCCTTGGACTCCACGTCCGCGAGGACGCCGAGCACGTCGGCGAGCGGGCGCCGCAGCGGTCCGGGGGCCACGGCCGTCAGGTCCGCCTGGAGCAGCACGTAATCCAGTGGCTCGGGCAGCAGCGGGGTGAGCAGCCGGGCGGCGGCCGCCGAGGCGACGGCCCGTTCGGCGGGGCCGTGCGGCCCGGCGCCCCCGTGCGCGGTGAGCAGCGCCCGCCCGTGCGCCGACAGCGCGCCCCGGCCCGTCACGCCCAGCAGCTCCGCCTCCGTCAGCGTCCAGCCGGCCAGGCGGGAGCGCAGGTCGCCCTCTGTCCGCTGTCCCTGCGGCCCGCGCAGCGGCCGCTCCCAGCGCAGCCGCTCCAGCACCGCCACCGCGTCGGGCGCGCCGCCCTCGGGCAGCCCGGCCAGCAGCGTCAGCACCCGGTGGCGCACTTCGGGCGCGGCGGAACGGTCCAGCCCCGGCCCCAGCGCCGACAGCGTCCGCTCCTTCGCGTCGCGCCCGCCGACCAGCCCCGACGTCCGGGTCGCCACCAGCCAGGCTTCCGCGAGCCGCGCCCACCGCTCGGCGGCCGGACGCTCCCGCCACTCGTCGTACTCCGGGGTCGCCGCATAGCGCTCGTCGGCCTCGCCGTCGGAGGCGATCAGGCCCGCCGCGTAGGCCAGTTCGACCCAGAACGCGGCGACGGGCTCGGCGACGTCCAGGGCGACGGCCGTCCGCTTCAGGTCACGGACGCTGAGCCCGCCCGCCCGCAGCACGGCGGGGCCGCCCTCGTCCCAGTCCTTCAGCAGCTCCTCGATCGTCGCCAGCGCCGTGTACGCCTGCCCGGCGGCCGTCGCGTCCACCACCTGGGGAGGGTGGACGGCGGCCGCCTCGACCACCGGCGGCAGCGGCTCGGGCGCGCGGTGGGCGCGGCCGGCCCTCAGGTGCAGGGCGACCTCGCGCGGCAGCACCACCGTGCCCGGTGCGGTCGGCAGCAGCAGGCCCCGGTCGAGCAGCCAGCGCAGCCGCGCCGCCGGTTCGGCGGTGACCTGCCCGTACGGCGGCCCCCACACCAGCCGCGCCAGGACGTCGAGGGAGTCGGCCGGAGCCCCGCCGAGCAGGGCCGTCATCCTGGCGCGGTCGGTGAACAGGGCGGTCAGCGCAGTGACGGCGGAGACGGAGTCGTGGGTCGACGGCAGCCCGGCCGTCGCGACGATCTCCTGGATCCGGCCCGGCGACATGCCCGCGGTGGCCTCCCGCACGGAGGGGCCGAGCCCCGTCGGCGACGGGTGCTGCGGGGACGGCGCGAGCAGCTCCCGCGCGGTGCGCACCAGCCGCAGCCGGTCGTCGGCGCCCCAGATCAGGGCCTGCTCGCGCAGGGCGGCCACGGCGGCGGGGAGCGCGGCGGCCACGGTCTCGTCCCCCGCGTCCCCCGCCATCAGCCGCAGAAGTTCGTCGTACGACGCCGGGTCGCCGGTCACGGCCAGCGCCTCCGCGGTCTGGAGGGTGAACCGGTCCAGGCGCTCCAGCGCCCGCACGACGGAGGCGCGGGTGGCGGCGCGGGTGGCGAGCTGGGTGAGGTCGGTGGGGACCGGGGTGATGAGGTCGGGGCGGCGGCGCAGGAGAGCGGCCAGGGAGGCGTCGTCCCGGGCGCGGAGCGCTTCCGCGAGGGACCGGGGGGCGACCGGGGGGTCCTGGGGGCTCATCTGACCCACGGTAGCGGGTTGCCTCCGGCGGTTTCGCGGCTGTCTGTCGGTGACCGTGCCCGGGGGCTGCCGCCCCCGGACCCCCGCGTCGGCCCTGAACGGGCCTCGTCCCCGAACGCCGGGCGGGCTGGTGGGGTGCTGTGGGGTGGGTGTTCGGCGGGCGTGGCTGCGGGGCCGGTCCCCGGGGCTGCCGCCCCCCGGATCCCCGCGTCGGCCTTGAACGGGCCTCGTTCTCGAACGCCGGGCGGGCTGGATTGCCCTGACCGGGGCTTGTCCGCGAGCGCCGGGCGGGCTGGGGTTGCCTTGGGTGGGCCTCGTCCGCGAGCGCCGGACGGGCTGGGGTTGCCTTGGGTGGGCCTCGTCCTCGAACGCCGGGCTGGGGTTGGGCGGGTTGGTGTTCGGGGGGTGGGGGCGGGGGCGCGGTAGCGTCTTCTTCGTGGGGATCGAGAGCGACCAGGTCGTCTACGAGTATCTGAGCCGCGTCGGGGACGTGGCTCAGCAGCGGCAGTTGTCGTCGGCCACGCGGATGCGGCTCGTCGCGGGTCTGCGGGACGAGATCGACCGGCGCAGGGCCAAGGCGCCGGTCGACAGTCCCGCGGCCGTCCGCCGTATCCTCGCCCGGCTCGGGGACCCCGACGACGTCGTCGCGGCCGCGGCCGGCGCCGGTGCCGGGGCGGGTGTGCCGGAGGTGCCGGACGTGCCGCAGCCGGCGGTGCCGGCGCAGCGGGACGGGGAGGACGGGCGGCGCAGGCGCGCCAAGGGGCTGCGCCGGATCGTCCCCCGTCCCCGGGACGAGGCCCGGCCCCCCGCTCCGTCGGACGTCCCCGCGCCGCCGCACCGGGCCGGAGCCCATGAGCTCGGCGGTTCGTCGGGGGAGACCCCCGACTGGTGGCGCCGCGAACCCGACCCGTTCGCCCTGGGCGACGAGGTGCCCGGCTTCGTCGGCGGCGTGGAGATCCCGGAGATGCTGCGGCGCCCCCCGGTGAAGGAGACGACAGAAGCACCGGGGGCACCGGAGGGCGGTGAGGCCGAGGTCGTCCCCGAGGTCCGCCGGCGCCCGCTCGGCTTCCTTCCCGCGCTGCGTCCGGGGCGCTGGAACAACCCCCTGCTGCTGGTCGCCGCCGGGTGCCTGGTCGTCGGGGCGGTGATCGGCCAGTGGGTGGTGCTGATCGTCGGCTATCTCATCGCCTACGCCTCGCGCCGCCTCACCGAACGCGAGACGAAGTGGGCGGTCATGGTCATCCCCGGCCTCTCGGTCGCGGCCGGCCTCACCTGGCTGTGGGGCCGCACCGAGGGCCGCTGGGGCGACCCCGTCGCCGAGGGCGGGATGAACGCGGCGGTCTCGGAGACCCTCCCCTGGGTGGTGCGCGGCGCAGCCGTGGCCTCCGCCCTGTTCCTGGTGTGGCGGTCCCAGCGGCAGAAGTGACCCCGCCGCTGGGCACAATGGCCGATATGACCTTCTCCTCGCTCACCGTCGGCTTCGACCTCGACATGACGCTCATCGACTCGCGCCCCGGCATCCACGCCTGCTACCTGGCGCTGACCGAGCGCACCGGGGTGTACGTCGACGCCGACCTGGCCGTGTCGCGGCTGGGGCCGCCGCTGGAGGAGGAGCTCCAGAACTGGTTCCCCGCGGAGCGGATCGCCGAGATCGCGGACCTGTACCGGGGGATGTACCCGGCCGTCGCCGTCGCCGCGACGCCCGCGATGGCCGGCGCCCGCGAGGCCGTGGACGCGGTGCGGGCGGCCGGCGGGCGGGCCGTCGTCGTCACCGCCAAGTACGAGCCGAACGCCGCACTGCATCTGAGCCACCTCGCCATCGAGCCCGACGCCGTCATAGGCGGCCTGTGGGCCGAACAGAAGGCGCACGCCCTGCGCGAGCACGGCGCCGGCGTCTACGTCGGCGACCACGTCGGAGACGTCCGCGGGGCGCGCGCCGCCGGCACGCTCGCGGTGTCCGTGGCCACCGGCCCGTGCGACGAGCGGGAACTGACCGAGGCCGGCGCGGACGTCGTCCTGCCCGACCTCACGCACTTCCCGGGGTGGCTGTCCGGCTACCTCGCCCGCGCCTGACGGCGGCCCGCCGCGATCGACCGCAGCACGCCGGCCCCCGCGAGCAGGAAACCGACGCCCATCAGCATGCTCAATCCGAACATGTACGTCGGAAAAGGCTCACTCCCGAGGAACAGCGGGGCGACCGTGACGAGAGTGGCCACGGCACCGGCGAAGAACACGATGGCACCGGCACGGATCAGTCGGTCACCGGGCGCGGCGGAATTCGTTTGGGTTTTGTCACGCACCGGACCAGGGTAGTTCCCAGCCCTGAGGAACGGGCGGGGGACGTCTTGTCACCCGCCCGAAGAGCATTAGCCTTGGTACCGGCGGGTCATGGTGGACCCGCTGTAGTGCTATCAAGAGCCGTTTGCAGAAGCAGTTTTCCGACGAGTACGAGGACGAGGACAGACGTGCCTACCGGCAAGGTCAAGTGGTTCAACAGCGAGAAGGGCTTCGGCTTTCTCTCCCGCGACGACGGCGGTGACGTCTTCGTTCATTCCTCGGTCCTCCCCGCCGGAGTCGAGACACTGAAGCCGGGACAGCGCGTGGAGTTCGGCGTCGTGGCCGGACAGCGCGGTGACCAGGCACTCTCCGTCGTGATCCTCGACCCGACCCCCTCGGTCGCGGCCGCCCAGCGCAAGAAGCCGGACGAACTGGCCTCGATCGTGCAGGATCTGACGACCCTCCTCGAGAACATCACCCCGATGCTGGAGAAGGGCCGCTACCCCGACAAGAACTCCGGAAAGAAGATCGCCGGCCTGTTGCGCGCGGTCGCCGACCAGTTGGACGTGTAGGGCCTCGGGGGTCCGTGCACCAGGAGCGCCCGATCAGGCCGCGCGGCCGGGCGGGCGCAGTGCGAGGACCCCTCAGGGGAATTCCAGCGCATCCGGGCCGAGGGGCGGCAACAGCCCCTCGGCCGCCGCGCGGGTGAGCAGCCCGCGGACGGCCGCGTAGCCGTCCGCGCCCAGGTCGGCCGTGAACTCGTTGACGTACAGCCCGATGTGCTGGTCGGCGACGGCCGGGTCCATCTCCTGGGCGTGTGCCATGACGTACGGGCGGGACAGCTCGGGGGCGTCCCAGGCCGCGCGGACGGAGGCGCGGATCGCGTCGGCCAGCCCCGTCAGCGTCCGTGCTCCCAGCGAGCGCCTGGCGATGATCGCGCCCAGCGGGATCGGCAGACCGGTGGTGTCCTCCCAGTGCTCGCCCAGGTCCGCGAGCTTGTGCAGCCCGTAGGTGTGGTACGTGAAGCGCGCCTCGTGGATGACGAGTCCCGCGTCGACCTTCCCGTCCCGCACGGCCGGCATGATCTCGTGGAACGGCAGGACGACGATCTCGCCGACCCCGCCCGGCTGGGTGTCCGCGGCCCACAGCCGGAACAGCAGGTACGCCGTCGACCGCTCGCTCGGCACGGCGACGGTACGGCCGGCCAGTCCCCCCTCGCCGACGGCGGGTCCCGCCTCCCTCGTCAGCACCAGCGGCCCGCAGCCGCGCCCCAGCGCACCCCCGCACGGCAGCAGCGCGTAGTCGTCGAGGACGTGGGGCAGCACCGCGTACGACACCTTCAGCACGTCGAACTCGCCGCGCTCGGCCATGCCGTTGGTGAGGTCGATGTCGGCGAAGGTCACGTCCAGCGCGGGCGCGCCGGGGACGCGGCCGTGGGCCAGGGCGTCGAAGACGAAGGTGTCGTTGGGGCAGGGGGAGTACGCGGTCCGCAGCCGCTCACCGGTGGGGTTGCTCATGTGGGTTCCAACTCTCCAGGACGGGGGCGAGCTTCCCGAAGGCCGTCGTCAGGGCGGCGAGGGCGTCGCCGATGCGCCAGGCGGCGCGGTCGCGCGGGCCGACGGGGTTGGAGACCGCGCGGACCTCCAGGACGGGCGTGCCGTGCGCGGCGGCGGCCTCGGCCACCCCGAAGCCCTCCATGGCCTCGGCCAGGGCCCGCGGGTGGCGGGCGCGCAGGGCGGCGGCGCGGGCGGCGGTGCCGGTGACCGTGGAGACGGTCAGGACCGTGCCGGTGCCCGCCGCGAGGACGTCCGCGGCCCGCCGTACGAGGGCGGCGGGCGGATGGTGGGTGGCGGTGCCGAAACCCAGCTCGGTGACCGGCAGGAAGCCGTCGGCGGTCTCGGCGCCCAGGTCGGCGGCGGTGATCTCGTCGGCGACGACGAGGGAGCCGACGGGCGCGTCGGGGAGGAATCCGCCGGCGATGCCCGCCGAGACGACCAGGTGGTACGGGGTGCCCGCGAGGGCGGCGGCGGTGAGCGCGCCGGCCGTGGAGGCGGCGGCGAGGGCGGGGCCCACTCCGGCGGCCAGCAGGTCGTACGCGCCGGTCCGGTGCAGGGTCAGCCCCGGAAGCGGCACCTCGCGGGAGGGGCCGGCCGACGCCCGTGCCACCGCGTCCCGCTCGACGGGGACGGCGGTGGCCACGAGCACGCGCGGCCCGGCGGCAGCGATCAGCTGTCCTTCTTCAGCTTGAAGGACCACAGGCCGGTGACCGTCTGGCTGTCCTTCTTGCCGTCGCCCGACTTGATCGTGACGAGGGTGGAGTCGCCCTGGGCGCCGTACTGCGCGTTGAAGAAGACGCTGCCCGGGATCGTCCGGTAGGTCTTGTCGCTGTCCTCGGTGAGCGGCTGACCGTTCATCAGGATCGTCCAGCGGTCGTCCGCGACGTCCGGGTCGACGCCGAAGCGGACCGTCTCGTCGGGGTCGACGGTGATGGACTTGATGTCCGTGTCCTTCAGGCACTCCGTGGCGGCCTGGGCCGTCAGGTCCTCGCCCTCGCCACCGCAGGTGGCCTCCGAGCTGACCGAGGACGAGCCGACGGTGATCGTGGACAGCGGCGTCGGCTTGTCGCAGGCCGACAGGACGAGCAGTCCGGCGGAAACGGCGCCGGCGGCGGCGACGGCGCGGCGGCGTCGCACAGCCCGGGATGCATCAGCGGCTTCGCCGCGGGGCAGCGTGGTCATGCCTGAAGGCTATCGGGCGCGTCCGGCACACCCTCTACGCGGGGGCGGCGCGCCCGTGTGTCACCCCCCACGCCCCGTGGTGTCGCGGTGGCGTCCGCCCGGCCGGCCCCCCGGTGAACGGGCGTTCCCTCACGTCACGCGGGCGCGCTGGGGGCCGCCGCGACGGGCCGAGGTGAGCAGGCCCCGGCTGGTCGCGAGCCAGCCGGTGGCGACGATCACGGCGGCCACCGACAGGCCCAGCGCGCCGTTCAGGGGCATGACGATGCCGACCGCGCCGCCGAACACCCATGACACCTGCAACAGCGTCTCCGAGCGGGCGAACGCGGAGGTGCGCACGAGTTCCGGCACGTCCCGCTGGACCAGCGCGTCCAGGGACAGCTTGGCCAGGGCCTGGGAGAAGCCGGCGACCGCCGCCAGACAGGCCACCAGGAACGCCCCGAAGAACACCGCCGTCGTCACCACCGCGCTCAGCACCACCGCCACCACCGTCACGATGATCAGCTCCGGTGCCCGGGAGCGCAGCCACGCCCCCACCGCCGTCCCCAGGGCGTTGCCCGCGCCCGCCGAGACGGCCACCATGCCCAGCGACACCGCCGCGCTCTGCCCGGTCAGCGGGTGCTCACGCAGCAGGAACGCCAGGAAGAAGGTGAGGAACCCCGACAGCCAGCGCAGCGATGCGTTGGCGCCCAGGGCGTGGGTGACGGCGATGCCGACCGTCCGCAGGCCCGGCCGCTTCACCGGCCGCCGGTGCGGTCCGTGCAGGTGCTGTTCGTCCGCCGCGAGCAGCGCGGTGTCCTCGCCCTTGGCCGAGTCGACCTTCGGCGGGAGCGTGAAGGACAGCGCCGTCCCCGCGACGAAGATCACGAAGGCGCCGTAAAGGGGGTAGCGGGGCCCCAGGACCTGGAGGCCGGCCCCGATCGGCGCGGCGATGCCGGTGGCCAGCAGCCCGCCGAGGGTGACCCGCGAGTTCGCCTTCACCAACGAGAAGGTCGGCGGCAGCAGCCGGGGCACGACAGCGCTGCGGACCACGCCGTACGCCTTGGAGGCGACCAGCACCCCCAGCGCGGCCGGATACAGCTCCAGGCTGCCCGTGACGACCGCGCCGGACAGCACCAGCGCCAGCAGCGCCCGCGCGGCCATCGCGCCCGCCATCGCCGCCCTGCGGCCGTGCGGCAGCTTGTCGAGCAGCGGGCCGATCACCGGCGCGAGGAGCGTGAACGGCGCCATGGTGATCGCCAGGTACAGCGCGACGCGCCCGCGGGCCTCGTCGGTCGGCACCGAGAAGAAGACGGTCGAGGCGAGCGCCACGGTGATCATGACGTCTCCGGCGCCGTTCACGCCGTGCAGTTCGATCAGCTTGCCGAGCCCGGACTCGCCGGCGCCGTGCGCGTGCGTCGCCTTGCGGATGCCGCGCGCCGCCCCGGTGAACGGCAGGTGCAGGGCACGGCCGACCGCGCGGAAGGGCCCGCCCGTCCGGCCCCGTCCACGCACGTCGCCCGTCCCCTTCGTCCCACCGGTCCCGGTGGCTCCCTGGGGTGTCCTCGAGGTTGCCACCCCGTCATAGTGCCCCGAGAAGGGCGCCCGTAGTGCGGTTACCGCGCGTATGGCCCTGTACGTCACGGCCGCGGGCTCCCCACGCGGGCGCCTCAGGGGCAGGAAAGTGGGCGCGGAGCGTCGCAGAAGCACCGTCGGTGTGGGCTGAGCGCCCGCGAACAGGTAGCGTGCGTATCTCAGCCATCCCCCACAATGGATGGCACAGGTGCGTCCGGGCGCGAATCGGACGCGGACGTCGACGCGGCCCCCAGGTCCGCTCCGTCCGCACCCGACGCCTTCAGGTCGGCGCACCCGAGTGACGGCGTAGGAGAGAAGCGATACCTGTGAGCGCAGCGACCACGCGAAGCCGCACCCCCGACCGCCTGTGTGCGGAGGCCGTCGACCTCGCCCGCGCCGCGGCGGAGGAGGCCGCCGCACCCGGCGTGGTCGGGGAGCACGTAGGGGTGGTCTCCGAGGGGGACCGCGTGGTCACGCACTTCTTCGAGTGCCGTGAACTCGGCTACCGGGGCTGGCGCTGGGCGGCGACGGTGGCGCGCGCGTCCCGCGCGAAGGTCGTGACCCTCGACGAGGTGGTCCTGCTCCCGGGCCCCGACGCGGTCCTGGCCCCGGAGTGGGTCCCGTGGAGCGAGCGCCTGCGCCCCGGCGACATGGGCCCCGGCGACCTGCTCCCCACGGACGCCGAGGATCTCCGTCTGGAGCCCGGCTACACCGGCGAGGACGCTCCGCTGCCGCACTCGGCCGTCTCGCACGAGATGGCGGAGCTGGTGGAGGCGGAGGACGCCGAGGTCACCGCGGGCGTGCCCGCCGACCTCCCGACGGCCCCGGTGCGCGGCACGATCGCCGCCGTCGCCGAGGAACTCGGCATGCGCCGCGCCCGCGTCCTGTCCCGCTACGGCCTGCACATCGCGGCCGACCGCTGGGAGGAGGCGTTCGGCGCCAAGACGCCCATGGCACAGGCGGCCCCCGCCTCCTGCGTCAGCTGTGGCTTCCTGGCCCCCATCGGCGGCTCCCTCGGCCAGGCCTTCGGCGTCTGCGCCAACGAGTTCTCCCCGGCGGACGGCCGGGTGGTCTCGCTGGCCTACGGGTGCGGCGGCCACTCCGAGGCGGCCGTCATGCCGAAGCCGCCCCAGCCCGCCCCGCCGGTCATCGACGAGACGCGGGTCGACCCCTTCCCGCTGCGCCCCGCCCCCGACTCGGGTTCGGTGCCGGTGGTGACGGACGAGGAGTCGGCGGAGCTGGGTCACTCCTGACGGCGCTCGCTCCTCTGCGTCCGTGCCCAGGGACCGTCCCGTCCACGCTAGGCGGCCCCCGCGAGAACGGATCGGCAGTCGCGGCAGTGTCCGGGCGCGGGGGCGCGGAACGCCCGCTCGCAGCCGTCGCAGGTCTGCAAGGGCGGGACGGCCGGACGGCGCACGGGGGCGGCGGGCGGCGGCGCGGGCAGGGGTGTCTCCCGCAGGCGGAAGGCGAGGATGCCCGCCGGCCGTGCGTGGAGACGGTCAGGGAGCCTCGCGGTGAGCACCGCGGTGATCTGCGGGGCCTCGACGCCCGCCGCGAGCCACTCGGCCACGGCCGACGCGAGCCGTGCGGCCTCCTGCCCGGACAGGACGAGACGCGGATCGACCCGGCGCAACGCGGTGAGGACGGCGACGGCCCGCGGGTCGGCGTCGGCGAGCGGAGCCGGCGTCTCCGGCTCGGCCCGCGCGGGCCCGCCCACCGGTTCCTTCGCCGGTTCCCGCGTAGTGGCCGTCGTGTGGGCGGGCTGCTTCCGGGGCCGTCCCGGTTTCGGGCGCTCCGGAGGTCCGTCCGGGTACGGGCCGCCGCCGGGAGTGTCGTAGAAGTACGTCCGGGTGCGGATCTGCCCGCCGGGCAGCCGCTCGCGGCGGCGTTCCAGGTATCCGGCCGCCTCGAGTTCCCGCAGCGCCCGCGAGACGAGGATCTCGCCCTCGCTGAAGTGCGCGCACAGGGCGGCGATGCTCACGCTGGAGCCGTCGGGCAGGGAGGCGATGTACGCGGCGACGCCGACCGTGACCGCGCTGCCGCGCCGTTGGGCGAGGGCGTTGGAGATCACGGTGAAGTCGGCCGTCAGCCGGGTGCGTACGTGGATCACGCCGGTGGTCGGAGTACCGGCGTCGGCGCGCAGGGGCGCGTTAGACTGCGGATCAGCCATTGGGAAGGTCCTTGCTTCCTGAGCGGTCAGGCCCTCGATCGGGATGCCAGTCCCGGCCGGGGGCCGAATCTTTCTGCGGTTGTCGCGGCGAACGTAACCGTCCGTGTCCTGCGCCTGCAAGCCGGTCACTCGAAGGGGTGACGCGGGCCGGGAGGGTGGGTGGGCGGGTGGTTCTCTCCCCGGTTCTTTCCGGAGGCCGGTGGCCCACCGGACCCTCGCGGACAGGGATCCGGCGGGCTCGGGGAGCGGGCCGTGACCGGGGCCCGACGGGCTCAGGTCCGGTGGCGCGGGGGGAGCCGGACCTCGGCCCACACCGTCTTGCGGGGCGGCAGCCCCTCGAACACCCCCCAGCGGTCGGCCAGCGCGTCCACGAGCCGCAGCCCGCGCCCCGACTCCGCGTCGCCCCCCGCCGGTCGCAGACACGGCATCCGGTCGCGCCGCGTGTCCGTGACCTCGATGCGGAGCGTGTCGCCGATGACGTACAGCGACAGCCCGAAGTCCCGGCCGGGGACCCGGCCGTGGGTGACGGCGTTGGCGGCCAGCTCGGCGACGATGTGCGCCGCCGGGTCCAAGGGGAGCCCCCAGGCGCGGAGTTGTTCCCCGGTGAGAAGACGGGCGAGGCGGGCGCCGCGGGGCGTGGGGGACAGCCGCAGACCGAAGTCGCGGAAGCGGTCGCCGGGTTGGCGCTCGGAGGAGACGGATTCGTGGATCACGTCACTCAGAGTGGCCACGTCCGCCTACTGTGAAAAGTGACGACACGGTTGCGTATGGTGACTGTCCGGACGGTGTCCGGCGGTGTCGGGGCTGTCGAGTGACGGAGGGGTGCGCGGTGACGCAGGTGAACGGTACGGAGGTGCGGGTTACGCCGAAGGCCGAGGCGGACGAGCCGGGGTGGGAGGTGGATCCGGACGACGACTGGGGAGTCGCGGTCGTCGAGACGGTCGGGCGCCAGCTGAAGCTGCGCCGCGAGGCCGTGGGAATGCGGGCCGCCGACTTCGGGCTCGCCCTCGGGTACGGCGAGGACATGGTCTACAAGATCGAGAGCGGGAAGCGGATCCCCCGGCCGGAATTCCTCGACAAGGCGGACGAGGTGTTGGGGGCGGGCGGGCTGCTCAAGGCGATGAAGGAGGACGTGGCCAAGGTCCGGTACCCGAAGAAGGTACGGGACATCGCGAAGCTGGAGGCGAAGGCCGCCGAGGTCGGGGTGTACGAGTGCTGCAACATCCACGGCCTGTTGCAGACCCCCGAGCACGCCCGCGCCTTGCTGGAGTCGTGGCAGCCCGCCTACACGCCCGAGGACGTGGAACGGCTGGTCGCGGCGCGCATGGCGCGGAGGTCGGTGTTCGAGCGATCACCCGCGCCCGCTCTGAGCTTCGTCCTGGAAGAGGCCACGCTGCGCCGCAAGGTTGGGGGCACAATGGTGAGGCGACAGCAGTTCGAACGCCTGCTGGAGGTGGGGCGATTGAACAACGTGACGCTTCAGGTCATGCCGATGGACAGCGGACCTCATCCCGGCCTGAGCGGCAGGATCGAGCTGCTGAAGTTCGAGGACGGCACGGCGACAGGGCGTTCCGACGGGGCGTTCGGCGGCCGTCCGACATCCGATCCGAGGCAACTCCGCATCCTTGAACTGCGGTACGGCACCATCCGGGCCCAGGCTCTCCGCCCCGGGGAGTCGCTGACCCTCATCGAGACACTGCTGGGAGACACATGATGGGCAAGTACTCCGTCGAGGACGCCTCGGAACTGGCGTGGTTCAAGAGCAGTCACAGCAGCGGCCCCGACGGCGAGTCGTGCGTCGAGGTCGCCACCACCCCCGCCACCGTCCTCGTCCGCGATTCCAAGAATCCGGCCGACGGCCCCCGCCTGGCCTTCGC
>NZ_JBVIAY010000007.1:184715-351395 GCF_055573695.1 Streptomyces sp. NPDC030143
CGCCTCCGGCGCCTGGGCGGCGTTCGTCCCTTACGCCTCCGAGGACTGACGGCGAACATGACCGATCCGGCGTGGTTCAAGAGCAGCTACAGCAGCGGCCCCGACGGCGAGTCGTGCGTGGAGGTCGCCACCGCCCCCGCCACCGTTCTCGTCCGCGATTCCAAGAATCCGGCCGACGGCCCCCGCCTGGCCTTCGCCTCCGGCGCCTGGGCGGCGTTCGTCCCTTACGCCTCCGAGGACTGACGGCGAACATGACCGATCCGGCGTGGTTCAAGAGCAGCTACAGCAGCAGCAGCGAAGGCGACTCCTGCGTGGAGGTCGCCACCGCCCCCGCCACCGTTCTCGTCCGCGACTCCAAGAACCCCGCCGACGCCCCCCGCCTCACCCTCGCCCCCGTGGCCTGGTCCCAGTTCGTCGCGTACGCCCGCGGGCGCTGACCCCCTTCACCGCGCGATACCTTCTCCTCACGCCGACGGAGAGAGGGAAACCGACGTGAGCAAGTTCGTGCGGCCTGCGCCCGAGGGCGCGGACCCCTTCGGCACCGCCCGTCTGCGCCGCGGAGTCCTGGACGCCTGGGCGACCAGTCCCGCCCGGTTCCGCGAGGACGCCAACGCCGAGGAGGATCTCGTCCTCGGCGGCTACCGGGACCGTCTCGTCGTCGAGCTCGCGCAGAACGCCGCCGACGCGGCGGCGCGGGCGGGCGTCCCCGGGCGGCTGCGGCTCACCCTGCGCGAGGGCGTCCTCGTCGCCGCGAACACCGGCGCGCCGCTGGACGCGGCCGGTGTCGAGTCGCTCGCCACCCTCCGCGCGTCCGCGAAGCGCGACACGCACCAGTCGGCGGTGGGAAGGTTCGGCGTCGGTTTCGCCGCCGTCCTCGCCGTGACCGACGAGCCCGCCGTGGTGGGCCGGCACGGCGGGGTGCGCTGGTCGCTGGCCGAGGCCCGGGTGCTGGCCTCCGAGACCGCCCGGCACAGCCCGGGGCTGGGCGACGAGATCCGCCGCCGCGACGGGCACGTGCCGCTGCTGCGGCTGCCGTTCGCCGCCGAGGGCACCGCCCCGGACCCCTACGACACGGCCGTCATCCTGCCGCTGCGCGACCCGGCCGCCGCCGACCTCGCCGAGCGGCTCCTCACCGCCGTCGACGACGCTCTGCTCCTCGCCCTGCCGGGCCTGGAGGAGGTCGTGGTCGAGGTGCACGACCGGGCGCCGCGCACCCTGCGCCGGGGCACGGACGGCGGGCTGACCGTGGTGGAGGACTCCCAGGAGGGCACCACCCGGTGGCGCATCGCCGCCGCGCACGGACCGCTCACCGCCGACCTGCTCGCCGACCGGCCGGTGGAGGAGCGACTGCGGCCCCACTGGTCGGTCACCTGGGCCGTGCCGGTGGAGGCCGACGGGGCGCCCGCCCGGCCCCGCACCAGCGCCGTCGTGCACGCGCCCACCCCCAGTGACGAGCCGCTCGGCGTGCCCGCCCTGCTCATCGCCTCGCTCCCGCTGGACACCACCCGCCGGCACGCCGCGCCCGGGCCGCTGACCGACTTCCTCGTGCAGCGCGCCGCCGACGCCTACGCCGGGCTGCTCGCCGACTGGCGGCCGGTGGGGACCGGGATCATCGACCTCGTACCGGGTGCGCTGGGCAAGGGCGAGCTGGACGGCTCCCTGCGCCGGGCCATCCTGGAACGGCTGCCCCGCACGGCCTTCCTGCCCCCGGCCGCCGAGCCGGCGCAGGGCGAGGACGGCGAACTGCCCGAGGCGCTGCGGCCCCGGGACGCGGAGGTCGTGGAGGGGGCGGGCGCCGACACCGTACGCGTGCTGGCGGAGGTCCTCCCCACGCTGCTGCCCGCCGGTCTCGAACGCCGGGTCGAGCTGCGCACCCTCGGCGTGGCCCGGATCCCGCTCGCCGACGCGATCGACCGGCTGGCCGGGCTGGAGAAGGACCCGGACTGGTGGCACCGCCTCTACGAGAGCCTCGCGGGCGTCGACCCGGACCGGCTGACTGGGCTGCCCGTGCCCCTCGCCGACGGCCGTACGACGATCGGCCCCCGTCAGGTGCTGCTGCCCGGCCCGGACACGGCGAGCGTCGACCCGGACGTCCTCGCCCGGCTCGGCCTCAAGGTCGCCCACCCGGACGCCGCGCACCAGCTGCTGGAGAAGCTCGGCGCGCTGCCCGCGACCCCGCGCGCCGTGCTGACCACCCCGCAGGTGCGGGCGGCCGTCGCCGCGTCCCTGGACGACGACGCGGGCGCCTGGGACGAGGACACCCCCGACGCGGACGAACTCGCCGACACCGTCCTCGCGCTGGTCCGCGACGCGGGTCTGGAACCCGGCGACGAGCCGTGGCTGGGCGCGCTCGCGCTGCCCGACGACGAGGGCGAACTCGCCCCGGCCGGTGAACTCCTGCTCCCCGGCAGCCCCTTCGCGCAGGTCGTCCGGGACGGCGAACTCGCCGCCGTGGACGACGAGCTGGCCGCCAGGTGGGGCGAGCAGCCGCTCGCGGCCTGCGGCGTCCTCGCGAACTTCGCGCTGGTGCGCGCCACCGACGTCGTCCTCGACCCGGACGAGCTGGAACCCCGCGAGGGCGACTTCGCCGAACCCGACGACGCGGGACTGCTCGACGCCGTCGACGTCTGGTGCGAGGACATCCTCGACCGGTTCCCCGACTCGCCCGTCCCGCCCGTCGCGACGGAGCTCGTCGCGGTCCGCGACCTCGACCTCGTCGACGACGACCGCTGGCCGCAGGCCCTCGCGCTGCTCGCCCAGCCCCCGCTGCGCGACGCCCTCACCCAGCCGGTGCGCGTCCTGCTGCCCGACGGCACCCACGAGGTCGTCCGGCCCTACACCGCCTGGTGGCTGCGCGGACACCCGGTGCTCGACGGCCGCCGCCCGGCCGGCCTCCTCGCCGCCGGCGGCGACCCGCTGCTGCGCGGCCTGTACGACGAGGCCGACGCCACCGGCTTCGACGACGAGCAGGTGCTGCGGGCCCTCGGCGTGCGGACGTCCGTGGCCGCGCTGCTCGCCGAGCCCGGCGGCGGCGCCGAACTGCTGGACCGCCTCGCCGACCCGGAGCGTCCCGTCACCGCCGCGCAACTGCACGGCCTGTACGGCGCGCTGGCGGACCTGGACCCCGAGCAGGTGACCCTGCCGGACGAGCTGCGGGCCGTGGTCGACGGGCGGGTGGAGGTCGTCGACGCGGGCGACGCCGTCGTCGTCGACTCGCCCGACCTGCTGCCGTTCACCGAGGGCGTGCCGCTGCTGCCGGTCCGGCCGTCGCGGGCCGCCGAACTCGCGGAGCTGTTCCAGGTGCGGCGGCTGAGCGAGTCGGTGACGGGAGAGGTGGACTCCGAGGGCACCGAGCACGACGTGCCGGAGCCGGTGCGGGTGCTGCTCGGGGCGCGCACGCCGGACACCTACGTCGAGCACGGGGAACTCGTCGTCGACGGCGTGGAGATCGACTGGCGGCTGACCGACGACGGCGTTCTGCACGCCGCGACCCTGGAGGGCGTCGCCGCAGGTCTCGCCTGGGCGGCCGGCCAGTGGCCGCGCCGCTTCGAGGTGGCGGCCCTCTTGGAGGACCCGTCCCGCACCCGGGAACTGGCCCGCGACCGCTGGTTCGACTGACCCACCTCCCCCCGCGCCCCGCAAAGGGGCGCGGGGAACGGCCTGACCGGCCACCGACACCCCGCACCCCGACCGTTTCCAGGGGCGCGGGGACTGCGCGAGGCGCCCACCGACCACCCGCACCCGACCGCTCCCAGGGGCGCGGGGAACCGCGCGCCGGCCTCCGGCCACCCGCAGGGAAGCGCGTAGCGTCAGGTGGCCACCCGGTCCACCCGCCTCCACACCAGCTCCAGCACCGCCGCCGCCACCGCCGCGATCCCGACGGCGATCCACGGCATCGTCACCCCCACCAGCCGCAGCGCGAAGAAGTCCTGCAACCAGGGCACCACCAGCACCACCAGGAAGCCCGCCCCCATCGCGGCCACCAGCGCGACGCGCCACCACGTGTAGGGGCGGGCGATGATCGCCAGCACCCACATCGAGATCAGGAAGAGCGTGAGGGTCGCGACGCTGGTCTCCGCGTCCAGCGCGTCCGGCCCCGTGTAGTGGTGGCGGGCGATCAGGTACGTCACGAACGTGGCCGTCGCCGCCAGCACCCCGCCGGGGATCGAGTACCGCATCACCCGCCGGACGAAGTGGGGGCGGGCCCGTTCCCGGTTGGGGGCGAGGGCGAGGAAGAACGCCGGGACGCCGATGGTGAGCGTGGACAGCAGCGTCAGGTGCCGGGGCAGGAAGGGGTACTCCACCTGCCAGCACACCACCAGCAGCGCCAGCAGCACCGAGTAGACCGTCTTCACCAGGAAGAGCGTCGCCACCCGGGTGATGTTGCCGATGACCCGCCGCCCCTCCGCCACCACCGACGGCAGGGTCGCGAAGCTGTTGTTCAGCAGCACGATCTGCGCGACCGCCCGGGTCGCCTCGGAGCCCGATCCCATCGCGACGCCGATGTCCGCGTCCTTCAGGGCCAGGACGTCGTTGACGCCGTCGCCGGTCATCGCGACGGTGTGTCCGCGGGACTGGAGGGCGCCGACCATGTCCCGCTTCTGCTGCGGGGTGACCCGCCCGAACACCGTGGCCTCGTCGAGGGCCGCGCCCATGCCGTCCCGGTCGGCGGGCAGCCGGCGTGCGTCGACCGTCCGGGCGTCCAGGCCGAGCTTGGCGGCCACCGCCCCCACCGACACCGCGTTGTCGCCGGAGAGGACCTTGGCGTGGACGTTCTGGTCGCCGAAGTAGCGCAGCGTCTCGGCGGCGTCGGGGCGCAGCCGCTGCTCCAGGACGACGAGGGCGGTGGCGCGGGCGCCGCGGGCGACCTCGGCGTCGTCGAGGTCGCGGACGGCCCGGGCGAGCAGCAGCACCCGCAGGCCCCGCTCGTTGAGCCGCTCGGTCTCGGCCAGGGCGGGGTCGTCCTCGGTCAGCAGCACGTCCGGGGCGCCGAGCAGCCAGGTGCTGGTCTCGCCGTCGCCCTCGTCGAAGGTGGCGCCGCTGTACTTGCGGGCGGAGGAGAAGGGGAGGGACCCGGTGCGGCGCCAGTCCTCGGCCACCGGGTAGGCGTCGATGATCGCCTGGAGGGAGGCGTTGGGGCGCGGGTCGGACCCGCCGAGCGCTCCGAGCACCCGGCGCACGTAGCGGGTGTCGGCGCCGTCGAGGGGGCGGACTTCGGTGACGTCCATGCCGCCCTCGGTGAGGGTGCCGGTCTTGTCCAGGCAGACGGTGTCCACGCGGGCGAGGCCCTCGATGGCGGGCAGTTCCTGCACCAGGCACTGCTGGCGGCCGAGGCGGACGACGCCGATGGCGAAGGCGACGGAGGTGAGCAGGACGAGCCCCTCGGGGACCATCGGCACGATGCCGCCGACCGTGCGGGCCACGGAGTCCTTGAGGTCGTTGTCCTTGACGAACAACTGGGTGACGACCAGCCCGATCGCCGCCGGGACCATCATCCACGTCACGTACTTGAGGATCGTCGAGATGCCGGAGCGCAGCTCGGAGTGGACGAGGGTGAAGCGGGAGGCCTCCTCGGCGAGCTGGGCGGCGTAGGCCTCGCGGCCGACCTTGGTGGCGCGGAAGGCGCCGCCGCCGGCGACGACGAAACTGCCGGACATGACCTGGTCGCCGGGGCGTTTGACGACGGGGTCGGCCTCACCGGTGAGCAGCGACTCGTCGATCTCCAGCCCGTCGGCCTCGACGCACACCCCGTCGACGACGATCTTGTCCCCCGGGCCGATCTCCATGATGTCGTCGAGGACGAGGTCCCCGGTGCCGACCTCCACGGCGGCGCCGTCCCGCCGGACGGTCGGGCGGGCCTCGCCGATCACCGCGAGCGAGTCGAGGGTCTTCTTCGCCCGCCACTCCTGGACGATGCCGATGCCGGTGTTGGCGAGGATGACGAACCCGAACAGACTGTCCTGGATGGGGGCGACCGCCAGCATGATCACCCACAGCACGCCGATGATCGCGTTGAACCGGGTGAAGACGTTCGCCCGGACGATCTCGCCGACGGAACGGCTGCTGCGGACGGGGACGTCGTTGACCTGACCGCGCGCCACGCGGTCCGCGACCTCGGCCGCGGTGAGACCGGTCGCGACGAGGGCCGGGGCGGGGGCGGCGGCGTCGGTGTGGGTCATGGAATCGACGGTACGTGCGGATTCTCACCTTCACCCGCCGGAGACCCGAAAGATCCGACCTGGGGAGGACGGCCGTCGTGCCGCGGTACTACTCGGTCGCGGCCGAGCGCTTGATCGCCGCGTCCCTGCGGCGGACGTACCAGATGCCGATGAGCCCGAGCCCGGCGCCGGCGAGGCAGGTCCACAGCCACCACAGGTGCCCGTGGTCGTCGAACCAGCCGTAGAAGGGCAGCTGGACGAGGAAGAGGACGAACCAGAGGATCGTGCCGCCGGTGATGGTGGCGACCACGGGGCCTTCCAGGGGCTCCGGCGCCTCGTGCTTGGGGGTCCACTTCTCCATGGGGGACAGCCTACGAGGCGATCAGGTCTACGCGCGGAGATGGTGTCCCGTACATTTATGTGTTCATACTCAAACCGTTTGTCTTTTACCCTTTCTGTTCGTAGGAATCGCCAATGTCCTCCTCGGCCACCGCCAAGGCCCCCGCGCCCCGGGAGTCCGGCAGTACGCCCGCGCCCGGCGCGCTCGACCGCTACTTCCGGATCTCCGAGCGGGGCAGCACCCTCGCCCGCGAGGTTCGCGGCGGTCTCGCCACCTTCTTCGCGATGGCCTACATCATCGTGCTGAACCCGATCATCCTCGGCAGCGCGAAGGACATGTACGGGCACCAGCTGGACAACGGCCAGCTCGTCACCGCCACGTGTGTGACCGCCGCGTTCACCACTCTCCTCATGGGCGTCATCGGCAACGTGCCGATCGCGCTCGCCGCCGGTCTCGGCGTGAACTCCGTCGTCGCCCTCCAGCTCGCGCCCCGCATGGCGTGGGCGGACGCGATGGGCATGGTCGTGCTGGCAGGCCTCGTGGTGATGCTGCTGGTCGCCACCGGGCTGCGCGAGCGGGTCATGAACGCGGTGCCCTTCGGGCTGCGCAAGGCGATCTCCATCGGCATCGGCCTGTTCATCATGCTGATCGGCCTCGTCGACTCCGGCTTCGTCAGCCGCATCCCCGACGCCGCCCACACCACCGTCCCGCTCCAGCTCGGCGGTGACGGCCACCTAACCGGCTGGCCGGTTCTCGTGTTCGTCCTGGGCGCTTTGCTCACGCTCGCGCTGATCGTGCGCAGGGTGCCCGGCGCGATCCTCGTCTCGATCGTCGCGATGACCGCGCTCGCGATGGTCGTCAACGCCGTCGCCGACGTGCCGAGCTGGGGTCTGACCACGCCGGAGTGGCCGGGCAACCCCGTCGCCACCCCCGACTTCGGGCTGATCGGAGAGGTCAGCCTCTTCGGCGGGTTCGGCAAGGTCGGCGCGCTGACCGGTGTCCTCTTCGTCTTCACGGTCCTGCTGTCGTGCTTCTTCGACGCGATGGGCACGATCATGGGCGTCAGCGACGAGGCCAAACTCACCGACGCACAGGGGCAGATGCCCGGCATCAACAAGGTGCTCCTCGTCGACGGTCTCGCCGTCGCCGCCGGCGGCGCCAGCTCCTCCTCCGCCACCACCGCGTTCGTGGAGTCCACGGCCGGCGTCGGCGAGGGCGCCCGCACCGGCTTCGCGAACCTCGTCACCGGCGGCCTCTTCGCCGTCGCGCTGTTCCTGACCCCGGTCGCCACGATGGTCCCGTCCCAGGCCGCCACCCCGGCGCTGCTCGCGGTCGGCTTCCTGATCCTGGCGAACTCGGTCAAGGAGATCGACTGGGCGGACCACACGATCGCCGTCCCCGCCTTCGTGACGATGGTGATGATGCCGTTCACCTACTCGATCACCAACGGCATCGGCATGGGCTTCATCACCTTCGCGGTGCTGCGTCTGGCGGCCGGGCGCGGCCGGGAGGTCCCGGTCCCCATGTACGTGGTCGCGGCCGTGTTCGCCTTCTACTACCTGATGCCGGCCCTCGGCCTGACCTGAGGGCCCGAGGGTCTCGTGCTCGGGCTCGGGCTCGGGTGAGCCTGGCGTCCCACGGGGTCAGGTGAGCCCGTAGAACTTGTCCGTCTCCTCGACGGCGGTCTGGAACCGCTCGTCGAAGTCATCGCGAATGAGCGTCTGGACGACATAGTCCTGGACGCTCATTCCCCTTTTGGCGGCGTGGTGCCGGAGCCGTTCGAGCAGCTCGTGGTCTATCCGCAGGCTGAGCACGCTGGTCCCCATGGGACGAGGGTCCCGGGCCGGCCCGCACGACGGTCACGTTCCGCCGCCGACTCACTCGTTCGGGTGAGAAGGCGTGTCCGTGACGAGGGTTACGGGAATCCCGGGGCAGCCCAGTTTGTTTAGCCAGGGTAATGAGTTACGCTAAAGAGATGCTGGACCTTATGCATGGCGACGACGCTGCCGCCGTGAACTCGCTGCGATCCGCCGTGATGCGGCTGTCCCGTCGGCTCAAGCACCAACGGGTCGACGAATCGCTGAGCCCGACCGAGATGTCGGTCCTCGGCACCCTCTCCCTCTGCGGAAGCGCCACCCCGGGCGAGCTCGCCCGCAAGGAGCACGTGCAGCCGCCGTCGATGACCCGCATCGTCGCGCTGCTGGAGGCCAAGGGCCTGGTCCGGCTGGAGCCGCACCCGGAGGACCGGCGCCAGAAGGTCGTCACCAAGACCGAGCAGGCCGAGGCCATGCTCGAGGAGAGCCGCCGCAAGCGGAACGCGTTCCTGGCCACCCTGGTCGAGGGACTCGACGAGGACGAGTGGGCGAAACTGCGCGCCGCCGCCCCCGTGCTGGAGAAGCTCGCACACCTGTAAGGCCGTTTCACGAGGAGGCGAACCCTTTGAGTTCGGGACCCGGAGCAGACTCCGCCCCCGCGCCGACCACCCCCGACACCCCGCCCGCCCCCGACACCCCCCGCGCGTCCTCGATGTTCAGCTCGCTGAAGGTCAGGAACTACCGGCTGTTCTTCGCCGGCCAGGTCGTCTCCAACATCGGCACCTGGATGCAGCGCATCGCCCAGGACTGGCTGGTGCTCAGCCTCACCGGCTCCGCCACCGCCGTCGGTGTGACGACGGCCCTGCAGTTCCTGCCCATGCTGCTGTTCGGCCTCTACGGCGGCGTCCTCGTCGACCGCCTCCCCAAGCGCCGCGCGCTGCTCTTCACCCAGACGTCGATGGCCCTCACCGGCATCGCCCTCGCGCTGCTCACCCTCACCGGTCACGTCGAGGTCTGGCACGTCTACGTCGCCGCGTTCGCCGTCGGCCTCGCCACCGTCGTCGACAACCCGGCCCGCCAGTCCTTCGTCTCCGAGATGGTCGGCCCCGACCAGCTCCAGAACGCGGTCAGCCTGAACTCCGCGAACTTCCAGTCCGCCCGGCTGGTCGGCCCCGCCGTCGCCGGCCTGATGATCACCGGCGTGGGCACCGGCTGGGCGTTCCTCGCCAACGGCCTGTCCTTCGTCGCGCCCATCGTCGGCCTGCTGCTGATGCGCGCCCGCGACCTGCACGTCGTCGAGCGCGCCCCGCGCGGCAAGGGCCAGCTGCGGGAGGGACTGCGCTATGTCGCCGGGCGGCCGGAGCTGATCTGGCCGATCGTCCTGGTCGGCTTCGTCGGCACCTTCGGCTTCAACTTCCCCGTCTACCTCTCCGCCTTCGCCGACGACGTCTTCCGCGCCGGCGCCGGCTCCTACAGCCTCTTCAACACCCTGATGGCGGTCGGCTCCCTGGTCGGCGCGCTGCTGGCGGCCCGGCGCGGCACGGCCAGGATGCGGGTGATGATCGTGGCGGCGGTCGCCTTCGGCGTGATGGAACTGGTCGCGGCGGGCGCGCCCTCGCTGTGGCTGTTCGCCCTGCTCATGGCCCCGATCGGCATGTTCGGCATGACGGTCAACGTCACCGCCAACACCAGCGTCCAGATGGCCACCGACCCCGCCGTGCGCGGCCGCGTGATGGCCCTCTACATGATGGTCTTCATGGGCGGCGCCCCGATCGGCGCCCCGATCGCCGGCTGGATCACGGACGCGTACGGCGTCCGCGCCGGCCTGGCGGTGGGCGGCGCCGTCTCCGCCGTCGCGGCCGGTGTCATCGGCCTGGCCCTCGCCCGTGTCGGCGGCCTGCGCCTGTCACTGGGCTGGCACCGCGGCCACCCCACCGTCCGCTTCGTGCCGCGCGAGCGACGGGAGAAACTGACGGCGGCGGCGTGACCGGCCGGGGCGACCGGCCGGCGGCAGGTCGTCGGGGCCGCCTTCTCCGACGGTGATCTCCATGACCGCCGTCATGCCGGGCGTGGCCCTCCCTCGGGCGCGGGAAGATCGGCGTCATGAGACTCTTCGCCGCCGTCCTGCCACCCGAGGACGTCATCCGTGAACTGGCCGTCGAAGTGGCCGAGCTGAGGAAGCTGCCCGGTGCGGACGGGCTGCGCTGGACCGGCCGTCCCGGCTGGCACCTCACCCTCGCCTTCTACGGAGAGGTCGACGACGACGTCGTCCCCGAGCTGTCGGCGCGGCTGGAGCGGGCCGCGCGGCGCAGTGCGCCCTTCGCGCTGGCACTGCGCGGCGGCGGGCAGTTCGGGCACGGGCGGGCGCTGTGGACGGGCGCGCGCGGCGATCTGCCGGCGCTGCGGATGCTGGCCGAGCGCAGCGAGGCGGCGGCGCGGAAGGCGGGCGTGGAGATGGGCGAGCACCGCCGCTACAAGGCCCACCTGACACTGGCCCGCAGCCGGGACGCCGTGGACGTCCGGCCGTACGTCGAGGCGCTGGACGCCTTCGCCGGGCGGACGTGGACGGTGGGCGAGCTGGTGCTGGTGCGCAGCCGCCTGCCGGTTTCCGGGGTGCCGGGGGAGCAGCCGCGTTACGACCCGGTCGGCCGATGGGCGTTCGGCGGGGCCGGTTAGGCTCGAGGCGTGGACCCGAAAACGCGGAACCGGATCATGGCCGGTGTGCTGGTGCTGATGTTCGTCGTGGTGGCGGTGGGAGCGGCGCTCGGAAGGTAGCCAGTGCCTCCGGCGGTGGGGTGGGTGCCGGCGTTCACACCCCAGGTCGAGGAGCGCGGCGAACGCCGCCGAGGACTGCTGGGGGACGACGCCGTTGCCGAGGATCTGGAGCTGCTGTCCGCGCGTCAGGCCGGGAACGCCGGTGACGCGTCCGGGAGGCAGGCCCATGAGCCACTCGACCCACCGGGCGCTGACGCGCGGGCTGCCCAAGGCCGATCTCGGTGGGCGGGGGAGCGGCCCGGCCGGTCACGTCCTCCCGGCGCCCGATGCCGGGGAGGTACTCGCCCCACCAGGAAGCGGGGGAGTGAGGACCGTCGATCTCGGGCTCGGGCTTGCGGCCCGGTGCGAAGACGGCTTGCGGCCATGGCGGTCGGTACGCCGCCCCTTCGTGAAGACGCGAAGACGTACTTCAGTCAGGCGAGCGCCGCTGCCCCTGGTCGGCCGATGTCGCCTGATCTCCTGACAGATGGGAGCTGAGTCCGGTAGACGTGTGTACGTGACTGACTCCACGCCCTGCGAGCCCGCCCCCGAGGACAGCAAGCCCACGTCCTTCACCGAGAAGGCGAAGGGGTTGTACCAGAAGCACAGGGAGAAGATCCATGCCGTCGGCGGCGTGGTCGTCAGTGCGGCCCTGACTGTCGCAGTCGCCCGCCTCATGGAAGGGCGGGAGGCGGAAGGCGCCGACGATCAGGGGCCGTCCCTCCCTCCCGACGTCGCGAGCGAGCCCCGTCAGTCCTCCCCCGATCCTGACCGCGACCCCTTTCTCCGAAGACTCCCTTCCGGTCAGCGCGCCAGCGAGGAGGCCAGGGCGCGGTACAGGGAACTGACAGGGGGCGAGCTGCCCGATGGTTACACCGTGGTGCGCCGCTGGATGTACGGAAAGGCGGCCTGAGCACCTGGACGGAGCCGCCGCGGCCTCCCGTTCCTGTGCAGTGCCGACGGATGCGCTGCAGAACACTCCGACGTACGGCAGGAGGGAATCGCGTGCCCCAGGTCGGTCGTGTCGGCCGACTCGGCCCACCGCTCGACCACAGCCCGCCCGGGGGTTCTCACGTCGGGTGCCGCTCATTCATGTCGGCCGGTCAGCCGGTGCTCGGCGGGGGTCCGGCCAGGCCGTGCAGTAGCAGGGCGGTGAGGGTGTCGACGATCTCCTCGTCGGTTACCTGCGGGCCGCCTTCCCCCGCGGTGATGACGGCGTAGCCGAGCATCGAGACCATCGCCCCCATGGCCGCGGCGACGAGCTCGGGGTCGCCCGGGAGCGGGTGACCCCGTCGGCGGAGCCACTCCAGGTGGTCGCGGAGGGTGCCCGTCTCCCCGGTCAGGCTCGCCCAGGCGCGGCCCTCGCCGGGCGGGCCGGCGAAGTTCGTCTGAATCAGGGCCGCGACCACCGGCAGATGGTCGCGGATCACCCGCCAGGTGACGGCCAGATGCTCGCGCAACTGCCTGCCGTCGGTCAGATCGTGGTCGGCCGGGTGGCCGTCCGCGCCGATCTCCGCGTCGGCCTGCGTGCCCATGTCCTGCATCAGCGCTTGGAGCAGGGCGTTCTTGTCCGCGAAATGGGCGTAGAAGGAGCCGGTGGCGCGACCGGCCTCGCGGGTGATGTCGGTGATCTTCGTGTCGAGGTAACCGCGCTCGGCGAACAGCCGCCGCGCCGCCTCTTTCAGTGCCGCCTCGGTCCCGGCGGCCTGCTCCCTGCGTACGCCCATGCCCCCGGCGCTCCTCTTCCGCTTGACGTGTCGCTCTCGCCCCCATCATAGTGAACCGCAGTTCGATGAATCTAAATTCACTGAACATAGATTCATGGAGTCGGGAGATCAGGGAGGGCACATGACTGCCATCGTCATAGGCGGCGGAGTGGCCGGAGCAGCCGGCGCGATCGCACTGCGGCGCATCGGTGTGGAGGTCACGGTCTACGAGGCGTACGCCGACCCAGCCGGTCAGGTGGGCTCGTTCCTGAGTCTGGCGTCCAACGGCCTGCGGGTGCTGCGCTCCCTTGGCGTGCTGGAGCAGGTTCGGGGGGCCGGGATCGACGTGCCGGGCCAGCGCATGTGGTCGAGCTCGGGCAAGCTCCTGGGTGATGTGCCGCGGGGTCGGCTGAGCGGCGACGAGCTGCACAGCGTGACCCTGATGCGGGGCACGCTGGTCGCGTCGCTGCGCGCGGAGGCGCTGGCGGCCGGGGCGCGCATCGTCACCGGTGAGCGCCTGGTGGACGCGGTCACCACCGAGGCAGGGATACGGGCGGTCTTCGCGAGCGGCCGTACGGCGGAGGCGTCCCTGCTCGTCGGCGCCGACGGCATCTGGTCGGCCACCCGGTCACTGCTCGACCCGCACGCGCCCATCCCCGAGTACGCCGGCCTCTACAGCATCTCGGGCATCGCCGAAGGCATCGAGACCGACCCTGGTGTCTTCAACATGACCTTCACCCGCAACGGCGCCTTCATCCACCTCGCCGCCCCCGGCGGCAAGGTCTGGTGGTCGGCCCAGGTCGCCTGCCCCGCACAGCCGGATCTCGCCCTCACGGACGCGCAATGGCTGCACCGCCTCGGCGAACTGCACCGGCACGAACAACTGCCGACCGCGATCCTCAAGGCCACCACCGAACTGCACCGCCCGACCCTGATGCACAAACTCGACGCGGTCCCGGTCCGCCACAACGACCGCATCGCACTCCTCGGCGACGCCGGACACCCCGTCGGCGCGGGCCAGGGCGCGTCGATGGCCCTGGAGGACGCACTCGTCCTGGCCCAGTCACTGGCCGCGGAGCCCTCGGTGGCGGCCGCCCTCTCGGCGTACGAAGCCGCCCGCTCGGCCCGTGTCGCCAAGATGGTCAAGGCCGCCTCGGACAACCGCGACGCCAAGACGGCAGGCCCGCTCACCCGGCGGATACGCGACCTGGTGATGCCGCTGGCGGTCCGCCTCTTCTACGAGAAGGCCACAGCCTGGCTCTACACCCACGACTGCGGCGAACTGCTGACCATCCGGACGGATGGAGACTCCCGGGCCCGTGGCTCACGACTCTGACCTTCGCGGGGGGTTGATCGCGCTGCTTGTGCCACGTCCTCGGTGGCGCGCCGCGGGCGGGGAACAGCCAGGGGCCCAAGGTCGAGGCGCTTGTCCTTCTCCTGCCGGAAGGTGCCGTACGGATCGACATTCGACCAACAGCGCGGTCAGCCCGCGCTGGTGATTGTCACTCAGCTTCCGCACGCGCCATTGCCGTTGCCCGTGAGACGGGTGAGTGCCGAAGGCTCGGACATGCCAAATCCCCTTGCTACCGCCCCGGTTGGGCTGCCTGCCCACGACGGTAGAGGGGGGTGACGCGGCGCGTCCATGCGTGCACGCGACTATGCGCGTTGTCGTATGAACCTCGGGCCCCGAGTGGCCCGGTGGCAGGTGCGTTCTCCTGCATGGACAGCGGTGTCGGAGCTGAGGCGCGGTCATGCTTGCCTTGAGCGGACTCGAAGGCGTTGGCTGGGGTCTCATGGAGTACACGCAGCTCGGACGCACCGGACTCAAGGTCAGCCGACTGGTCCTCGGCACCATGAACTTCGGTCCCCAAACGGACGAAGTCACCAGCCACGCGATCATGGACGCGGCGCTCGATGCGGGGCTGAATCTCGTAGACACGGCGAATGTGTATGGGTGGGGCGAGAACAAGGGCCGTACCGAAAGCATCATCGGCAACTGGTTCGCGAAGGGCGGGCGTCGCGACAAGGTCGTCCTCGCCACCAAGGTGTACGGCAACATGGGCACGGACGGCGAGGCGTGGCCGAACCACGACAAGCTGTCGGCCGTGAACATCCGGCGGGCCGTAGACGGCTCGCTCAAGCGGCTCCAGACCGACTACATCGACGTCTACCAGTTCCACCACATCGACCGGAACACTCCGTTCGAGGAGATCTGGCAGGCCATCGACGTCCTGGTCCAGCAGGGCAAGATCCTGTACGTGGGGTCCAGCAACTTCCCCGGGTACAAGATCGCCCAGGCCAACGAGACAGCCGCCCGGCGTGGGGGCGCGATCGGGCTCGTCAGCGAGCAGTGCCTGTACAACCTCTGCGAGCGGCGCGCCGAGATGGAGGTCATCCCGGCGGCGCAGGACTACGGGCTCGGCGTCATCCCCTGGTCGCCGCTGCACGGCGGGCTGCTCGGCGGGGTCATCAAGAAGCAGGTCGAGGGCGGACGCCGAGCCTCCGGCCGTGCCGCCGACGCGCTCAACGACAGCGCGCTGCGGGACAAGGTCCAGGCGTACGAGGACCTGCTCGACAAGTACGGCCTGGAGCCCGGCGAGGTTGCCCTGGCCTGGCTGCTCACTCGCCCGGGCGTGACCGGCCCGATCGTCGGCCCGCGCACCGCCGAACAACTCGACTCCGCGCTGCGGGCGGTCGAACTGGAGCTGCCGGAGGAGCTTCTGGCGGCTCTCGACAAGATCTTCCCTGGTCCGGGGCCCTCTCCGGAGGCATTCGCCTGGTGATCGACCGGGCCGCCGTGCCCAAGGCGGCCGCCGCTCCTCCGCAGGGGCGGCGGTCACTGCACGCTCACGACTGAGGAAATGCCCGCTTCGCCGTGTCGAAGAAGTTGATGACCGCGTCCAGTGCCGCGTCCGTGATCGCGTGACTGTCGGCTTCGTCTGTCTGCGGGCCGGAGTTCATGGTCCCGAGGACCAGTCGGCCGACCTTGAGTCCGGTGCGTCCGAGCTGCGTGTACTTCATGGTCGCCAAGCCGGCGTCTTGGAGTCCACCCAAGGCAAGTGGCCTGGTCCCCCAGGCCGCCCCGGGGCGGGGAGGCCGGCGCGAGCCGTCGCCCGCGACGGCCTCCCCGCCAGGGCTCAGCCGGTCGCTGCCGGTGTCGCGGCGGTGAGGGCGGCGGCCAGGTCGGAGGCGGTGCGGCCCGCCATCTGCTCCTCCAGCGTGGGCGCGCCGGGCTCGTCCTCCATGGCGCGGAAGCCGGCCGGGGAGACGGTCTCGCCCTCGTTCTCGCCCTTGCCGATCACCCCGCCGTCGAAGGGCAGCTTCGACCCCTCACCGAGGCCCTTCCAGTCCGGTGGGAGCGGAGTGCCGTCGGGGCCCTCGGTCTGCCACCAGACGGCCTCGATGTAGGAGTGGCCGACCTGCATCGTCGGACGGTCCTCATAGACGACCGGCAGGCGTTCGCCGCCTTCGTGGACGGTCCAGCCGTCGGCGTGCCGCACGAGGGTGGAGTTCACCGCGGGCGCCTGCCGCGCGGCCTGGGGGTCGGACCAGATGATCCGGTCGACGCGGACGGTCAGTTCACGGCCGATGAACCCCTCACCGGCCTGCTGTTCCTCCTCGCTCATCGGGAGTTCCTTCTCCGAGAGCACGGTGTAGGCGATGACGTGGTCGGCCTTCGCGGTCCAGTCGCCGGCGGTCTCCGAGGCGGCGATGTCGTCGGCCTCGATGGGGCTGGTCCGGGTGCCGGACGCGGCGGAGTCGTCGTCGGTGCTCAGGGTGACGCCCCAGGCGAGGCCCGCGGCGACGGTGAACGCGGCGATGCCGCCGATGATGCTTCTCTTGTCGGGCATCCCGGCTCCTAGTAGACGTCGTTGATGTGTTCGCGGTTGTTCGACCCGAGGCCCTCGGTGCCGTCGTCGGACGGGGTGACCAGGCAGCCCAGGCGCTGGTCCTTGTTGTTGAGGGCCGGGCTGGCGTCCTCGCCGTGCAGCAGGCCCACGGCGTGTCCGGTCTCGTGGCAGATGCGCTTCTTGGTGAGGTAGCCGTTCTCTATGCGGATGTACGTCTGGTCGCAGGTGTAGGTGCCCTCGTTGGGGTCGTCGCACCAGGCGCGGCCGACGATCTCGTCGTTGCCCTTCGCCACCTTCCCCACCTGGTAGATGAAGTCGGTCTCCGAGCCACCGCTGTAGGTGGGGGTGCCGTCCCACTTCAGGACGAGGTCGGTGGGCGCGAAGTGCGCGTCGATGACGCCGTCCACGCGGGTCTTCTGCGCGGCGCTGAGCGTGCCCTGCCGGTACATGCCCACGTCCCGGTTGTCGGTCCGGCAGGGCGTCCGGCCGCTGCCGGCCCCCGGCCCGCCCTTGTGGCAGAAGTCGCGGATCCCGGTGGGCGCCATGTTGTCCGTGACGGCGGACCACGCCAGCGGGCTGGCGAGGCCGGCGACGGCCGCTGCGGCGATGACGGTGACCATGCCTCTACGACGCCGCCGGGGCGTCGTTCGTTCGGTTTCCGGTGTGCCTGGCCTGCGCATGCGGTCTCCCCTGTCTCGTCGCACGGATCGCGCAGCGAGGAGAGGACGGCCGGATGACGACGGCACGTCAGATGAGCGCTCCCCCCGGACGCGTTCAACCCGGGCGGGTGTGCGGTGGTCAGTCCGCACCGGCCCGGAGGTCGGTCACTCTAGGCACACCTGCATCACCGGCATCAGGGGCCGCAGCACGGATGGCGGGAAAGAGCCAGGGGCGCGGAACCGGTGGCCGTGCCCTCGAAGCGCCACGTGGCATCGGCGGTGCGGCCGGGAAACGGAAGGATGAACAGGGTGCGACTCGGCTGGAAACGTTCGCACCCGCGTTCCCGCCGCACCGACGCTGGGGGCGAGGGCGCCGGCGCGGGCTCAGGCCTGCTCGTAGGGGCCGCCGAGGCCCCACCACTCGTACATCGCCTCCGCGAAGGCGGCGGCCAGCTTGTGCTCTCCGTCGGCGTTCGGATGGGTGCCGTCGTAGGTGTCGGCGCGGATGTCGTACGCGGCCGGGATCGCGGCGAGGAGGAGCGGGGAGGCCGGCTCGTCGAGGTCGGCGACCGTCTTCGCCAGGAGTTCGTTGAAGCGGGTGACCTGCGCGGCGAAGTCCTCGTCGTCGCTCGCGCGGACGTTGGGGATCACCGGCAGCAGCACTGTCCGCACCCGCGGCCGGGCCGCCCGCGCCTCGGCGACGAAGGCCCGCACGTTCTCGGCCGTCTGCTCGGCGTTCGTGTAGAAGCCCAGGTCGATCAGGCCCAGGGAGACCAGCAGAACGTCCGCGCGGCTCTCCCGCACCGCCTCGCCGATCAGCGGGACCATGTGCAGCCAGCCCTCGCCCCAGCCGGCCAGGTGGCGGCGGGGGAAGTCGGGGTCGGCGTACGCGTACGACGTGGGCGCGTCGGCCGTCTTGTCGTGCAGCGTCTCGCGGGGGCCGACGAGGGTGAAGGGGCCGCCGTACGTCGCGCACAGATGGCGCCACATGCGGTAGCGCCACGTGTGCTCGCCCGCGCTGCCGATCGTCATCGAGTCGCCGACGGGCATGATCCTGAGCATCCGCTCATCATGCGGGATCGGCGGGGCACGTGGGGTGTGAGGCCCGCCACGACCCTCGGGAACGCCGGGCGGGGTGGCAGGCTTGGGGCATGCGCCGACCGTTCGCCCTCCTTGCCGGGGCCCTGCTCGTGGCCGCCCTCGCGGCGCCCGCCTCCGCCGCCGACGGCGACCGGAGCTTCACGATCGCGGACCCCCGCATCACCGAGTCCAGCGGCCTGGCCGCCTCGCGGCAGCACCCCGGCGTCTACTGGACGCACAACGACCAGGACAGCGGCGCCTACCTCTACGCCGTCGACAGCGGCACGGGAAGGACCGTCGCGACGATCACCCTGGCCGGTGTGGGCACCCCCCGTGACGTGGAGGCGATCGCCATCGGCCCGGACAACCAGATCTGGGTCGGCGACATCGGCGACAACGACGGCGTCGTCTGGGACCACGTGTGGATCTACCGGCTGCCCGAGCCGGCCACGCTGAAGGACCAGACGGTCCGCGCCACCCAGTACGTCGTGAAGTACTCGGACGGGCCGCGCGACGCCGAGTCGCTCGTCGTCCACCCGAAGACCGGGCGCGTCTACATCATCGACAAGCAGGAGGACGGCGGTCACCTCTACGCGGGGCCGGAGCGGCTCTCGGCGTCCGGCGCGAACGTCTACCGGCCCGTCGCTCCCATCGACCTGTGGGCCACTGATGCCGCCCTCTCCCCGGACGGCGCGCGCCTCGCCGTGCGCGGCTACTTCGGCGGCATCCTCTACGACTGGAACGACGGCAGCCCGCGGCGGCTGGAGCGGCTCGACGTGCCGTTGCAGCGGCAGGGCGAGTCCGTCAGCTACTCGCCCGACGGCTCGAAACTGATGTACGGCACCGAGGGTGTCGACAGCCCGGTCCGGGCGGAGGACGCCCCCGGTGCGTCGGGGAGCCCGAAGGCCCCCTCGGGCGGCGGCAGTTCGGCCGCCTCCGACCCGGGCGGCGAGGAGGGCCTGAGCGGAGACGTCAAGACGGGCGCCCTCGCCCTGGCGGTGGCCTGCGCAGCCCTCTTCGGCCTCCGCCGCCTGTTCCGGCGGGGCTGAGCCGGGGGCGGGTCGGGGACCGAGTCAGGGGTGAGCCGGGGGCTGAGTCAGCGGTGAGCCCTGGGCGGGTTCGGGGGCTGAGCCCTGGGTGGGATCGGGGCTGAGCCCTGGGCGGGTTTCGGGGCTGAGCCCTGGGCGGGGATCGAGGGCCGGCCCGGGGGTGAGACCGGGAGGCGGCGTCCGGGCGCTGGGCCGGGTGTGAAGCCCGGGTCGGTTCGGGGGCTGAGCCCTGGGTGGGATCGGGGCTGAGCCCTGGGTGGGGATCGAGGGCCGGCCCGGGGGTGAGACCGGGAGGCGGCGTCCGGGCGCTGGGCCGGGTGTGAAGCCCGGGTCGGTTCGGGGGCTGAACCCTGGGTGGGATCGGGGTTGAGCCCTGGGTGGGGTCGGCACCGAGGCGGAAGTGAGCCCTGGACGCGTCCGGGGGCAGGGCCGGGAAGGCCCTCGGGTCAGGCCCCTACCCGTCCCGGCCCGCCCCGCGTTCGTCCACCAGCCTCTCCAGGCCGTCCAGGATGCGGTGGAGGCCGAAGGCGAAGTGGTCGAAGTCGGCGCTGAAGGTGTCCTCCGACAGGGACGCCATGGCCGGGTAGCGGCCGGAGGCCATGAGTTCCTCCAGCATGGGTGACTGGGCCGCCCAGAACTGGGCGTCCGTCATCCCCGACTTCCGTTCCGCCTCCGCCAGGTAGACCTGGCTCCGCACGGCCCCGATGACGTAGTTGTCGACCAGGAGGATCACCGACAGCAGCTCCGGGTCGGACAGGCCCATCGGCTTGACGCGGGTGAGGATCTGCTCCATCCCCTCGACCGCGCTCGGGCCGAGGACCGGGCGGCTCTGGTTGACGCCGAGCAGCCACGGGTGGCGGCGGTAGAGGGCGAGCGTGGCGTACGCCATGGCCGTCAGGGCGGAGCGCCAGCCGCCCCCGCCGAGGTCGGCCGGGTGCTCGGAGGGGCGCTGGACCCGGTCCAGCATGAGGTGGAGCAGCTCGTCCTTGCCGGGGACGTACCGGTACAGCGACATCGCGCCGGTGCCCAGCTCGTTGGCGATCCGGCGCATCGAGACCGCGTCGAGCCCCTCCCGGTCGGCGACCGTGACGGCCGTCTCCACGATCCGCTCCAGCGTCAGCCCCGGCTTCGGCCCCCGGCTGGGGCGCCTGCCGGTGTCCCACAGCAGTTCGAGGGTCCTGGCGATGTCGCCGCTGCCGCTGGTCTCCGTGCCGCTCATGAGGGCAGTTTAGTTCCGCTCCGGGAAATCGAGTACGGCGTACGCTTAATCGGGTACGCTGTACTCAGTTACCGGGGAGACGTACTCACTCATCGGAAGGGGGACCCATGACCGACGACGGACTCGCGGTCCGGGCCGAGGGACTGCACAAGCGCTACGGCGAGAAGAGCGCGCTCGACGGCTTCGACCTGAGCGTCCGCCAGGGCACCGTGCACGGCCTGCTCGGGCCGAACGGCGCCGGCAAGACCACCGCCGTCCGCATCCTGTCCACGCTGATCCGGATGGACGGCGGGCGGGCGAGCGTGGACGGCCTCGACGTGGCCCGGCAGCCGCGCGCGGTACGGGCCCGCATCGGCCTCACCGGGCAGTACGCCGCCGTGGACGAGGTGCTCACCGGGCGGCAGAACCTCGAGATGTTCGGCCGGCTGTTCCACCTGGGCGGGAAGCGGGCGCGGCTGCGGGCCGCCGAACTGCTGGAACAGTTCGACCTGACCGATGCCGCCGACCGGGGCGTGGGCAAGTACAGCGGCGGCATGCGGCGCCGCCTCGACCTCGCGGCGTCGATGATCCTCGCCCCGGCCGTCCTCTTCCTCGACGAGCCGACGACCGGGCTCGACCCGCGGAGCCGGGGTGAGGTCTGGGAGTCCGTCCGGGCCCTGGTGGCGAGCGGCACGACCGTCCTGCTGACCACCCAGTACCTGGAGGAGGCCGACCGGCTGGCCTCCCGGATCACCGTCATCGACCAGGGCCGCGCCATCGCCGACGACACCCCGGACGGCCTGAAGGACCGTGTCGGCGGCGACCGCGTCGAGGTCGTGGTCACGGAGCGGGCGGACATCCCGCAGGTGGTGAAGGTCGTCGCCCGCGTCGCGGACGGCGAACCCGAGGCGGACGAGGACGAACTGCGGGTGCACGCACCCGTGACCGACCGGGTGGCCGCGCTCACCGAGGTGGCCCGCACCCTCCAGGACGAGGGCGTGTCCGTCGAGGACATCGGACTGCGCAGGCCGAGCCTCGACGACGTCTTCCTGCGGCTGACCGGACACCGGACCGACCGAGCGGAGAAAGCGGCATGACCACCACCGTCGACCTGACGCCGTCGAGTGCGCACGACACGGCACGCGGCCGGGCCCTGTGGGCGCTCGCCGACTGCTGGAACATCGTCCGCCGCGGCCTCACCCACTACCAGCGCCAGCCCGTCAACATCGCCTGGCAGCTGGGCTTCCCGATCCTCTCCGTCCTGCTCTACGGCTATGTCTTCGGCAGTGCCATGCAGGTGCCCGGCGGCGGGGACTACAAGGACTTCCTGATGCCGGGCATGTTCGTGATGACCATGGCGTTCGGCTTCATCAACACCGCCACGCTGGTCGTCCACGACTCCACCAAGGGCGTCATCGACCGGTTCCGTTCCATGCCGATGGCCTCCTCCGCGGTGGTCGCCGGACGCGGGATCACCGATCTGCTCGCGGCCTGCGCGGAGTTGGCGATCATGATGCTGACCGCGTTCGCCATGGGCTGGCGCCCGGACGCGGGCTGGGGCTTCCTCGGTGCCTTCGGACTGCTGCTGTGGCTGCGGTTCGCGCTGATCTGGATCGGCGTGTGGCTGGGCCTGCTGGTGCCCAACCCCGAGGCGGCCGGCGGTCTGTTCGCGGTGGCGTTCCCGCTGACGATGATCTCCAGCATCTTCGTCGCGCCCCAGCTCATGCCCGACTGGCTCGGCGTCGTCGCCGCCTGGAACCCGATCTCCTCCACGGCCGCCGCCACCCGCGAGCTGTTCGGGAACCCGGTCGGCGGCGACTCCTGGGTCGAGCAGCACGCGCTGCTGATGGCGGGCCTGTGGCCGGTCGTGCTGACGGTGGTCTTCCTGCCGCTCGCGGTCCGCAGGTTCCAGAGGCTGAGCCGCTGAAGCGCGCTGATCCCGCCGAGATCCTTGACGTGGTCATGAAGTGACAGTTTCCTGGGAGGTGCGGGGTGGTGGGAGCGCTCCCACTCGTTCCGGGCCCGCACCTCCCGAGAGGAAGCAGCAACATGTTCCGCAGCTTGCGCAGAGCCCTGTGTGCTGCCGCCGCGGCGCTCCTGATCCCGCTGGCCGGCGCGCACTCCACCCAGGCCGCGCCCGCCGCCGCGCCCGGAGCGGGCTACTGGCACACCAGCGGCCGGCAGATCCTGGACGCGGCCGGACAGCCGGTCCGGGTCGCCGGCATCAACTGGTTCGGCTTCGAGACCTCCAACCGCGTCGTCCACGGACTGTGGGCCCGTGACTACAAGAGCATGATCGACCAGATGAGGTCGCTGGGCTTCAACACCCTCCGCATGCCGTACAGCGACGACATCCTCAAGCCCGGCGCGATGCCGGACAGCATCAACTTCTCCGACGGCAAGAACGCCGACCTGGCCGGACTGACCTCGCTCCAGGTGCTCGACCGGATCGTCGGGTACGCCGGTCGGTCCGGCCTGAAGGTGATCCTGGACCGGCACCGCCCGGACGCGGCCGGCCAGTCCGCGCTCTGGTACACCTCGGCGGTGCCGGAGTCCACGTGGATCGCCAACCTCAAGGCGCTCGCGGGCCGTTACGCCGGCAACCCCACGGTCGTGGGCATCGACCTGCACAACGAGCCGCACGACCCGGCCTGCTGGGGCTGCGGCGACACGGCGAGGGACTGGCGCCTGGCCGCCGAGCGGGCCGGCAACGCGGTCCTCTCCGTCAACCCCGACCTGCTGGTCTTCGTCGAGGGAGTGCAGAGCTTCAACGGCGTCTCCGGCTGGTGGGGCGGCAACCTGATGGGCGTCGCCCAGTACCCCGTGCGCCTCGCCGTCGCCGACCGGCTCGTCTACTCCGCCCACGACTACGCGACGAGCGTGGCCCAGCAGAGCTGGTTCAACGACCCGTCGTTCCCGGCCAACATGCCCGGCATCTGGGACAGGTACTGGGGCTACATCTTCAAGCAGAACATCGCTCCGGTGTGGGTGGGCGAGTTCGGCACCACGCTCCAGTCGACCGTGGACCAGCGCTGGCTGGCGGCCCTGGTGGACTACCTCCGTCCGACGTCGACGTACGGCGGCGACTCCTTCCACTGGACGTTCTGGTCGTGGAACCCCAACTCCGGTGACACGGGCGGCATCCTGAAGGACGACTGGTCGACCGTTGACACGGTGAAGAACGGTTACCTCGCGAGCATCAAGGCGCCGGGCTTCGAGCCGGGCGGCGGCGGTCCCAGCGGTCCCGGCGGCGGAACGGCCGCCTGCGCCGCCGCCTACACCGTCAGCAGTGACTGGGGCGGCGGCTTCAACGCAGAGGTGAAGGTCACCAACACCGGTACGGCCGCGCTCTCCTCCTGGAAGGTCACCTGGACCTGGAGCGCATCCCAGCGGGTGACGAGCATGTGGAACGCGTCGTACACCCAGACCGGCACGACGGTGACGGCGACGAACGCCGCCCACAACGGGTCGCTGGCCGCCGGGGCGTCCACGAGCTTCGGGTTCAGCGGAGCGCCGGGGGGCGGGGGTGCGCTGAGCATGAGCTGTTCGGCCGCGTGAGGTGAGCTGTTCGGCTGCGCGCTGTTCGGAGCGTGAGCTCTGCGGTTGCGTGAACTGCTCGGTTGCGTGAACTGCCCGGTGGCGTGAGCTACGCGGTTGCGTGAGCTGCTCGGTTGCGTGAGCTGCTCGGCTGCGTGACGGAGGGGCGCCCGGTGGGAGCCAGGCGCCCCTGTTCGTGCGGGGTTCCCTGCGCGTGCGGGCGCCCCCGCGCGTGCGAGCGCCCCCGCGCGTGCGAGCGACCCTGTGCGTGCGGGCGTCAGCCGCGCGTGCGGCGGCGGTGGTAGTGCGCGGTCACCGCGCCCAGCAGCGGTCCCCAGGCGACCAGGGGCAGGTAGCAGGCGATGAGGAGCCAGTTGCCCCACGGCGTGATGTCCATCTGCCCGTGCAGGGTCGTCCACACGAGCAGCACCCCGTACACCGTGCAGGCGAGCGCGCCGAACGCCGCCGGCACGACCGCCGCCGCCACCGGGACCGGCCGGCCGCCGAGGCCCGGGATCCACCGCGGCCACACCTCGCCCCACGGCCGCACCAGCCCGAGCGTCAGCCAGGCCAGGCCCTCCTGGGCCAGCGAGAGCAGGGGCAGCAACAGCACTCCCCAGCCGGGCACCAGCATCGCGTCGTACTCGGCCCGACCGAGGCCCAGCGGAACGCCGAGCACCACGGCCAGACGCCATGCCGCCGACGGTAACGACAGCCAGACGACCACCGTCGCGGCCCGCCGGGCCCAGGCCGGCACACCGGGAACCGTCCGGCCCCGGCCGGTGACCGGTGCGGGTGAGGGGGCGCCGCCGACGGGGACGGTGGAGGTGATGGGCACGGACATGCGACACGCTCCTGGGGAGGGGACGTCGCGCGGACGGGCGCTACCCTTCGGCGCCTCGCGACACGTCCATGCTTCCGCGGGCCGCCGCCCTCGCCGTCCAGCCGTGGCATGAACACGGTCAACCGGAATGCGTAAGTGCCGGTGCCCCGCTGTCAGCCCGCAGACGTAGACCCGTGCACTCCGGTCGGCCCGCGCCGACCGGCCCGTCGACGGAGAAGAACCGACCGGGCCGGGGGACGGAAAGGGGCGCCCGGTGGTGGCCACCGGGCGCCCCTCCGAGGCGGTGCGGATGTGATCAGAGCTTCTCGATCACGTGGTCCACGCACTTCGTCAGGGCCTCGACGTCCGCCGGGTCGATCGCCGGGAACATGGCGATGCGCAGCTGGTTGCGGCCGAGCTTGCGGTAGGGCTCGGTGTCGACGATGCCGTTGGCGCGCAGCACCTTGGCGACGGCGGCCGCGTCGACCTCGTCGGTGAAGTCGATCGTGCCGATGACCTGCGAGCGCTTGGCCGGGTCGGTGACGAAGGGGCTGGCGTACTTGCTGTCCTCGGCCCAGCCGTACAGCGTGCGCGCGGAGGTCGCGGTGCGGCGCACCGACCAGTCCAGGCCGCCCTGCCCGTTGATCCACTCCAGCTGCTGGTCGAGCAGGAAGAGCGTCGCGAGCGCGGGCGTGTTGTACGTCTGGTTCTTGCGGGAGTTGTCGATCGCCGTGGGGAGGCTGAAGAACTCCGGGACGTGGCGGCCGGAGGCGTGGACGCGCTCCGCGCGCTCGATCGCCGCGGGCGAGAAGACGCCGATCCACAGGCCGCCGTCGGAGGCGAAGGACTTCTGCGGGGCGAAGTAGTAGACGTCCGTCTCGGCGATGTCGACGGGCAGGCCGCCGGCGCCGGAGGTGGCGTCCACGAGGACCAGCGCGCCCTCGTCGGCCCCCGCGACCCGACGGATCGGGGCCGCGACACCGGTCGAGGTCTCGTTGTGGGTGAAGGCGTAGACGTCGACGCCCTCCTCGGCCTCGGGGTCGGGGTGCGTGCCCGGGTCGGAGGAGATGACGGTGGGCTCGGCGAGCCACGGGGCGAGCTTGGCGGCCTTGGCGAACTTGGAGGAGAACTCGCCGAAGCTCAGGTGCTGCGACCTGTTCTCGATCAGGCCGTGGGTCGCGACGTCCCAGAACGCGGTCGAGCCGCCGTTGCCGAGGACGACCTCGTAGCCGTCCGGGAGCTGGAACAGCTGGGCGATGCCCTCGCGCACCCGGCCGACCAGGTTCTTGACCGGGGCCTGGCGGTGGGAGGTGCCGAGGAGGGACGTGCCGGTGGCGGCCAGGGCGTCCAGCGCCTCCACCCGCACCTTGGAGGGGCCCGCGCCGAATCGACCGTCGGCGGGCTTGATGTCAGCAGGAATCCGGATCTCAGCCACGAGGCGCAGGCTATCCCGAGGGGGAAACGGGGCGGAAACATGTCCGTTCGATGAGACGAGATCTCCACCTCCTGGACCTGTGCGGATCCACGCCCCGACGCGGGCGACCGTCACTGTCCGTGACGGGGTGCATCCTGGACGCATGACAGATCTCGAGGGGGAACTGCGCGGGGCCGTCCGGGGTGACGTGGAGTTCGGTGTCATGGCCCGGGCGCTGGTGACCATGGACGCGTCCAACTACCGGAGGGTCCCGCTGGGCGTCGTCGCGCCGCGGGACGCCGAGGACGTGGCGGCGGTGCTGGAGGTCTGCCGGACACGGGGAGTACCGGTGGTCCCGCGCGGAGGGGGCACGTCGATCGCCGGACAGGCCACGGGCACGGGCGTGGTGCTGGACTTCACCCGCCATATGAACCGGCTGGTCGCCCTGGATCCGCGGGCCCGGACCGCCGTCGTGCAGCCGGGGCTCGTGCTCGACCGGCTCCAGGAGGCGGCCGCCCCGCACGGCCTGCGGTTCGGGCCCGATCCCTCCACCCACAGCCGCTGCACACTCGGCGGCATGATCGGCAACAACTCCTGCGGCGCGCACTCGGTGGCCTGGGGCACGACCGCCGACAGCGTGCGGGAGCTGTCCGTGGTCACCGCGCGCGGACGGCGCCTGCGGCCGGCGCGGGAGTGGTCCGGCGCGCCGGAAGGGCTGCGGGCCCTCGTCGAGGGCGAGTTGGCGCGGCTGCGCACCGGCTTCCCCGACCTGCCCCGCCGTATCTCCGGATACGCGCTGGACGCGCTGCTGCCCGAGAACGGCGCGGACGTGGCCCGCTCCTTCTGCGGCTCCGAGGGCACGCTCGGCGTGCTGACGGAAGCGGTCGTCGACCTCGTCGAGGCACCCCCCGCGCGGGCGCTCGCGGTTCTCGGGTACGCCGACGAGAGTGCCGCCGCCGAGGCCGCGGCCGGCCTGTCGCCCCGGCGGTCCCCCCGCCGGGGCGCAGCCGGCAGCGGGGGAGGGCCGCTGACCGTCGAGGGGATGGCGGCCGACCTGGTGCCGTCGCCGACGGGACTGCTGCCGCGCGGCGGTGCCTGGCTGTTCGTGGAGACGGGCGGGGAATCGGAGGCGCAGGCACGCGCGCGTGCGGAGGCGATCGTGCGGGCGGCGGACGTCGTCGACGCGGCCGTGGTGACCGACCCCGCCGGGCAGCGCGCCCTGTGGCGCGTCCGTGAGGACGCGAGCGGCACGGCGACGCGCATGCCGGACGGCTCGGAGGCCTGGCCCGGCTGGGAGGACTGCGCGGTTCCGCCCGCCCGGCTCGGCGCCTACCTGCGGGACTTCCGCGCTCTGCTGTCCGCGCACGGCCTGCGCGGCACGCCGTACGGGCACTTCGGGGACGGCTGCGTGCACGTGCGCATCGACTTCGACCTGCTCACGGCCCCAGGCGTCGCCCGTTTCCGCCGCTTCTCGGAGGAAATGGCCGACCTGGTGGTGGCGCACGGCGGCTCGCTGTCCGGCGAACACGGCGACGGACAGGCCCGCGCCGAGCTGCTGCCGCGCATGTACGGCGATGAGACGGTGCGCCTGTTCGAGCGGGCGAAGGCGCTCTGGGACCCCGACGACCTGCTCAACCCCGGCATGCTGGTCCGCCCCGCGCCCCTCGACCGCGATCTGCGCTTCACGGTCCTGCCCCGCGAGCCCGTCGACGTGGCGTTCGGCTACCCGGGCGACGGCGGCGACTTCTCCGCCGCCGTCCGCCGCTGCGTCGGCGTCGCCGCCTGCCGCACGACGGCGGTGGGGCCCGCGGTGATGTGCCCGTCGTTCCGGGCGACGGGCCGCGAGGAGCACTCCACCCGCGGGCGGGCCCGCCTGCTGCACGAGATGCTGGCCGGCGAACTGGTCACCGACGGCTGGCGGTCGGAGGAGGTGCGCGAGGCCCTGGACCTGTGCCTGTCCTGCAAGGGCTGCCGCTCCGACTGCCCCGTCGAGGTCGACATGGCCACCTACAAGGCGGAGTTCCTGCACCACCACTACGCGGGCCGCCGCCGCCCGGCCGCCCACTACGCCATGGGCCGGCTGCCGCAGTGGCTGCGCTGGGCCCGCCGCACCCGCGCGGCCGTCGTGGTCAACGCGCTCGTCTCGGCCGGGCCGCTCGCCGCGGCCGCCAAGCGGCTCGGCGGGATCGCGCCGCAGCGGCGGATCCCGCGGCTCGCGCGGGAGACGTTCAGCGGCTGGTGGCACCGGCGCCGGCCGCGCCCGGGGGAGGCGGGCGACCTCGTCGTCCTGTGGCCCGACACCTTCACCGAGCACCTCGCGCCGTCCGTCGGCCGGGCAGCCGTACGGGTGCTGGAGGCGGCCGGGCTGCGGGTGGTGCTGCCGCCGACCCTGCGGCTGCGGGGCCGGCCGGTCGGGGACGGCCGTTCCCGGGCCGCGGCCCGCCTGCTGACGGCCCGCCGCGACCGGGTCTGCTGCGGGCTGACCTACGTCTCCACCGGCCAGCTCGACCACGCGCGCGCGGTGCTGCGCCGCACCCTCGACCTGATGGAGCCGGTGCTGGAGGCGGACGCCCCGGTCGTCGTCCTGGAGCCGAGCTGCGCCGCCGCCCTTCGCTCCGACCTGCCCGAGCTGCTGCACGACGACCCGCGCGCGGCCCGGCTCGCCGCCCGTGTCCTCACCTTCGCCGAAACCCTGGAGCGGCACGCCCCCGGCTGGAGACCGCCCCGCCTGGACCGCCCGGCGGCCGGTCAGACCCACTGCCACCAGCACGCGGTCCTCGGCGACGCGGCTGAACGCCGGCTGCGCGACGCCGCGGGCCTGACCGGAGAGCTGAGCGGCGGCTGCTGCGGTCTCGCGGGCGACTTCGGGTTCACGAAGGGGCACTTCGAGGTGTCCGTGGCGTGCGCGGAGGAACGGCTGCTGCCGGCGGTACGGGAGGCCCCGGCCGACGCGGTGGTCCTGGCGGACGGCTTCTCCTGCCGGACCCAGCTGGAGCACCTGGCGGGCGTGCGGGCCCGACATCTCGCGGAGGTGCTGGCAGCGGAACTGGAGGAAGAGGAGAGGTGACGTGACGGGTCGGTCCCGGGGCGGCCGGGAGGGACCTGCGGCCGGTTCCGGGGTGGTCGAACGGTGACCCGCAGTCGGTTCCGGTGCGGCCGGGAGTGACCGGTTCCGGGGTTGTCGAACGGTGACTCGCAGTCGGTTCCGGTGCGGCCGGGAGTGACCGGTTCCGGGGTGGTCGGGAGTGACCGGGGTCGGCTCGGGGCGGCCGAAGAGTGACGCGGAGACCGGCTTCCGCGCGGCGGTCGGGAGTGACCCGGGGTCGGCTCGGGGCGGCCGAAGAGTGGACGCGGAGGCGGCTCCCGCGCGGCGGCCGGGAGTGACCCGGGGTCGGAGGCGGACGGGTGTCCGTCCGGCATGCGAGACGGTACGAGGTCAGTGGCGTCATCCCTTCACACACCTGTCTCAGGTCACTACTCTGGACTCGGTAGTGCATCGTGATGAACGCATGATGAGACACATCCCTCTGATTCGAACCCCAGGACGGCCCGTGAGCACCCCCGACACCGCCACCTCCGCCCGGCCGGCCGCGACAGGCACGACGGCCCGGCGCGGCCCGGGGCGCCGGGCCGCGCTCGGGCCCGTCGGGCTGGTCCTCGCCGGCGGGATCTCGGTCCAGTTCGGCGGCGCCCTCGCGGTGACGCTGATGCCCCGCGCCGGCGCGCTCGGCGTGGTCTCGCTCCGGCTGCTGGTGGCGGCCGTCGTGCTCCTCGCCGTCTGCCGGCCCCGTCTGCGCGGTCACTCCCGCTCCGACTGGGGCACGGTCGTCGTCTTCGGCGTCACCATGGCCGGGATGAACGGCCTCTTCTACCAGGCCGTCGACCGCATCCCCCTCGGTGCCGCGGTCACCCTGGAGGTCCTCGGTCCCCTGGCCCTGTCCGTCCTCGCCTCGCGCCGGGCGGTCAACCTGGTCTGGGCGGCGCTGGCCCTCGCCGGCGTCTTCCTGCTGGGTGGCGGGGGCTTCGGCGGCCTCGACCCGGTGGGTGTCGCCTTCGCCCTGGGCGCCGGCGCGATGTGGGCGGCGTACATCGTCTTCAGCGCGCGCACCGGGCGCCGTTTCCCGCAGGCCGACGGGCTCGCGCTGGCGATGGCGGTGGGTGCCCTGCTGTTCCTCCCGCTGGGCGTCGTCGAGTCGGGCGCGAAGCTCGCCGACCCGGTGACCCTCGGTCTCGGTGCGGCGGTCGCGCTGCTCTCCTCCGTCCTGCCGTACACCCTCGAACTCCTCGCGCTGCGCCGCCTGCCCGCCTCCACCTTCGCGATCATGATGAGCCTGGAACCGGCCCTCGCGGCGACGGCCGGCTTCCTCGTCCTCGGGCAGTCCCTCTCCGCCTCGGAGGCCGCCGCGATCGCCCTGGTCGTCGCGGCGAGCATGGGGGCGGTGCGGACACAGGCGGGGCGGCGCAGTGCGCAGCCGCTGGACGGATGAGCCGCAGACTCCGGGAGGCAGGGTCGCGACGAAGCTCGACGAGGGTTCGGGACACGGCCGGCGCGCCGGGCCGACAGCCGGTGGCACCGTGCGGCCACGGGCCGAGCCCTGGTCCCGCATCAAGGAGTTCCCGCCCGGCACGTTCCCGGAAAGCCTCGTCGGCTTCCTGACGGACCTCGCCCGACTCGCCGCCCCGGCCCGCACCGACGGTCACCGCCTGTACTGCGTCATCGCGGTATGACGCCCCGCCCCCTCACCCGTGCCCGCTCGGCCGCTGACGCCCGCTCGGCCGCGCAGCCGTCGTCGCCCCCCTCGCGGCCGCTCAGCCGCTGACCACCCCGTCGCCCGCCAGCACCTCGGCGAGCCGCGCTCCCGGATCACCGGTGACGCGATGCGCGGAACGTCCGGCCGGCCAGGTCGAGATTCCGTCGTCCTTCCACCGGGGAACGACGTGGAAGTGGAGGTGGGGCACCGACTGTTCCGAGTGCGGGCCGCTGGCGTTGAGGATGTTCACGCCCGAAGCGTCCAAGGCGGTCCGCAGGGCCCCCGCCACGCGCTGCACCAGTGCCGTCGTCGCGGCGAGAACGTCCGCGGGGGTCTCGAAGACGTCCGCGTAGTGGAGTGCGGGCACCACCAGGGTGTGGCCCGGCGCCAGCGGGTTCAGCGGAGTGAAGGCGCGGGCCGCGCAGGTGCGGGCGATCCAGCGCGCGGTGTCGTCACGGATGAGCCGGCAGAAGACGCAGTCCATGCGCGCCGACCCTGCCACACGAGGCGGGACGCGTGCCAATCGGTTCCCCGCCCCCGCGCCCGGCGGCCCCTCTCCCGCCCGAGCGGCCCCAAGTCCGCCGGAGCCGCCTCGACTCGTGCCCGAGCGGCCAGAGCCGCCACTCCCGAGCGGCCAGAGCCGTCCCCTCGCGGCGAGCGGCCAGAGCCGTCGCCTCGCTCCGGGCGGCCACCGGCCTCAGCGGCTCAGCGGTCTCAACGGTCTCAAGAAATAATGCAAGCATGCTTGCTTGTTTCTCTGGTCCCTGCCAGGCTCCTCCTCGCACCGCCCCGCACACCGCCGTGCCCCCGAGGGGAGCGCCACCGTGTCCGACCCGACCCCCGTCCTCGACGATCTGCGCGACGAGAGCGAGGAGCTCGACCGGCTGGTCGCCGGGGCGAGTCCCGAACAGTGGGCGCTCGCGACCCCCGCCCCCGGCTGGACCGTCGCCCACCAGATCGCGCACCTCGCCTGGACCGACCGTTCCGCGCTGCTCGCCGTCACCGACGAGGACGCCTTCCGCGTGCTGGTGGAGCACGCGCTCGCCGCCCCCGGCACCTTCGTCGACCAGGGTGCGCAGGAGGGCGCCCATCTGCCGCCCGCCGACCTGCTCTCGCGCTGGCGGCAGGGGCGCGCCGCTCTCGACGAAGCGCTCCGCAAGGCCCCTCCGGGCGCCCGTTTCCCCTGGTACGGCCCCCCGATGGCGGCAGCCTCCCTCGCCACCGCGCGCCTCATGGAGACATGGGCCCACGGCCTGGACGTCGCCGACGCCCTCGGCGCCACCCGCGCCCCCACCGACCGCCTCCGCCACATCGCCCGGCTCGGCGTCCGCACCCGTGACTTCGCCTTCGGCGTGCACGGCCTCCCCGCCCCCACCGATCCCGTACGCGTCGACCTGCGCCTCCCCTCCGGCGAGGCGTGGGCCCACGGTCCCGAGGACGCCCCCCAGCGCGTCACCGGCACCGCTCTCGACTTCTGCCTGCTGGTCACCCAGCGCGCCCACCGCGCCGACCTGGCCCTGCGCGCCGAGGGCCCCGACGCCGAGCGCTGGCTCGACCTCGCCCAGGCCTTCGCGGGCCCTCCCGGCAGCGGCCGTGCGCCCCGGGGGGCGGCCGGGTGACCCTGCGCATCGGGAACTTCTCCGGCTTCTACGGCGACCGCTTCGACGCCCTGCGCGAGATGCTCACCGGCGGCGAACTCGACGTCCTCACCGGCGACTACCTCGCCGAACTGACCATGCTGATCCTGGGCCGGGACCGTCTCAAGGACCCCTCCGCCGGATACGCCCGCACCTTCCTGCGCCAGCTGGAGGAGTGCCTGGGCCTCGCGCACGACCGGCGGGTGCGGATCGTCACCAACGCCGGCGGGCTCAACCCCGCCGGACTCGCCGACGCCGTGCGCGAGCTGGCCGACCGGCTGGGCGTCCCCGTACGGGTCGCGCACGTCGAGGGCGACGACCTCACCGCCGCGCACCCCGGCAGCCTCACCGCCCACGCCTACCTCGGCGGCTTCGGCATCGCCGCCTGTCTGCGGGAGGGCGCCGACATCGTGGTCACCGGACGGGTGACCGACGCCGCCCTCGTCACCGGGCCCGCCGCCGCCCACTTCGGCTGGGGGCCCACCGAGTACGACCGGCTGGCCGGGGCCGTCGTCGCCGGGCACGTCCTGGAGTGCGGCGCCCAGGCCACGGGCGGCAACTACGCCTTCTTCCGCGAGGGCGACGTCCGCCGCCCCGGATTCCCGCTCGCCGAACTCCACGCCGACGGCAGCAGCGTCATCACCAAGCACCCGGGGACGGGCGGCTTCGTCGACGTCGGCACGGTCACCGCCCAGCTCCTCTACGAAACCGGCGGCACCCGGTACGCGGGACCGGACGTCACCGCCCGCCTGGACACCGTACGGCTCACCCGGGACGGCCCGGACCGGGTGCGGATCGACGGTGTGCGCGGGGAGGCGCCGCCCCCGACGCTGAAGGTCGGCCGCACCCGCCTCGGAGGGTTCCGCAACGAGGTCGTCTTCGTGCTCACGGGGCTCGACATCGAGGCGAAGGCCGCGCTGGTGCGCGAGCAGCTGGCGGACGCGTTCGCCGCGTCGCCCCCGGCCGACGTGCGGTGGGAACTGGTCCGCACCGACCGGCCCGACGCCGACACCGAGGAGCGGGCGAGCGCCCTGCTGCGGCTCGTCGTACGGGATCCGGAAGAGGCAGCGGTGGGGCGGGCGTGGAGCGGGGCCGCCGTGGAACTGGCGCTGGCGAGCTACCCCGGCTTCCACGTCCTCGCCCCACCCGGGAAGGGCTCCCCCTACGGGGTGTACGAGGCCGGGTACGTCCCTCAGGAGGCGGTGGAGCACCTGGCCGTGCTCGACGACGGGCGCCGGGTGACGGTACCGCCGCCACCCGGGGAAACCCTCGTACGCGACGACCGGTCACCCGTCCTCGTCCACTCCCCGGCGCCGGAGGTTCCGCTTCCCGAGCCCCTGCCCGCCGGGCCGGTACGGCGTGCGCCGCTGGGGCTCGTCGCCGGCGCCCGCAGCGGCGACAAGGGGGGCGACGCCAACGTGGGGGTGTGGGCGCGGTCGGACGCGGCCTGGCGGTGGCTCGCTCACGAGTTGACCGTCGAGCGGTTGCGGGAGCTGATCCCGGAGAGCCGCGACCTGCGGGTCACCCGGCACGCCCTCCCCGGCCTGCGCGCCCTGAACTTCGTCGTCGAGGGACTCCTCGGCGCCGGTGTCGCCTCGCGGCACCGCTTCGACCCGCAGGCCAAGGCGCTCGGCGAATGGCTGCGCTCCCGTCACCTGGACATCCCGGAGGACCTGCTGTGACCGTCCTGTCGTCGGCGGTGGACGCGAAGAGCCCCGACCACCGAGCCCACCGCGAGGCCATGCTCGCCAAGCTGGACCAGGTGGCCGCCGAGCACGCCAAGGCCCTCGCGGGCGGCGGCGAGAAGTACGTCGAACGGCACCGCCGGCGCGGCAAGCTCCTCGCCCGCGAACGCGTCGAACTGCTCCTCGACCCCGACACGCCGTTCCTGGAACTGTCCCCGCTGGCCGCCTGGGGCAGCGATCACGCGGTCGGCGCCTCGCTCGTCACCGGCATCGGGGTGGTCGAGGGCGTGGAATGCCTGATCACCGCCAACGACCCGACCGTGCGCGGCGGGGCCAGCAACCCGTGGAGCCTGAGGAAGGCCCTGCGCGCCAACGACATCGCGCTCGCCAACCGGCTGCCCTGCGTCAGCCTCGTCGAGTCGGGCGGCGCCGACCTGCCCTCGCAGAAGGAGATCTTCATCCCCGGCGGCGCGATCTTCCGGGACCTCACCCGGCTGTCCGCCGCCGGCATCCCCACTGTCGCCGTCGTCTTCGGCAACTCCACCGCGGGCGGTGCGTACGTCCCCGGCATGTCCGACCACGTGATCATGGTCAAGGAGCGGGCGAAGGTGTTCCTCGGCGGGCCGCCGCTGGTGAAGATGGCCACCGGCGAGGAGAGCGACGACGAGTCGCTGGGCGGCGCGGAGATGCACGCGCGCGTGTCGGGTCTCGCCGACCACTTCGCCGTCGACGAGCACGACGCCCTGCGGCAGGCGCGCCGCGTGGTCGCCCGCCTCAACCACCGCAAGGCGTACGAGGACCCGGGCCCCGCCGCACCGCCCCGGTACGACCCGGAGGAACTCCTCGGGATCGTCCCCGGCGACCTCAAGGTGCCCTTCGACCCGCGCGAGGTCATCGCCCGGATCGTCGACGCCTCCGACTTCGACGAGTTCAAACCGCTGTACGGGACCAGCCTGGTGACGGGCTGGGCCGCCCTGCACGGCTACCCGGTCGGGATCCTGGCCAACGCCCAGGGGGTCCTCTTCAGCGCGGAGTCCCAAAAGGCGGCCCAGTTCATCCAGCTCGCCAACCAGCGGAACATCCCGCTGCTGTTCCTGCACAACACCACCGGCTACATGGTCGGCAAGGAGTACGAGCAGGGCGGCATCATCAAGCACGGCGCGATGATGATCAACGCCGTCTCCAACTCACGCGTGCCGCACCTCTCCGTGCTCATGGGCGCCTCCTACGGCGCCGGCCACTACGGCATGTGCGGCCGCGCCTACGACCCCCGCTTCCTCTTCGCCTGGCCCAGCGCCAAGTCCGCCGTCATGGGCCCGCAACAGCTCGCCGGCGTCCTGTCGATCGTCGCCCGCCAGTCGGCGACCGCGAAGGGACGGCCCTACGACGAGGAGGCGGACGCCGCCCTGCGCGCGATGGTCGAGCAGCAGATCGAGTCGGAGTCGCTGCCGATGTTCCTGTCCGGGCGGTTGTACGACGACGGCGTCATCGACCCGCGCGACACCCGCACCGTCCTCGGCCTGTGCCTGTCGGCCGTCCACACCGCCCCCTACGAGGGCGCGCGGGGCGGCTTCGGCGTCTTCCGGATGTGAGACGAGATGATTGCTTCCGTCCTTGTGGCGAACCGCGGCGAGATCGCCTGCCGCGTCTTCCGCACCTGTGGTGAGTTGGGAATCCGAACGGTGGCCGTGCACTCGGACGCCGACGACGGAGCCCTCCACGCGCGCGTGGCCGACACGGCCGTACGCCTCCCGGGCGCGGCGCCCGCCGAGACCTACCTGCGCGGCGACCTGATCGTGAAGGCGGCCGTCACGGCGGGCGCGGACGCCGTGCACCCCGGCTACGGCTTCCTCTCCGAGAACGCCGACTTCGCGCGCGCGGTCCTCGACGCCGGCCTGGTGTGGATCGGGCCGGCGCCGGAGGCCATCAAGGCGATGGCGTCCAAGACGCGCGCGAAACGGCTCATGGGCCTCGAACCCCAGCGCCCCGAGGAGGTGACGGAGGCCGACCTGCCGGTCCTGGTGAAGGCCGCCGCGGGCGGCGGCGGGCGCGGCATGCGCATCGTGCGCCGCCTGGAGGAGCTGAGCGCCGCGGTGGAGGGCGCACGCGCCGAGGCCGCCGCCGCGTTCGGCGACGGCGAGGTCTTCGTCGAGCCCTACGTGGAGAACGGCCGCCACGTGGAGGTGCAGATCCTCGCCGACGCGCACGGCACGGTGTGGGCGCTCGGCACCCGCGACTGCTCCCTCCAGCGCCGCCACCAGAAGGTCGTCGAGGAGGCGCCGGCCCCCGCCCTGCCCGAGACCCTCACCGACGAACTGCGCACCCTGGCCGTACGCGCCGCCCGGGCCGTCTCGTACGTCGGCGCCGGGACCGTCGAGTTCCTCGTCGCCGACGGCCGGGCGCACTTCCTGGAGATGAACACCCGCCTCCAGGTCGAGCACCCGGTCACCGAGGCGGTCTTCGGCCTGGACCTGGTGGCGGAGCAGCTCCGCGTCGCCGAGGGCCACGCCCTCCCCGCCGAACCCCCGCGCGCGCGTGGACACGCCGTCGAGGCCCGCCTCTACGCCGAGGACCCGGCGGCCGGCTGGGCCCCGCAGACCGGCACCCTGCACCGTCTCGCCGTCCCCCCGGGCGTCCGCCTGGACACCGGCCACGGCGACGGCGACGACATCGGCGTCCACTACGACCCGATGCTCGCCAAGGTCGTCGCCCACGCACCCACCCGCGCCGAGGCGATCCGCAAGCTCGCCGGAGCGCTGGAACGGGCGACGATCCACGGCCCCCTCACCAACCGCGACCTCCTCGTCCGCTCCCTGCGCCACGAGGAGTTCACCTCCGCCCGCATGGACACGGGCTTCTACGACCGCCACCTCGCCGCCCTCACCGCACCGGCCCCCGACCCGCACGCCCCGCTCGCCGCCGCCCTCGCCGACGCCCACGGCCGCTCCCGCTTCGGCGGCTGGCGCAACCTGCCCTCCCAGCCGCAGACCAGGCGCTACGCGATGGCCGGCGAGGAACACGAGGTCCGCTACCACCACACGAGGAACGGCCCGGGCGCCGACGGAGTGCTCGTCGTCCACACCGACCCCCGCCTGGTGATCCTGGAAGTCGACGGCGTCCGCCGCCGCTACGAGGTCTCCCGCTACGGCGACGAGGTCCACGTCGGCTCCACCCGCCTCACCGCCCTGCCCCGCTTCCCCGCCCCCGAGGACCAGCGCGTCCCGGGCTCCCTGCTGGCACCCATGCCCGGCACGGTCGTCAAGCTCGCGGACGGTCTCGTCGCCGGATCGAGTGTCCGGGCGGGCGAACCGATCGTCTGGCTCGAAGCGATGAAGATGCAACACGTCATCACGGCACCGGTGACGGGGACGCTGACGGAACTGCCGGTGGCGACGGGCCGGCAGGTGCAGGTCGGCACCCTGCTGGCTGTGGTGCGAGAAGCCTAGCGGCGCGGGGCACCGCGCGATCGATCACACACGACCGCACGCGAAGGAGCCACAGTGACCACCCTCATCGAACCCGACGAACACAGAGCACTCCGGGCAGCGGTGTCCGACTTCGCCAGGAGCAACCAGGACTGTACGAACCGAGCCCTCTGGCACGCCGCCGCCGAACTCGGCTACATCGGCGTCAACCTCCCGGAGGCGTACGGCGGAGGCGGCGGCGGCATCACCGAACTCTCCCTGGTCCTCGAAGAACTCGGCGCCGCCGGCAACCCCCTCCTCATGATGATCGTCTCCCCGGCGATCTGCGGCACCGTGATCGCCCGCTACGGCACGGACGCCCAGAAACAGGAGTGGCTCCCCGCGCTGGCGGACGGCACCCGCCTCATGGCCTTCGGCATCACCGAACCCGACGCCGGCTCCAACAGCCACCGCATCATCACCACCGCCCGCCGCGACGGCACGGACTGGCTGCTCACCGGCCGCAAGGTGTTCGTCTCCGGCGTGGACATCGCGGACGCCACCCTCGTCGTGGGCCGCACCGGGACCGCGCCCGGCTCGGAGGGCCGCGCCGGCAACCTCAAGCCCTGCCTGTTCATCGTCCCGCGCGACGCGCCAGGCTTCTCCCGCCGCCGCATCGACATGGAACTGTCCGGCGAGGAGAAGCAGTTCGAGCTGGTCCTGGACGACGTCCGGCTGCCCGCCGACGCCCTCGTCGGCGGGGGAGAGGACGCCGGCCTGCTCCAGCTCTTCGCCGGACTCAACCCCGAGCGGATCATGACGGCCGCCTTCGCGATCGGCATGGGCCGCCACGCCCTCGCCAAAGCCGTCGCGTACGCCCGCGACCGCACCGTCTGGAAGACCCCCATCGGCGCCCACCAGGCCATCGCCCACCCCCTCGCCCAGGCGCACATCGACCTCGAACTGGCCCGCCTGATGACGCAGAAGGCGGCCCACCTCTACGACGCGGGCGACGACGCCGGTGCGGGCGAGGCCGCCAACATGGCGAAGTACGCGGCCGGAGAGGCATGCGTGAAGGCGGTCGACCAGGCCGTGCACACCCTCGGCGGCAACGGCCTCACACGCGAGTTCGGCCTCGCCCGGCTGATCACGGCGGCGCGCGTGGCTCGTATCGCGCCGGTGAGCCGGGAGATGATCCTCAACTACGTCTCTCACCAGACACTCGGCCTGCCCAAGTCGTACTGAGCCCCGAGAGGCACCCAGGGGTGCCAGGCGCGAGGAGGAACCGTGTTCCGCAGCGAGTACGCAGACGTCCCGCCCGTAGAACTCCCCATCCACGACGCCGTTCTGGGCCGCGCCGCCGAGTTCGGCGACCGGCCGGCCCTCGTCGACGGCACCGACGGCACCACCCTCACCTGCGAACAGGCCGACCGGTTCCACCGGCGGATCGCCGCCGCCCGCGCCGAGGCCGGCGTCCGCAAGGGCGACGTGCCGGCCCTGCACAGCCCCCACACCGTCGCCTTCCCGCTCGCCTTCTACGCCGCCACCCGCGCGGGCACCCGCGCCGCCACCCGCGCGGGCGCCACCGTCACCACCGCGCACCCGCGCGCCACGGCGGAGGAGTTCGCCGAACACCTCGCCGACGCCGAGGCCCGCCGGATCGTCACCGTCTCGCCCCTGCCGGAGACGGCCCGCCGGGCCACCGAACCCGTCGGCGCCGTCCAGGACATCTACGTCACCTTCATCGCCGCCATCCGCGCCGCCTCCGGCGAGATCCTTCGCCGACAGCTCCGGGACCGCCCGTGACCGCACTCGTCGGCCGCACCCGCACGCGCGGCGTCGAGACGCTCAGCCTCGACTCGCCCGCCACCCGCAACGCCCTGTCGGCGGCCCTCGTCGCGGAACTCGCCGACGCGCTCACCGACTGCGCCGCGGACCCCGACGTCCGCGCCGTCCTCCTCACCCACACCGGCACCACCTTCTGCGCCGGCGCCGATCTGCGCGACCCGCCCGCCCCGGACGGCTTCGTCGCCCTGCTCCGGCAGGTCGTCGCCCTGCCCAAGCCCGTCGTCGCCCGCGTCGACGGACACGTCCGGGCCGGCGGCCTCGGTCTCCTCGGCGCCTGCGACATCGCCGCCGCCGCCGCCACGTCCACCTTCGCGTTCACCGAGGTCCGCATCGGCGTCGCCCCCGCCGTCATCTCCCTCACCCTGCTCCCGCGCACCGACCCCCGCACCCTCGCCCGCCACTGCCTCACCGGCGAGCGCTTCGACGCCCCCGAAGCGGCCAGCCTCGGCCTGCTCACCGCCTGCGGCGACGACGTCGACACCGTCCTCGCCCCCGTCCTGGACGGCCTGCGCAGAGCCGCACCCGACGCCCTGGCCGAGACGAAACGGCTGCTCACGGCTAGGGTGCTGGAGACCTTCGACCGGGACGCGGCCGACCTCACCGCGCTCTCGGCCCGGCTGTTCTCCTCCCCGCCCGCACGCGAGGGAATGACGGCCTTCCTCGAACGACGGGATCCCGCATGGGTGCTGTGACCACGGCCGACCGTGTTCCGGGCGACCGCGCCCCCAAGCAGGACCGCAGCCGGGCCACCCGGCAGCGGCTCCTGGAAGCCGCCGTGGCCTGCCTCGCCGAACACGGCTGGGCCGGCTCCACGGTCTCCGTCGTCGCCGAACGCGCCGGCGTCTCCCGGGGCGCAGCCCAGCACCACTTCCCCACCCGCGAGGACCTCTTCACCGCCGCCGTCGAGTACGTCGCCGAGGAACGCTCCGTCGCCCTGCGCGCCCTGTTCCCGCAGGGCGCGGCCGGCGACCGCCGGGCCGTCGTGGCGGCCCTCGTCGACCTCTACACCGGCCCCCTCTTCCGCGCCGCCCTCCACCTGTGGGTGGCCGCCTCCGACGAGGAACAGCTCCGTCCCCGCGTGACCGAGCTGGAGGCCCGCGTCGGCCGCGAGACCCACCGCATCGCCGTGGAACTCCTCGGCGCCGACGAGTCCCGCCCCGGCACCCGCGAAACCGTCCAGGGCCTGCTCGACATGGCCCGCGGCCTCGGCCTCGCCAACCTCCTCACCGACGACGGCCCCCGCCGCGAGCGGGTGGTCGCCCAGTGGGCGGCCCTGCTGGACGAAGCGCTGGACTGACCAACCCGGCGGACTCCGGCGCCGACCGGCCTGAACGGGCTCCGGGCCGGCTCCGGGCATGCTCCGGCTGACTCTGAGCGGGCTCCGGGGATACTCCCGGGCCGACTGGCTCTGAGCGGGCTCCGGGCGGGCTCCAGGACGTCCACGGCCGGCGCAGGGCGGAAACGGGCCGGCTCCGGGCGCCGGACCGGCCTCAGCCGTCTCCGGACCCCGGCTCCGAGCGGGCCCAAGCCCCAGGCTCCGGGCGGCCCAAGCCCCAGGCTCCGGGCGGGCCCAAGCCCCCGGCCCCGGGCTCCCGGCTCCGAGCGGCCCCGCCGACTCCGGGCGGGCCCCAGCCCCCGGCTCCGGGCGGGCGGAACCTCACGGAGCGAGCCGCTCCACCCTCCAGGCGCCGTCCGCCACGGCGACGTACCGCAGCCGGTCGTGCAGGCGGTTCTCCCGCCCCTGCCAGAACTCCACCGACCGCGGCGCCACCCGGAAACCACCCCAGTGCGGCGGCACCGGCACCTGCTCACCCTCCGGATAGCGGGCCGCCAGCTCGGCGTACGAGGTGTCCAGGTCCGCGCGGCCCCCGACGACCGACGACTGCGCGCTGGCCCACGCACCCAGCTGGGAGCCGTGCGGCCGGGTCCGGAAGTACGCCGCCGTCTCGTCCCGTCCGGTCCGCCGGGCCACGCCCTGCACGATCACCTGCCGGGCCATCGGATGCCAGGGGAACAGCAGGGCGACGTGCGGATTCTCCGCGAGGTCGCGCGCCTTGCGGGAGTCGTAGTTGGTGTAGAAGACGAAACCCTGCTCGTCGAAGTGCTTCAACAGCACCGTGCGCACGCTCGGCCGGCCCTCGGCGTCCGCCGTGGAGACGACCATGGCGTTCGGCTCGAACAGGTGGGCCTCCGCCGCCGCCTGCTTGAACCAGCGCGCGAACTGCTCCACGGGCGTCGCGGCCAGCCCGGACTCGGTGAGGCCCTCGGCCCGGTACTGCCGGCGCATCGAGGCGGGATCGGGGGAGACGGCGTCTGCGTCGGTCACGCCGTCATCTTGCCGCACCGACCATCCGCGCACGGACGACCCCCGCACAGCGCCGCCACCCGGACGCACCACCCCGGACCCACCACCCCGACCCACCGCCGGGCAGTGGCACTGAGTGCCGCGAACTCTCCCCAAACATGGCACCCGGGGATTATGGTGCTGGGACCCGGGGTGACCGCCGGCCGCACGGGGCATCACACGGGTGACCGCCCACGACCGCGAGTCCCCGCACGGCGACGTGCACAGGACCGCGGATCCGCCGGCGCCATCTGTCGCACACATCACGAGGAGCCGCCTGATGTCCGACTTCGTACCCGGACTCGAAGGAGTCGTCGCGTTCGAGACGGAGATCGCCGAACCGGACAAGGAGGGCGGCGCCCTGCGCTACCGGGGCGTCGACATCGAGGACCTGGTCGGCCACGTCTCCTTCGGCAACGTCTGGGGACTGCTCGTCGACGGAGCATTCAACCCCGGACTGCCGCCCGCCGAGCCGTTCCCCATCCCCGTCCACTCCGGCGACATCCGCGTCGACGTCCAGTCCGCCCTCGCCATGCTCGCCCCCGTCTGGGGCCTCAAGCCCCTCCTCGACATCGACGCCGGTCAGGCCCGCGAGGACCTCGCACGCGCCGCCGTCATGGCTCTGTCCTACGTCGCCCAGTCCGCGCGCGGCCAGGGCCGGCCCATGGTCCCGCAGAGCGAGATCGACAAGGCCCAGTCCGTCGTCGAACGCTTCATGATCCGCTGGCGCGGCGAGCCCGACCCCAAGCATGTCGCCGCCGTCGACGCCTACTGGACCTCCGCCGCCGAACACGGCATGAACGCCTCCACCTTCACCGCCCGCGTGATCGCCTCCACCGGCGCGGACGTCGCCGCCGCCCTCTCCGGGGCCGTCGGCGCCATGTCCGGTCCCCTGCACGGCGGTGCCCCCTCCCGCGTCCTCGGCATGATCGAGGAGATCGAACGCACCGGCGACGCCGAGGCCTACGTCAAGCACGCCCTCGACCGGGGCGAACGCCTCATGGGCTTCGGCCACCGCGTCTACCGTGCCGAGGACCCCCGCGCCCGCGTCCTGCGCCGCACAGCCCGCGAGCTGGGCGCCCCCCGCTTCGAGGTCGCCGAAGCCCTGGAGAAGGCCGCCCTCGAAGAACTCCACAACCGCCGCCCCGACCGCGTCCTCGCGACGAACGTCGAGTTCTGGGCGGCCATCGTCCTCGACTTCGCCGAGGTCCCCGCCCACATGTTCACCTCGATGTTCACCTGCGCCCGCACCGCCGGCTGGTCCGCGCACATCCTCGAACAGAAGCGCACCGGCCGCCTGGTCCGGCCCTCCGCCCGCTACACCGGCCCCGGCTCGCGCAGCCCCCGCGAGATCGAGGGGTACACCGACATCGCCCACTGAACCGGGCCCTGGGGCGTCACGGGGGGGCCGAGCGACTCCGCGTGACGCCGCCCGGCTCCAGGGGGACGGGCCCGCGGCCCGTCCCCCTGAGGCGAACGAACCCCAAGCGGTGCGCGGCGGCCCGGCGACTCTCCGGGCAGGCCCTCATGCGAGCGGGTGAGGAGTCAGCGACTCCCTGGCCATGCGCACGTTGGGCAGCCTGCCGCGCCACAGCTCGCGCTCACCCGTGAGCCGGAACCCGTGGCGCTCGTAGAACCGCACGGCTCCCTCGTTGTACTCCGTCACCCACAGGCGCATCGGGGCGCCACCCGCCCAGGCGTCGAACTCGCTCATCAGCCGACCGCCGACACCCTGACCCCGGGCCTCGTCCAGCAGGTACATCGGCCCCAGACCGACGACCTCGTCCCGACGACCGCAGAGAACTCCGACGAGCTCCGCCCCGGACCGGACGATGCGGCAGAACGACAGCTCCGGGTGACGTGCCGCCTCCTCGATGAACTCCCGCCACCCGGCGACACCCTCCGTGGTGACGACGGACCCCCGGTGCTCGAGGATCCACGCCTCATCGACACCGGCGTCGTCGTTCGGATACGTCTGGAGCCAGGCCCTGAGCAGCATGCGGGCCACAGAAGCGGCGTCGGCGGGATCGGGCACGTCGATCTGGAGAGCCATGCGGTCATTCTCGGGTCATTGCCGGATCCCCGGGTCCCCGGATCACCGCACCTGCCGAGGGGGGAGGGAACGCAGACGACCCGCGAGCCTGGTCCTCCGGAGGAGGGGCCGGCCGGACGTACCGGCGACTCGCGGGTCGGGTGACTGCTTGGGATTGGGCCGGCTGCACGCGACGTTCACGCGCTGGTCCGGCACCGCACTGGGTGTGGTGGCGAGCCGCTAGCCCGCAGTCACCTCACGCGTCCGGTTCTCATACATCTGCCGAACCACCTCCCTTCTCGTGTGCTCGACACCTTAAGAACCGTTCCGCCGCCCGATCAACCCTTTTTCGGCAACGAGCCGCGCGACCCTCGCCGGCAGGTGTCTCACCGGCGGGTCCTCGCCGCTCGTGGACCGCGATCGAGCTGTACGCGCAGCGGCCCGAAACGCGTTGACGCGCGCGGGGGCGCGCGGTTCCCTGGCGTCGTGACGACGGATCTTCGGACAGCGCCCGTGGTGGGCGAGACGATGCTCGAGCAGTGGCGGCACGTGCACAACACGATCGTGCCGCCGGCGGCGATGTCCCTCGACGAGGTACGCGCGCGTGCGGCGCGCCACCACCTGGTGAACGCCTACGTCGGAGACGTCCTGGTCGGCTGCTCGACGGTGCGGCCCCCTGCGGGCGAGGAAGGCGTGGCGACGGTCATCGCGCGCGTCCTGCCCGAGCACCGGGGCCGCGGTCACGGCACCGTCCTGTACGACCGCGGTCTCGCCCACGCGCGCGTGCTGGGTGCGCGGGCGGTCGAGACGTGCGTGCTGGCGGTGAACGAGGAGGGGCTGCGGTTCGCGCGGGCGCGGGGCTTCGTCGAGACGGAGCGCTATGTGCTGGACGGCGAGAGCGACGTGTGGGTCGACCTGCGGCTCGGCGCCGTGTGACGCACGTCGTCGGCCGTACAACGATTCCTCTGCAATCTTGCGGGAACCCTATGTGGGCTGTGTCACGTTCGAGTTGAATGAAGGGCAAGTGAGCGAACCTGCAGGGGGTCCAGGTGAGTGCTTCCCGGCGTAGAGGGACCACCGACGAGCTGGGGCCGGACGAGCCGGAGCGGTCCGGCGGCCCGGCCGGCCCGGACGCCCCGCCGGCCCCGATGGGGCCGGACGGTGCCGATCTGCTCGCGGCGCTGCTCGACGGCATGGACGCGGCGCTGTGCGCCTTCGACGCCGACGGTGTCGTCACCCACTGGAACCGTGAGGCCGAGCGGATCCTCGGCTGGAGCGCGGCCGAGGCGGTCGGCCGGCAGGGTTTCGCCGGGTGGGCGGTGCGCGAGGCGGACGCCGTGGAGGTCGAGGGCCGGCTGATGTCGGCGATGCACGCGCCGGGCCGGCAGGTGCACGAGTTCGCGCTGCTGACGAAGGACGGCGGCCGGGTCCTGGTGCGCACCCAGTCGGCGGCGGTCCGCGGTCCCGACGGCAAGCCGGCCGGCCTGTACTGCGCGTTCAGCGAGGTGCACGCCCAGATCGACCTGGAGCGGTCGATAGCGCTGAGCGAGGCCCTGTTCGAGGACGCGTCCTGGGGTGTCGTCCTGGTCGACGCGGACCTGCGTCCGGCGGTGGTCAACGCGCACGCGGCCCGTGCGCTCGGCACCGGCCGCACGGCCGTCCTGGGCCGCCCGCTGGGGGAGCTGCTCACCCGGGGCGTGGAGGAGCTGGAGAACGCCCTCACGCACGTCCTCGCCGAGGGCGCACCGCCCGCTCCCGCGGAGATGTGGGTGGGGGTGCGCACCCCTGAGGGCGAGAAGCGGCGCTGCTGGCGCAGCGGTTTCCTGCGGTTGGCCTCGCCGCTGGCGGAGGAGCCGGTGCCGCTGGGGGTGGGCTGGCTGTTCCAGGACGTCACCGACGCCAAGCGGGGCGAGCAGGAGGCCTCCTTGCTGCGGTTCCGCGCCAACCAGCTGCACCGGGCGGCCCGGGCGGCCGCCGAGTGCGAGGACCCGGCCGAGGCGGCGACCGTGCACCTGGACTTCGCGCTCGCCGGGTTCGCCGACCATGCCGTGATCGACCGTGTCGCGGGCGCCCCGTCCGCCGACGGCGACACGGACGTGGTGCCGCGGCTGGTGCGGATCGCGGCGACCCCGTCGGGCGGGCCCGGTCCCAGCGCGCTCACCGGTCACGCGGGGCTGCCGGTGCGGTACGCGGAGGGGCACCCGGCGCTCCAGTGCGTCTCCCGGGCCGGTTCGGTGCGCGCCTCCGCCGGCACGATGGCGGCGGACCGGGCCCGTGAGTGGGCCCGTGCGCGCCAGTGGCCGGAGGACACGGTGCACGCGCTGTGCGCGGTGCTGCGCAGCCGGGGCCGCACGCTGGGCGTGGTGACGTTCCTGCGCGGCGGCGGCCGCAGCGCGTTCGAACGCTCCGACGCGACCTACGCCGAGGACGTCGCCGTCCGGATGGCGACAAGTCTGGACCTCGCCGCCCTGGCGGGGCGCGGCGAGGGCGCCTGAGGGCGGACCCGGGCACGCGGTCGCGGACCGTGCGGAAGACGGCGTACGGATCACGGTCCGCACAGGGCGGAACCGTCCGAGGATGAGCTGAGCGGGCCGGCGTCCGAGGGCGTGCGGGACGGCGTCCGAGGGCGCGCGGCGGGCGGTTCAGGACCGGTAGAAGATCCGGTCCCGGTACTCCTCCAAGATCCGCGCGTTCCACTCGTGACCGCCGTCTACGTTGCCGGAGCGCAGCAGGGGCGGTTCGACGCCGCGGTCGGCGAGCGAGGCGGCCGCGGTGGCCATGACGGCCTGGAGCAGGGCGGTGGTGACGACCGTGGAGGCGGGCGCGAAGGGCGCCGGGACGGTGTCGAGGGTCAGCTCGGCGTCACCGACCGCGATCTTCGAGTCCAGGACGAGGTCGCAGTGGTCCTTGAGGAACGTCCCGGAGGAGTGCCGGGACGTCGTCTGCGCGGCGTACGCCACCGAGGTCACGCCGATGACCTTGACGCCGAGGGTGCGGGCGTGCAGGGCCATCTCGACGGGGAGCGCGTTGCGGCCCGAGAGCGAGACGATCACGAGGGCGTCGCCGGCGCGGACCGGGGAGGTGTCCAGGACGGCGCTCGCCAGACCGTCGACGCACTCCAGCGCGGAGCCGAGGGTGGCCGGGGTGACGTCGACGCCGACGACGCCGGGCACGGCGAGCAGGTTCATCAGGGCCAGTCCGCCGGCCCGGTAGACGACGTCCTGCGCGGCCAGCGAGGAGTGTCCGGCGCCGAAGGCGAAGAGGCGTCCGCCCTCGGCCACCGTGTCGGCGAGCAGGGTGCCCGCGGCCTCGACGGCGGCCGCCTCCTCGTCGCGGACCCGGTGCAGCAGGCCGATCGCGGCGTCGAAGAACCGGCCGGCGGGCGTGCGGTCGCTCATCCGAAGGGTCCCCTTGCCGTATCAGGTGTCCGTGTCGCGGATCACCGTGCGGTCTGGACCAGAGCGCTGTCAATACGGCGCCGGGGGCGGCGCGGCGGTCGGGCCACCGTCCCGTTTCCGCGGCGCGGCACGCTTGTCAGTGGTATCCGGCAGAATTGAAGCCAGGGCCAGCGCACGCGCCGGAGAGCCGTCCAGCCTTCGGCACATCTCATCGAGGGGCACGTATGTCCGGACTGATCGACACCACGGAGATGTATCTCCGCACCATCCTCGAGCTGGAGGAGGAAGGTGTGGTCCCCATGCGCGCCCGGATCGCCGAGCGGCTCGACCAGAGCGGGCCGACGGTCAGCCAGACGGTCGCGCGCATGGAGCGCGACGGCCTGGTCTCTGTGGCCAGCGACCGGCACCTGGAGCTCACCGACGAGGGCCGCCGGCTGGCGACGCGCGTGATGCGCAAGCACCGCCTGGCCGAGTGTCTCCTGGTCGACGTGATCGGCCTGGAGTGGGAGCAGGTGCACGCCGAGGCATGCCGCTGGGAACACGTGATGAGCGAGGCCGTCGAGCGTCGTGTGCTGGAGCTGCTGCGCCACCCCACCGAGTCCCCGTACGGCAACCCGATCCCGGGTCTGGAGGAGCTGGGCGAGAAGGACGGCGCCGACCCGTTCCTTGACGAGGGCATGGTCTCCCTGGCCGAGCTCGCCCCGGGCCCGGAGGGCAAGACGGTCGTCGTCCGCCGTATCGGCGAGCCGATCCAGACGGACGCGCAGCTGATGTACACGCTGCGCCGCGCGGGCGTGCAGCCCGGTTCGGTGGTGAGCGTGACGGAGTCGGCCGGTGGGGTGCTGGTGGGCAGCGGCGGCGAGGCGGCCGAGCTGGCGGCGGACGTGGCGTCCCATGTGTTCGTCGCCAAGCGCTGAGGCCGGCTCCGCCCCGTCCTCCCGTGCGCCGCGGCCGCCCCATCACTGACCTGAGCATTGTTCAACTCCTGGGGACCCCGGGGCGCTTGGGGTGATCGGCGATCTCGTCGAATCGTGGATTCCCTGCGTCGAATCGCAGCGCTGAGGCGCTCGGCGTGCCACGCTGTCGCGTGAGGCATATGACCTGAGGGGGGCGGGATGATGTGCCGCAGACGAGGGGAAGGCCCCGGTGCCGTAAGGCACCGGGGCCCGTCCTCCCCTGTCCTGACCCGGAGCCCCGAGCTCTCAGGGTCATTCCCGCCGGACCGTTTTCCCCGAGCGGTCCGCCTCCCGTTGAAGATCTCCCCCCACAGACGGCGATCATTCCCTGAGCAGGGTCACACGAACGAGGGGTGTTGGCCGCGAAAGCGCGTGCCTTCGAATGGACATTCGATAGCCTTCGCGTGACGGAAGCCCCTGTGTGACGGTTCACGCAGGGTGTGCGATGAGTGAAGACAGTGGGCAGCACAGCGGTACGACGGCAGACACGACGCGTGAGCGGACCGGCCGGCTCGAGCGGGAGCGAGGGGTCCGAGCAGAGCTAGGGGGGTGCCAGGACCTGTGGCGCGACGCATCGACGTGACCGGCGTGGGCGGTGTACGCCTCGCGGCCTGGGAGTTCGGCGACCCACCGAAGGGCGACCCGTCGCAGCACGACCTCGTGCACGGCGATCCGGTGCACGACCGCCCGGCCCACGCCGATCCGCTGCGCGACGGCCCGCCACGGGGCGGCCCGCAGCGGGGTGGCCGGTCGCGGGGCGGGGCCTCGCCCAACGGGTCGGAACCCTTGGTTCCGTCCCAGGTGACGATTCCGGCCCAGGCGACCGAGGGGCCCGCGGCACCCGCCGTCCCCTCCGCGACCGCGCCGGACCACACCCCCGGCGTCCTGTTACTGCACGGCCTGATGGGACGGGCCTCGCACTGGGCGTCCACCGCCCGCTGGCTCTCCGAGCGGCACCGCGCGGTCGCTCTCGACCAGCGTGGCCACGGCCAGAGCGAGAAGCCCCCACAGGCCGCCTTCACTCGTGAGGCGTACGTCGAGGACGCCGAGGCCGCCCTCGAACAGCTCGGCCTCGCCCCCGCCGTCCTCATCGGCCACGCCATGGGCGCCCTGACCGCCTGGCAGCTCGCCGCCAAACGCCCCGACCTGGTCGCCGGTGTGATCATCTGCGACATGCGGGCCTCCGCGCTCGGCGGGGCCTCGCAGCGCGAGTGGGCCGACTGGTTCAAGTCCTGGCCCGCCCCCTTCGCCACGCTCGCCGACGTCCGCAAGTGGTTCGGTGAGGACGACCCCTGGGTGGAGCGCCCCAACCCGGCGCGCGGCGAGTTCTACGCCGAGGTGATGCAGGAGTCCGCCGACGGCTGGGGGCCCGTCTTCGAGCCCGAGCAGATGCTGAAGTCCCGCGAGACCTGGGTGCACGACGCGCACTGGGAGGAGCTCGCGCAGGTCCGCTGCCCGACCCTGGTCGTCCGCGGCCTCGACGGCGAGCTGGGCCGCGCCGAGGCCCAGGAGATGGTCCGCGTCCTGCCACGCGGGCAGTACGCCGAGGTCGCCGACGCCGGTCACCTCGTCCACTACGACCAGCCGGACGCGTGGCGCGCGGCGATCGAGCCGTTCCTGGACGGCGTACTCGCGAAGTGAGAGGCGTCGCTCGTCGCTGCGGGCTGCGGGCTGCGGGGGCGCGGTGACCGTCACCGGGCGCGGGGGCCGGTCGTGGCCGGTCGCGCGGTTGCCCGCCCCTTGACGTGGTGGGGATGAGGTCGTCGATGGCCGGTCGCGCAGTTCCCCGCGCCCGTGCGCAGCCGTGGTGCCGTGAGAGGCGACCGGTGCGGCGGTAGGCCGGCTCTCGGGCCCTGCTGACCGCTCCCGGGTCTCCGGGAGGCGTTGCGCCGTACAGGGGCCGCCGAGTGCGGGCCCACCAGGGGCAGCCGTGCCGTGGCCGCGGTCAGCGCGATCGCTCCGACCGCGACGCTCAGCGCTCGAGCGCAGCCCCCGTACGCCCGACCGCCGGGCAGCCCGACCTGCCGGAGCCCGGCGCACAACGGGGTCACCACGGCTCAGGCGGCGTACGCGGCCCACCGCCCCCGAACTGCCGCAGCCCGTTGCGCGGCAACGACAGCTTCGGCCGTACGACGGTGGAGGTCAGCGCCGTCACCGCGAGTCGCCGCCCGGCGGTCGAGGCCGGATGCGGCGGCGCGCCCCCCGCGCGCCGACCAGTTCGGGGAAGCGCGCCGACCAGTTCGGGGAAGCCCGCTGGGCGAGGGAGGATCCCCGCGCACGTCCTCCAGCGGGCCGTGCGCCCGGATGCGCCCCGCCGCCGTCACAGCCACCCGGTGGCACAGCGAATCGACGGGTTCCATGACGGGGAGGAGAAGGCGACCGTGGCGCCGGACGCCGCGTACCGCTCCAGTACGCCTTCGCCGGTCTGCGCCGAGACCGGGGCCGACCTCTGCGAACGGTCCGCCGGGGAAGAGGACTTCGGGGCGGCAGCGCCCCGAGGGGCGAGCGGGACTACCGGTCCCGCCCGCACGCGTACGCGAGCGGCGAGATCAGCTCCTCCGCGTCCGGCAGCCACCGGTTCGCGGGCGTCGGCCGGCAGGCCCACTGCACGGCCCCTCGAGACCCGAACCGCGTGGGCGGCGCCGCCACGTACTCGCCCTCGCCGAGCGAGACGAGGTCGAGGGAGGACAGCGACCAGCCCAGCTTGCGCACCAGGTCGGGCACCTTGGCCGAGGCCCCGGGCAGGACGAAGAACTGCATCCGCCGGTCCGGCGTCAACGTCACCGGCCCCAGCGTCAGTTCCATCCGCTCCATCCGGGCCAGCGCCAGGAACCCGGCCGTCTCCGGCACGGAGATCGCGTCGAAGGTCCGGCCGGTGGGCAGCAGGATCGAGGCGGTCGGCTGCTTCTGCCACATGCGGCGGGCGACGGTCGCGCTGCCCGTCGCCTGAGTCGCCCAGTCCGGCCGGGAGGGATGCGCCCCGGGCACCGCGCACGCGGCGTCACCGCAGGAGCAGCGCTGCACCCCGTCGACGGCTTCCAGCCAGGTGCCGGGAACGACGTCCCAGTGACGCTCCTCGGCGTAGCGGACAGCGGTTTCGAGCAGCGATTCCCCGCGCTGCTTCGGGATTTGAGCGGCGTCGGCGCCCGCGATGGTCTCTTCCACGATGAACACAACTCTAGCCGTCACCAGGGGTTACGCGGGCCCGTGTGCGCGGGGGAGGAGCATCGACTCCGCGTCCGGGGCGCATGGGTGCATGTGCGGGGGCGCGCGGCAGGAACGGGCGCGGGAGCGGGTAGGCACGCATCGGGGACGGCTTCCGCCTTTACCCCGGCAATCCTCGCATGCCTCGCATTTTCGCCGTGTACGTGGGGCATTGATCTTCACGGCCGGAACTTTTCGGTGGAAGACACATCAACTCGGTGCGCGGGAAGAAGGCACCGCAGCCACAGGGGGTAGTGCCAATGGCCGCAAGGCCTCTCGTCGCGCGGCAGCCGAACGAACGGCTGCAGGCGCTCATCCAGGAGGCGGGGTGCTCGAACGCCGGGCTCGCCCGCCGGGTCAACATGTGCGGCGCCGAGCACGGCCTCGACCTGCGCTACGACAAGACGTCGGTGGCCCGTTGGCTGCGTGGACAACAGCCGCGGGGCCGCGCTCCGGCGATCATCGCCGAGGCCCTGGGCCGCAAGCTCGGCCGTACGGTCACGATCGACGAGATCGGCATGGCCAACGGCAAGAACCTCGCGTCGGGTGTCGGTCTCCAGTTCTCGCCGACGGTGCTGGGGGCCATCGAGCAGGTCTGCGAGCTGTGGCGCAGCGACGTGGGGCGGCGCGACTTCCTGTCCGGGTCGTCCGTGGCGGCCTCGGCGCTGGTCGAGCCGAGCCGGGACTGGCTGATCTCCTCGCCGGACGCCCAGGTGGCCCGCTCGGCGGGGCCGCGGGTGGGGATGTCCGACGTGGCGGCCGTGCGCGCGATGACCCGGGCGCTGGTCGACCTGGACCACCAGTACGGCAGCGGGCACGTGCGCCCGGTCGTCGTGCACTACCTCAACAGCGTCGTCTCGGGTCTGCTCGCCGGTTCCTACCGGGAGACGGTGGGGCGTGAACTGTTCGCGTCCGTGGCCCGTCTCACGGAGCTGGCGGGCTACATGGCCGTCGACACCGGCCAGCCCGGACTGGCCCAGCGCTACTACATCCAGGCCCTGCGGCTCGCGCAGGCGGCGGGCGACCGCGGCTACGGCGGGTACGTGCTCGCCGCGTCCATGAGCCATCTCGCCGCCCAGCTCGGAAACCCGCGGGAGATCGCCCAGTTGGCGCGGGCGGCGCAGGAGGGGGCGCGCGGGCGGGTGACTCCGCGGGCGGAGTCGATGTTCCACGCCGCCGAGGCGCGCGGGCACGCGCTCATGGGCGACGTACGGGCGGCCCAGGCGGCGACCGGGCGGGCGGTGTCGGCGCTGGAGGCGGCCGATCCGGCGGCCGGGGACGACCCGGCGTGGATCGCGCACTTCGACGAGGCCTACCTCGCCGACGAGTTGGCGCACTGCCACCGTGATCTGGGACAGGCCGACGCGGCGGCGCGCTGTGCGGAGCAGTCCCTGGCCGGGCACCCCGACAGCCGGGCGCGGCGGCGGGCCATCGGGTATGTGCTGTTGGCCACGGCGCAGGTGCAGCAGCGCGAGATCGAGCAGGCCTGCAACACCGGCACGAAAGCGGTGGAGTTGCTGGAGACCCTGCGTTCCCACCGGGGCGCCGAGTACCTGGAGGACCTCCAGCAGCGGCTCGAGCCGTTCCGGGAAGAGCCGGTGGTCAGGGAGTTCGGCGCGCGACTGGATCTTCAGGCCGCGGCGTGAGGAGGCCGGGGCGCCGGGCGTGAGCGGCCGTTGTCGGCCCGCCGTCGCCAGGGGCGCGACGGACGCAGCGCACGGTGCTCCGGTTCCGTCACGCACCCCACCGGAAGGGAGATCACGTCCTGAGCTGCGTGGCACGGGGTTCCGGGGACCCGGTAGCGTGAGCCGACGATTCCGAAGGTCCCCCATTCGTAGGAGTCCCGGTGACGCAGAGCGGACAGGGCGAGGAGCCCTCGGCGCGGCAGGCGCGCGAAGGCATCGTGCTGCCCTCCGACGGTGGCGAGCCGCTGCTGCCGGGCATGACCGGTGACCAGGGCAGGGCGAACGCTCCGCAGCCCGGCCCCTACGGCGGTCGGCAGACGTACGGGCAGCAGGAGGCGCCGTCGGCGTCCGCGCCGCCGTCCGGGCAGACCTGGGGCGGGCAGTGGGGCCCCGAGCAGCAGCCGGGCCAGGCGCAGGGCTGGCCGCTGCCCGCGGACCAGCAGTGGGACGCCCCGCAGTCGGCCGGCCCGGACCCGTGGGGCCGGCCCCACCCGGGCGCGGGCCCCCTCCCGCCGGAGGGCGCCCCGACACCGTCGTACGGGCAGGACGTGTCCGCGGCGCAGTCGTCGCGGCCCTCGTACGGGCAGGACGTGTCCGCGCAGCCCTCGTACGGGCAGGACGTCTCCGCGCAGCCCTCGTCGTACGGGCAGGACGTGTCCGCGCAGCCGTCGTACGGGCAGGACGTGTCCGCGCAGTCGTCCTACGGGCAGGGCGCCGCGCGGGCGCCGTTGCCGCCCGTCGACGAGGGGGCCACGCAGTACATACCGCCGGTCACGGCCGGGCCGCCGCCCGCCTCCGCTCCGGCGGACGAGGGCGCGACCCAGTACCTGCCGCCCGTCGCCTCCGCTCCGGCTGACGAGGGCGCGACCCAGTACCTGCCGCCCGTCGCCGCCGCTCCCGCGGACGAGGGAGCCACGCAGTACCTGCCGCCGGTCGCACCGGGTGCACTGCCGCCCGAGAGCCCGTCGGAGTCGACGCACTTCCTGGGCCGCTCGCAGCAGGCGCAACAGGTCCCCGGGCCCATGCCGGGCGCCGGGCACCCCGACGCCGAGGCCACCCAGTACATACCGCCCGTGACCGGACAGGCGCCGGACCGGCAGCCGCCCGCCGAGTTCGACAACCTCTTCCGCAGCGGGCCGGGCGGCGACGCGCCGGCCGCGTCCACACAGCGACTGCCGCGCTTCTCCGAGCCGGAGGGCTACTCCCCCCGGCCGGCCCACACCCCGCAGTCGCCCGCCGACCCGCTGGGCCCGCGACGCGGCAGACGCACGGACGACGATGACCACGGTGGCGGCCGGGGCGGCCGTACGGGATCGAGGGTGCCGCTGCTCGCGGCGATCGGTGTGGGCATCGCGGTCGTCGGGATCGGCGCGGGCGCGCTGCTCGGCGGCGGAGGCGGAAGCGACCAGGAGGGCGACGGCAAGACCGTCGCCGCGTCGGCGCCCGCGAGCGAGGGATCGGCGTCGGCGTCCGCCGATCCCGCCGAGCAGCAGGCGATCGCCCTGGACAAACTGCTCGCGGACAGCGGCAGCAGCCGGGCCAGTGTGATCAGCGCGGTGGCGGACGTGAAGGCGTGTACCAACCTCGCGCAGGCCGCCACCGACCTGCGGGAGGCGGCCAAGCAGCGCACCGGGCTGGTGACGCGGCTGTCCGGGCTGAGCGTCGACAAGCTGCCGGACCACACCGCCCTGACCACCGCCCTCACCAAGGCGTGGCAGGCCTCCGCGTCGGCCGACGACCACTACGCGGCCTGGGCCGACCAGACGGCCGCCGACAAGAAGGGCTGCCGGAAGGGGCAGGCCCGCACCACGCCCGAGACGCAGGCCGGCAACCGGGCGAGCGGCACCGCCAGCGCGCAGAAGAAGCAGGCCGCCAAGCTGTGGAACGAGATCGCGAAGACGTACGGTCTGACCCAGCGCCAGCCCACCCAGCTCTGAGCGACCGCTCCCCCCGCCGGCGCCCCCGGCCACGCACTCGCCCGGCCGGCGTCCCCGGCCACGCACTCGCCCGGTCGGCGCCGCGTCCCGCTCAGTCGATGTCCGCGTTCTCCAGCGTCTCCGTCGTGTCGACGAAGTCCGTCTTGACCGCCACCAGCCGGCCCTGTCTCACCGCCTGGAGCGTCACGTCGGCGTTGACCAGGCGTGGGAAGCCGATGGAGGCGAGCCGGTCGGTGAACTGCCAGCGCAGTGTCGGCGTGAGGCCCCCGGTGGTCACCTTCAGGCCGTCGTCCAGGGCGTGGCGCACGCTGGTGGCGGTCACCTCGCCGTCGCCCAGCGCCTCCACGACCGCCCGGAACACGGAGTACGCGATCCAGGTGGTCTGCACGCCGGTGTCGCCGGCGTCGACACGGGTGTCGGAGAACGCCTCCTGGCTGATCACCTTCTTCATCGCGTCCCAGCGGGGATCGCTCGCCACCGGGTACCAGCCGGTGACGTAGGCGCCCTCGTACGGGCCCGACGCCCCGCCGGTGGAGTCGATGACGGTCTGGTCGACGCTGCCGAGGACGGTGGCGGTGCGCACGGCCGTGTAGTCCTCGCGGGTGCGGCGGAAGGAGTCCATGAAGGTGCTGGTGCGGTCGCCGAGCGCGGGGACCACGCAGCCCGGCCGGCCGGACGCCTCGCCCTTCGCGGCGTCGTCGGCGACCTTCTCCAGGGCCGCCTGCGCCTGCTCCGAGTACTCGGTGGAGTCCTCCGGGGCCCGCCGGTCGTCGGCGGTGTCGTGCTCGCCCGCCGTCAGTCCGGCGTTGAGCATGGTGGGCAGCGCGTCGCCCGCGATGGTGTCCGGACGGACCAGCGCGACCGGGCCGCAGCTCGCGGCGAGCTCCTTGCCGAGGCCCGCCAGCAGCGCGGGCTGCCCGCCGTTGACCGGGTACGACAGCGGGCTGGTGAACTCGGCGTTCGTGACGCCGTAGCCGCCGATGTAGGGGATGCCGGCGCCCTCCAGGTGCGGGAAGAAGGCGTCGGAGTGCTGGCTGTAGGAGCCGACGACGGCGACCGCGCCCTCCTTGACCGCGCGCCGGGCGCACTTCGCGGCGTTCACCCCGTCGTTGTGCTCGTTGCAGGTCAGGACGGTCAGCTCGCGGCCGTTCAGCCCGCCGTTGGCGTTGACCCAGCGGGCGTAGGCGCGGGCGAAGGCGGGCATGCCGGGCTTGTTCGTGGCGGCCGTGCCCTCGGGCGCCCAGGTCATGACGACGATCGGGCCGTCCCCGGAACCCCCCGTGGCACCGGGGACGACCCCGCACCCGGCGGCGAGTGACGCACAGGCCACCAGGGCACCCGCCGAGACGGCGGTGGCTCTGGCGGATCTGGTGAAGCGGGTGAACCCGGGGAGGAAGGTGCTTCGTGCGCGTCGCCTGCCGGTCATGGACACGCACGATTCCGTCACATGGATAACCTCCGCGTCATCCATGGTCGACAACAGGTGACCGAGAGGTGAATTGCGGGGGCCGGTGAGGCGCCCGAGGCCGAGAACGTACGATCGGTGACCGTGCAAGGTTCGGAGAACTCTTCCCGTCGCGGCCGTCGCTCGTTCACCATGGGCGGCATGCCACTCAACGACATGCCGTGGTGGCGCTGGCGCAGCAATGTGCGCTCCGCGCTGCACATGCTCTCCGACCCGGCGTTCCAGCGCGACGTCTGGCTGGCCGGTGTGGAGGGCTACGGGGACGTCACCGACGCCGTGTACCGCCTGGTCGAGGACACCTGGCTGGACAACTGGTCCGCCGAGAAGTACGTCGGTACGATCTTCCGCGACTCGCAGGAGGCGGCCCTCGTCGACACGGCCGTCCTGCGGGTGCTGCGGATCATGCACCAGGTCGGCCCGGACGCGCCGGTCTCCGCCTATCTCGACCACGAGGCCTGGCCGGAGGCGGTGCGGGCGGCGCGTGACGCGCATGTGCGGATGGCGGCGGCCGACGGCGAGGACCCGGACGCGGCGCCGCGCACGCTCGAGGTGCTGCGGATCATGACGCGTTCCGCGTGACGGACGTCGGGCCGGGGCCCGCGACGGACGTGAGACCCTGTCCTGCATGAGTGAGCAGTCCACCCGAGCCGCGGCGGCCCCCGCCGACCAGTACGTCCTCACCCTGTCCTGCCCCGACAAGCAGGGCATCGTGCACGCCGTGTCGAGCTACTTGTTCATGACCGGCTGCAACATCGAGGACAGCCAGCAGTTCGGGGACCACGACACGGGTCTGTTCTTCATGCGCGTCCACTTCTCGGCGGAGGCGCCGGTGACGGTGGACAAGCTGCGGGCGAGCTTCGCGGCGATCGGCGACTCCTTCCACATGGACTGGCAGATCAACCGGGCCGACGAGAAGATGCGCATCGTCCTCATGGTCAGCAAGTTCGGGCACTGCCTGAACGACCTGCTGTTCCGCGCGCGGATCGGAGCGCTGCCGGTGGAGATCGCGGCGGTGGTGTCCAACCACACCGACTTCGCCGAGCTGGTGGGCTCTTACGACATTCCCTTCCACCACCTTCCGGTGACGAAGGAGAACAAGCCCGAGGCCGAGGCGCAGCTGCTGGAGATCGTCCGCGGGGAGAACGTCGAACTGGTCGTCCTCGCCCGGTACATGCAGGTGCTCTCGGACGACCTGTGCAAGCAGCTCAGCGGGCGGATCATCAACATTCACCACTCCTTCCTGCCGAGCTTCAAGGGCGCGAAGCCGTACCACCAGGCGCACGCCCGGGGCGTGAAGCTGATCGGGGCGACCGCGCACTACGTCACCGCCGACCTCGACGAGGGGCCGATCATCGAGCAGGAGGTCGAGCGGGTCGGGCACGACGTCACGCCGGACCAGCTCGTCGCGATCGGGCGGGACGTGGAGTGCCAGGCCCTGGCCCGCGCGGTGAAGTGGCACGCGGAGCGGAGGATCCTGCTGAACGGGCGGCGGACGGTCGTGTTCGCCTAGGGGGTGTTTCCCGGCTGCCCGGCTGCTCGCCTGCGGCGGCCCGGGGGTCGGGTGCGCCCGCATCGAGGGCGTGCGGAGCCGCCTACATCCGGCTCAGGGAGGCCGCCGCCAGCAGCACGTCCCGGATGGCGTCCCGGTCCCCCACCTGGCCCGCCGCCGCCTCCTCCGGAGGGACATGGCCCGCGGCGAGCTTGCAGAACTCCGTGTCGTCCAGGGCGACATGGGCCACCTCGTGGTCGGCGGAGCCCACCGCCGCCGGGGAGTCCAGGGGAATGAGCCACTGCCCGCCGCCCGAGCCCTCGATCTCCAGCCGCAGGCTGCGGCCGGGGCTGCCGGCGGGCACGAGATGGCGGGTGGCCGTTGGGGAGGCGAGGCCCGCGCGGCGGCGCTCGGCGAGGGCGCCCGGCAGCATACGGGCGGCCAGGTCGATCATGCCGTGCAGATGGCGCGGCGCGGGCGGCGCGTAGGGGTAGTCGACCGCCTCTGCGATGTCCTCGGCGTGCACCCAGCACTCGAAGGCCCGGTCGAGCAGCGCGTCCCGCAGGGGCAGCTCGAAGGCGCCGTACGAGACGGGCACGGTGCCGGGGCCGCCGCCGGTGAAGGAGACCGTGCGCACGACGGAGTGGGTCTGCTCGCGCCACGGGCCCCGCACGTCACGGGTGGGCGGGAGGTGCGAGGCGTCCCAGAACGCCTCGGTGCGTTCGGCGGGCGTGTCCGTCGGCTTGGCCTCGCCCAGCGGGTCGTCGAGGCCGAGCGCGACGGCGACCAGGCCGTCCACGGCGAGCAGGTGCGCGATGACCCCCGCGACGGTCGTCCGGCGGCTCGTCGGCCCCTCGCCCCGGTACCAGCGCAGCCGTACGGGCGCGTGCCACTCGGCTTCCCCGAAGTCCTGGAGCAGGGCGTCGAGGCGGGCGGTCTCGGCGTCGTACGAGGCCGCCCAGCCGGGGACCGGGATGCGGGGCGGCCGCCGGTCCAGACAGCCGTCGAGGACGCGGGTGCGCAGGCCGGGGTCGAGGTCGAGGCTCTCGGGACGCTGGAGCAGGCCGACGGCCTCGCGCAGCCGGCGCGCCTCGTCGGCGCACGTTCCGCAGGAGCCGAGGTGGTCCTCGACGGCGGCGGTCTCCTCGGCCGAGCAGGCCGCCAGCGCCCACGCGCCCAGCAGCGCCTTCAGTACCGGGTGCTCCAGACGCAGCGACCCGGACGCACCGCCGCGGACCGGCTCGCGCACCGGCGTCGCACCCTCCTCGACGAAGGCCCGCGGGGGCGCAAGCGGGTACGGGACCCCGGAGAGGTGTCCCGGGTCCGGGGTGCCGGCGGGTGCGGAGGGACGGGGGCCACCCGGAGCGTCCGGTGGCCCGGGGTGGCCGTCCCCGGTGTCGCGCTCCGTCCCGTGGCGGTCGCGCGGCTCGAAGGCGCCCTCGTCGGTCATGCCGCTCCTCCGTATCCGGGTGGTGCGCCGGGGGCGGGGGTGTCGTGGGCGGTGGAGAGCAGCTGGAGACCCAGGCGGAGCCGGCGGCGGGCCTCGTCCTCGGTGACGCCCAGGTCGGCGGCGGTCTGGCGGTAGTCGCGGCGCTGGAAGTAGGCCAGCTCCAGGGCGGCGCGCAGCGGCGTGGGCATGGACTGGACGATGTAGTCGGCGCGGGCGGCGACGGCGGCGTGGCGGACCTTGTCCTCCAGTTCCTCGGTGGTGCCGGGGGCGCCGTCGGCGAGGGCCGCGGTCTCGGTGGCACGCAGCCGCTGCACGGCGAGGCGGTGCGTGAGGGTGGCCACCCAGGTCCGCAGGGGCCCCTGCTTGGGGTCGTAGGAGTCGGGCCGGGCCCAGACGTGGGCGAAGACCTCGCGGGTGACGGCGTCCGCGGCTCGTTCGTCTTCGAGCACGCGGTGGGCGAGTCCGTGCACCAGCGAAGCGAACCGGTCGTAAAGCTCGCCGAGGGCGGCAGCCTCCCCGCGCGCGAGCCGCTGTTGCATCTTGCGGTCCCAGCGGGGCGGTGCGTCCTCCGTCGCCATGCGGCCCCCTCACCCGTCCGTCCGCGTCCAGCGTGCTGCCACCGTCACCTCGAATGTAGTCGGCACGTCCCACAGTGCACGCCCCTTTGTGGCATTGTGCGCCCCCCGTCCCCCGGCAGGTGGTATGGGCCGTGCCTACCCAACCCCCTTGTGATCAAGCCTGTTCTGTTGCGATCGAACAGGACCGAATGTGACGGAAACAAGCCTCTTTCGTTCATCTCTCGTTTTTGGCTCGGCGTTTCGGGGAACGGCCGCTGGGCAGCCGCGCTGCGAGGAAGCGAAGGGACAGCTTCCGTTCTGGCGAGCGAAGGGCGTGGTCGTGGCGTTCGAAGTGACCGACGGCGAGCGGGGCGGGTGGGCCGTGCTCCATGTGTCGGGCGAACTGGACCTGGTGACGTCGCCCGTGCTGCGCAAGCGGGTGCACGACGTGGTGGCCGAGGGGCGCCACAGTCTCGTCCTGGACCTCTCCGAGGTGCATTTCTGCGACTCCAGCGGCGTCGGCGTGCTCATCGCCGCCCGCCGCCTCATCCGTTCCTGCCGGGGCCGGCTGCGTCTGATCCTGCCGGCCCGGGGCGCGGCGGAGGGCTCGCACGTCAACCGGGTCCTCGGCGCCCTCGGGGTGCGCCGGCTCTTCGACGTCTACGGTGATGTCGCCGACGCCGTGGGCGACGACACCGAGCCCCTGTCGGCGTAGCAGCCGACCGCACCTCGGAGTGCGCCCGGCGGCGCCTACCCGCAGTGGCGTGCCCAGCGGCGGGCCTCCCCCCTCGCGTCCCGCGTCCCGTGTCCCGTGTCCCGTGTCCCGCGTCCCGCGTCCCCGTCGGTCCGGTGCGTCTCGCGCGGCGGTGACGAAGGGCGGGGCAGGACCCGTCCGGCAGCCGGCCGGCACACCCGCGGGCGGGTCACCGGCGTCCGTACGCTCCTGCCGCTGCCGCTGCCGCTGCCGCTGCCGCTGCCGCTGCCGCTGCCGCTGCCGCTGCCGCTGCCGCTGCCGCTGCCGCTGCCGCGTCACGGCCCGGCCACGCCCCTGTCCCGGAATTCCCCCGGTCTTGGCACAACGCTCACCTTCCCGCCGCCCGGACGTCGCCGGCGTCGTACGCTCCCTGCCTGGAAGCACCCCCACGTGACGACGTAAGGCGGCCCGAGAAGCATGGTCAGCAGCGAGTACGAGCGCCGGATCGCCGGCCGGTTCGCCACTTTCGACCAGGACGGCAACGGCTACATCGACCGGGAGGACTTCGGCGCCGCCGCGAAGGCGCTGCTCGCCGAGTTCGGCACTCCGGCCCGGTCGGACAAGGGACAGGCCCTCTACGCCGGTGCCGAGGCGTTCTGGCAGGGCATGGCCGGCATGGCGGACCGGGACGGCGACCAGCGCATCACCCGGGACGAGTTCGTCAGCGGCGCGGTCAAGCGCCTGCGCGACAACCCCGAGCGGTTCGCCGAGATCGCCCGCCCCTTCCTGCACGCGGCCCTGGCCCTCGCCGACACCGACGGCGACGGGGCGGCCACCGTGGAGGACACCGTGCGCGTGCTGCGCTGCCTCGGCGTTCCCGAGCAGGTCGCCCACGCGGCCGCCGTCACGCTCGACGGCGACGGTGACGGCAGGGTCGGCGAGGCGGAGATCGTGCCCGCCTTCGCGCGTTACTTCACCGTCCCCGAGTAATCCCTGGCGGATCTGACGTCCGCTGTCCGGCCGGCCCCGGGCGGCGTCACCGTCCGCCGGCCGTGAAGCGTTCGCGCAGTTCGTACTTCAGCACCTTGCGCAGCGTCTCGCCGCGCGGAAGGGCGTCCACCAGCTCCAGCTGCTCCGGCAGCTTGTGCACGGACAGCCCTTCCGCGCGCAGGTACGCGGTCACCGCCTCCAGGGTCAGCTCCTCGGCCCCGGCGGGCTGCTCGACCACCGCGCACACCCGCTCGCCGCGCTCGGCGTCCGGCAGGCCGACGACCGCCACGTCGCCCACCGCCGGGTGGGCGTGCAGCAGGTCCTCGATCTCCTTGGCCGAGATGTTCTCGCCCTTGCGGATGATGACGTCCTTCAGCCGGCCGGTGAGGACCAGATGGCCGTCGGCGGTGAGGTGTCCGAGGTCGCCGGTGCGCAGGAACCCCTCCTCGTCGAAGGCCTCGGCGGTCTGCTCCGGGTCCAGGTAGCCCCGGCACACCGCCTCCCCGCGCAGCCGCACCTCCCCGTCCACGATCCGTATCTCCATGCCCTCCGGCGGCCGCCCCTCCGTCGTCGCGAGGTTCTCGGGGGTGTCGTCCGGTGACCCCATGGTGATCATCGGCACCTCGGTCATCCCGTACCCGTGGGTGAGCTGCACGCCCATCTCGCGGACGACCGCGTGGTAGAGCTCGGGCGGTTTCGGCGCCCCGCCGCCGGCGAGCAGCCGCAGCGAGGGGATCAGCGGCGTGTCCGGCCGTTCGCGCTGCTGGGCGAGGAACATCGAGTAGAACGCCGTCGACCCGCCCGCCACGGTCACCCCGTGCCGGCGGTACTCCGCGAGCGCCTCCGGCAGGGCGAACTGTTCGAACATCACCGAGGGGAAGCCGTACAGCAGCAGCATCACCGTGTAGTCGGGCCCGGCGATGTGCGCGTAGGGGAAGGCCATCGAGCCGACGTCGTCGGCGGACAGCCGCAGCGCGTGGGCGAGGCAGGAGCCGCCCGCGATCAGGGAACGGTCGGTGTGCAGCACGCCCTTGGGCGCGGACGTCGTCCCGGAGGTCCAGTAGATCCAGCGGACGCGGGTGCCGTCGGCGGGCGGCGGGGGCAGCACGGACGGGTCGCCGTCGGGGAGGTCGTCGTACGCCTCGAAGACGCCCTCGGCGCCCAGCCGCCGAGCCATGGCGCCGTGGTCGAAGCCACGCCACACGCCCGGCACCGCGAAGTACTCGGCCTTCGACTCGCGCAGCGCGAAGCCGACCTCGCGGTCCCGGTAGAAGGGGATGACGGGGCTCTGGACGGCGCCCAGGCGGGCCAGCGCGAAGGACAGGACGACCGTCTCGGGGCGGGTGGGCAGCTGCCAGGCGACGACCGTGCCGGGGCGCACCCCACGCTCGTACAGGCCGGCCGCGGTCCGCTCGGCCCGCGCGCACAGCTCGCCGAAGGTCAGCGAGCGGTCGCCCTGGAGGAGGACCGGACGGTCGGGGGTGAGGGCGGCGCGGCGGGCCAGGAGCTCCCAGAGAGTGCGGGACGCGCTCAGCGCGTGGGCGGTGTCGGTCACGGCGGCCCCTTGTCGGCGGACACAAGATCTGACGGACAGTCAGATCGTGGGCAGAGCGTAGGGCCGGGCGCCTTGTCGGTCCAGGGGTGTGGCACTAGCCTGCTTGCGACGGCCGATCTGACGGTCCATCAGATACAGAGGTGGGGAACCCCATGGCCCAAGCCGAACTGCCCCGCATCATCAGCGTCGACGACCACGTCATCGAGCCCGCACACCTCTTCGACACCTGGCTGCCGGCCAAGTACCGCGACCGCGGCCCCAAGCCCCTCACCGCCGGGATCGGGGACCTGGCGTACGTCGGCGGCAAGTACCGGATCACGATGGACCCGGACGGCCCGCCCACCGACTGGTGGGTCTACGAGGACCTGAGGTTCCCCTACAAACGCAACATCGCCGCCGTCGGCTTCGACCGCGACCAGATGACCCTGGAGGGCATCACCCGCGCGGAGATGCGGCGCGGCTGCTGGGACCCCGTCGCCCGGCTCCAGGACATGGACCTCAACCACGTCGAGGCCAGCCTCTGCTTCCCGACCTTCCCCCGCTTCTGCGGCCAGACCTTCGCCGAGGCGCACGACAAGGAGGTCGCCCTCGCCTGTGTGCGCGCCTACAACGACTGGATGGTGGAGGAGTGGTGCGGCGACAGCGGCGGGCGGCTCATCCCGCTGTGCCTGATCCCGCTGTGGGACATCGACCTGGCGGTCGCCGAGATCCGGCGCAACGCCGCCCGCGGGGTGCGCGCGGTGACCTTCTCCGAGATCCCCACCCACCTGGGGCTGCCGTCCATCCACTCCGGCTACTGGGACCCCTTCTTCGCCGTCTGCGAGGAGACCGGAACGGTCGTCAACATGCACATCGGCAGCAGCTCGCAGATGCCGGCCGCCTCGCCCGACGCGCCGCCCGCCGTCCAGGCCTCGCTGTCCTTCAACAACGCCATGGCGTCGATGATGGACTTCCTCTTCAGCGGTGTCCTGGTGCGCTTCCCGGCCCTCAAGCTCGCCTACTCCGAGGGCCAGATGGGCTGGATCCCCTACGCCCTGGAACGCGCCGACGACGTGTGGGAGGAGCACCGCGCCTGGGGCGGGGTCCGCGACCTGGTCCCCGAGCCGCCGTCCACCTACTACTACCGGCAGGTCTTCTGCTGCTTCTTCCGCGACAAGCACGGGGTGGCGTCCCTGGACGTGGTGGGGCGGGACAACGCCACCTTCGAGACCGACTACCCGCACGTCGACTCGACCTTCCCGCACACCAAGGAGGTCGCCCTCGACCATGTGAAGGGCCTCGACGAGGAGACGGTCCACAAGCTGATGCGGGGCAACGCGATCCGCATGCTCGGCCTCGACCTCGACGCCTGATGGACCTCGCGGACACCCCGGAGGAGGCGGAGTTCCGCGCCCGCCTCAGACAGTGGCTGACGAAGGAACTCCCGGCGCTGCCCGACAGGCCGCCGCCCGACGACTGGCCGGCCCGCCGCGCCTACGACCTCGGCTGGCAGCGCAGGCTGTACGACGCCGGGTACGCGCACGTGCACTGGGACGCCACCCCCACCGTCCGGCTGATCTTCCTGGAGGAGACGGAACGGGCCGGAGCCCCCTACGTGGGCGCCGGCTTCGTCGGGCTGCTGCACGCCGGTCCGACGATCGCCGCCGAGGGCACGGCCGCCCAGCGGGAGCGCTGGCTGCCGCCGATCCTGCGCGGCGAGGAGGTCTGGTGCCAGGGCTTCAGCGAACCGGGCGCCGGGTCCGACCTCGCCGCCCTGCGCACGCGCGCGTGGCGCGACGGCGACTGCTACGTGGTGAGCGGGTCCAAGATCTGGACGTCGCACGCCGAGGTCGCCGACTGGTGCGAACTCCTCGTGCGCACCGATTCGGACGCGCCGAAGCACCGGGGCATCACCTGGCTCGCGCTGCCCATGGACAGCCCGGGCGTCACCGTTCGGCCGCTGCGCACGCTCGCCGGGTCGGCCGAGTTCGCCGAGGTGTTCCTCGACGAGGTGCGGGTCCCGGTCGCACACCGGGTGGGCGCCGAGAACGACGGCTGGCGGGTGACCATGGTGACGCTGTCCTTCGAACGCGGCACCGCCTTCGCCGGCGAGGTCGTCGCCTGCCGCCGCGTCCTCGGCGACCTCGCCCGCGAGGCACGCGCCAACGGCCGCTGGGACGACCCGGCGCTGCGGCGGCGGCTGGGCGCCCTCAACGCCCGCTTCCGCGCGTTGTGGCGGCTCACCCAGTGGAACGTCAGCGCCGCCGAGGCCGCGGGCGGGGTGCCCGGCGTGACGGGCTCGGTCTTCAAGCTGAGCTACTCGCACGCCCGCCAGGAGCTGTACGACACCGCCGCCGACGTCCTCGGCGACGCGGCCCTCGATCTCGGCCGGCCCTGGGTGCTCGACCGGCTGTCCTCCCTCTCGTACACCATCGCGGCCGGGACCTCGCAGATCCAGCGCAACATCGTGGGCGAGCGGATCCTCGGACTGCCGAAGGGGCGGTGACGTGCGGGCATGCGCTTCCGACTGACCGAGGACCAGAAGGCGTTGCGCACCGGGGTGCGGGAGGTGCTGGCGCGCCGCTTCGACCGGGAGGCGCTGCGCCGGACCGTCGCCGACCCGCGGCTCGACCGGGGGCTGTGGCGGGCGCTGGGGGAGGCCGGGTTCTTCGCGCTGCGGCTGCCGGAGACGCGGGGCGGGGTCGGACTGGGCCTGCCCGAGGCCGTGTTGGCGTTCGAGGAGGCGGGCCGGGCGCTGCTGCCGGGACCGCTGGTGGCCACCCATCTCGCGGCCGCGGCCGTGCCGGGCGCGGCGAGCGGGGAGACGGTCGTGGCGGTCGTCGACGGCGGGCTGGTGGAGTGGTTGGCGGAGGCCGACGTCGTCCTCGGGGAGGCCGACGGTGCCGTGCCGCTGCGGTCGGTGGACCCGCTGACCCCGCTGCACCGGGTGCCGTCCGGCACCCGGCCGGCCGACCCGGTCGCCGTCCTGCTCACCGCCGCCGAACAACTCGGCACGGCCACGCGCGCGTGCGAGCTCGCCGCGCAACACGCTCGGACGCGGGAGCAGTTCGGGCGGCCGATCGGCGCCTTCCAGGCCGTCAAGCACCTGTGCGCCGAGCTGCTGGTGCGGGTGGAGGTGGCCCGGGCCGCGGTCTACGCGGCCGCCGTCACCGCCGACCCGGCCGACATCGCCGCCGCCCGCCTCCTCGCCGACGAGGCCGCCGTGCGCGGTGCCCGCGACTGTCTCCAGGTGCACGGCGGGATGGGGTTCACCTGGGAGACGGAGACACACCTGCTGCTCAAGCGCGCCTGGGTGCGCACCCGACGTGCCGGAAATGTCACGGAGAGTGAAGAGATGCTCGCGGTGGACCTGCTGGGCGAACCGGCCGGAGGGCCGCCCCAGGGCTCCTGCCTGCGGTGATGGTGTGACGTGAGTGGCCTGTGGGGCTCATGTCGCGGATCGTGGCATACCGCCGTCACGGAGCGTGGATATGCAGTTGTGTCCTACGCGTGACCCGTCACGGCATGGAGTCGGGGAGTCGCTCCGGTACCTTCTGTGGGATGCGAGTGGTTCCGAGTACGAACCGTGTCGGCGGCACCCCCCGGGCGGTGCCGGACGTCGCGGCGTGCACCCCTGCTCGCAGGGCGTTCTCCTGTCCGGACAGGCCGCGGTACTCCGCCTGTTCGACTCCTCGCGGCGAGCGTCGCACAGTATGCCGTACAGGTACTCCTTCGCGCTGGAATATGCCCGAAGCGCTTGTTGAGGTGACTGTACGTCAATCAAGCTGTCCCGTAAGGGATTCACGTTCCGTCACCCTGCCTCTGGCTGTTGTTCTGGCCATGCAGAAAATGGCTACGATCGTGGCCCTCGTCGTCATGGTGCTCGCGTGGCTCACGTGGCTCGCGTGGCGCGCGGCCATGTGTCCGCCGGTTCGGATGGTGTGAGCGGTGCAGGTGCTTCAAGTGCAGTTGGAGATCCGGCCCGACCCCGCTGAGGTGGGTCGCGCCCGGCGGTGGGCCCGTTCGCGCCTCGTCGGGTCCGGAATAGGGGACGACGAACCACTCGCCGAGACGCTGATCCTGCTCGTCTCCGAGCTCGTCACCAACGCCGTCGTGCACACGGGCCGTGCGGCCGTGCTGCGGCTCTCCCTGCCGGGCAGGACGGCCGAGGGGGCCGTCGTCCGGCTGGAGGTGGCCGACCGCAGCGACCGCGCGCCCGTGCCCCGGTGCGTGGACGACGACTCCACGGGCGGGCGCGGCCTGGCCCTCGTCGACGGGCTCGCCGACCGCTGGGGCTGGACCATGGAGGGCCCCGGCAAGCGGATCTGGTGCGAACTCGACCGGTGCGCCCCGCCCGGCGTGAGCAAGGCCGAGGGCGAGGGGCCCGCCTGCCAGGGGCCGACGTACGAGGGGTTCGCCTACGAGGCGGTGTGACGGCGCACGGCGGAGGTGGCGCACGGCGGAGGCGGCGCACGGCGGAGGCGGCGCACGGGGGGGACGGCGGGTCGACGGCCCGTCAGGTGACGGAGCACGGGGGCAGAAAGCGCTGTCGTCCGACTCCCGGCGGGGCTCGATGCGCCCGGGTGTGCTTCCGTGCGCGCCCATGACAAAGGGTGCGTACGTGATGAATCCCCGATCGGGTGTTGACGACTCGTGTCCGTTTGATCACGCTTGTGGTCAGCGATTCGCCGCGAGGGGACGACGAGGGCTTCGGTGACGGAGGCCCTCGCCGAGTGCGGGTCGCGATTCGGCGTCGGTCCCCGCAGGGTCGAGGGGATGCCGACGGGGCCCCCGCTCGGGCGCGGTCGAGAGCGGGGAGGGTACGCCGAGTCGGATGGTGGTGCGCAGTGTGCCGTGCTCGGGGCGGGCACATGCGCGCCACCATTCGTCGTTCTCCGCGCCCCTGGGGGTCTCGGCGGGGGTGAGGGGGTTCACAGGACGGCCACCGGCGCCACCGGCGATCCGGTGCCGCCGACGAACGGCTCGGGCGTCGCCGACAGCAGGAACGCGTAGCGGCCCTCTTGTCCACAGGCTGTGGACAACTTTTCGAGATTCCAGTTCTGGCCCTGGAGCATCCCCATCTCCACCAGGTGGAGCGCGTGCACCGGCAGCCACAGGTCCTCGATCTCGGGCGGGAAGATCTCGAACGTGAGCGTGTCGTTGGCGACCGCCGCCACGTCCCGCGCGTGGAACCACTCCGGCGCGCGCACCGACAGCCCGGGCGACGGGTGCGCGTAGCCGTGCCTGTCCCCGGCCAGGTAGGCCCGCACCTGACCGGTCCGCACGAGCACGATGTCGCCTGCCCGCACCCGCGTCCCGGCCAGCTCCTCGGCCGCCTCCAGGTCCTCCGGGGTGACCGCGTGCGCGCCGTCCAGCCGGTCGACGCCCCGCGCGCGTGCCACGTCCAGCAGCACCCCGCGCGAGACGACGTGCCGCGCCTTGTCGATGCCGCCGAACCCGGCGCCGCCGTGCGCGGTGATGCCGGTGGCCGGGCGGCCGTTGTAGAGGCGGCCCGCGTGCGAGACGTGCGTCAGCGCGTCCCAGTGGGTGGCGGCCTGGAGCCCCATGGTCACCGCGTCGTCGCTGCACGCCACCGAACCGGGCCCGAAGAGCTCCTGGTTGATCTGCACCATCACGTGCAGGGGGTTGACCCGCCCCGGGATCATCCCGGTCTGCACGCCGTCCTCCTTGAGCGGGAGGGCCAGCGGGACCCGCCGGCCGGTGCGCACCTCGGCGACCGCCCGCCGCACGACCTCGTCGGTGATCAGGTTGAGGGTGCCGATCTCGTCGTCGGCCCCCCAGCGGCCCCAGTTGTTGACGCGCTGGGCGATGGCGTGGAACTCCTCCGGCAGTGCCATCCGGTGCCTCCCCGGGGCTTGTCCTCGACCGTCCGGCGGGACATAAAATCTAACGGTCCGTCAGAAACCGTGGGAAGGGGCCGAGCATGGGGAACTTCTTGGCCGGCAAGGTCGTCGCCGTGACGGGCGCCGGCCGGGGTATCGGCCGGGCGGTGGCACTGGCGGCGGCCGCCGAGGGCGCGCGGGTCGTCGTCAACGACTACGGCGTCTCCGTGGACGGCGCCTCGCCCACCAGCGAGGTGGCCGAGGCCGTCGTCAAGGAGATCGAGGCGGCCGGCGGCGGGGCCGTCGCCGTCGCCGACGACATCTCCACCATGGCCGGCGGACAACGCGTCGTGGACACCGCCGTGTCGGAGTACGGGCGGCTCGACGGCGTCGTGTGCGTGGCCGGGATCCTGCGCGAGCGGATGCTGTTCAACATGTCCGAGGAGGAGTGGGACCCGGTGGTCGCCACGCATCTGAAGGGCACCTTCACCGTCTTCCGGGCCGCCTCCGCCGTGATGCGCGCCCAGCGCTCCGGCACGCTCATCGGCTTCACCAGCGGCAACCACCAGGGGTCGGTGTCGCAGGCCAACTACAGCGCGGCCAAGGGCGGGATCATCTCGCTGGTGCGCAGCGCGGCCCTCGGGCTGCACAGGTACGGGGTGACCGCCAACGCGGTCGCGCCCGTCGCGCGGACGCGGATGTCGGCGGGGGTGCCGACGGAACTGGCCGAGATCGGCGAGCCGGAGGACGTCGCCGCCATGGTGATCTACCTCTTGTCGGACCGCGCGCGGGAGCTGGGGATAACCGGGCAGGTCTACACGGTCGCCGGTGCGAAGATCGCGGTGTGGGCGCAGCCGCGGGAACTGCGGTCGGCCCACGCGCAGGGCGGTCCCTGGACCCCGGAGCGGATAGCGGAGGCCCTGCCCGGGTCGGTGGGGGTGGACCCGATGCCGATGCTGGAGCGGGTGGGGGAGATGGCCCGGGCGGCCCGGGAAGGGGCCCGCCCGAACGCGTGAGCGGATGGACGCCGGAGGTGAACGTGGATTTCGCCATCACAGCCGAGGACGACGCGATGCGGGCCGAGGCGCGTGCCTGGCTCGCCGCCCATGCCGGACGCGCCGGCGACCGGCGCACCTGGGAGCGCACCCTCGGCGCGGCCGGGTGGATCGGTCTCGGATGGGGCGAGGCCGGATACGGCAACCGGACCGCGAGCCTCACCCAACAGGTCGCCTGGGCCGAGGAGTACGCGCGCTCCGGTGCCCCGCCGCGGTCCGGGCACATCGGGGAGAACCTGCTGGCGCCCACCCTCCTCGCACACGGCAGCCCCGCGCAGAAGGCCCGCTTCCTGCCGCCGATCGCGGCCGGCGCCGAACTCTGGTGCCAGGGCTACAGCGAACCCGGCGCCGGGTCCGACCTCGCCGGTATCCGCACGAAGGCCGAACGGACCCCGGACGGGACGGGCTACCGGGTCACCGGGCAGAAGATCTGGACCTCCCTCGCGCACGAGGCCGACTGGTGCTTCGTGCTGGCCCGCACCGACCCAGAGTCGACGCGCCACCGCGGGCTGGGCTTCCTCCTCGTGCCGATGGACCAGCCCGGCCGGATCGACGTGCGGCCGATCCGGCAGATGACCGGCACGAGCGACTTCAACGAGGTCTTCTTCGACGGCGCCCACGCGCGCGCGGACCATCTCGTCGGCGCCGAGGGCGACGGCTGGCGGGTCGCGATGAGCCTCCTCGGCTTCGAACGCGGGGTGTCCACGCTGGCCCAGCAGATCGGCTTCGCCGAGGAACTGGGGCGCGTGGTCCGCACGGCCGTCGCGACGGGCGCCGCCGACGATCCCGTCGTACGGGACCGGCTCGTCACGCTGTGGGCCGAGCTGCGGGCGATGCGCTGGAACGCGCTGCGGACGCTGGGGGGTTCGGGCGGGCCGGGCGCGCCCAGTGTGGCCAAGCTGCTGTGGGCGGGCTGGCATCAGCGGCTCGGGGAGCTGGCCGTTCAGGTGCGGGGCGCCGCGGCCGCGGTGGGCCCGTCGGACTGGTCGCCCGACCTGCCGTACGCGCTCGACGAGGCGCAGCACCTGTTCCTGTTCTCGCGGGCCGACACCGTCTACGGCGGCTCGGACCAGGTGCAGCGCACGATCATCGCCGAGCGGGTGCTCGGCCTGCCCGGACAACCCAGGGGACGGTGAGGGACGCGATGCGTGGCGTGGTGTTCGACGGGGAGCGGGCCGAGGTCGTGGACGACCTGGTGGTACGGGAGCCGGGGCCCGGGGAGGTGCTCGTCGCCGTGGCGGCGGCCGGACTGTGCCACAGCGACCTGTCCGTGGTCGACGGGACGATCCCGTTCCCGGCGCCGGTGGTGCTCGGGCACGAGGGCGCGGGTGTGGTGGAGGCGGTGGGGGCCGGAGTCACGCACGTCGCACCGGGCGACCACGTCTCGCTGTCCACGCTCGCCAACTGCGGCACGTGCCCGGAGTGCGACCGGGGGCGGCCCACGATGTGCCGGCAGGCCATCGGCCGGCCGGGGAGGCCCTTCACGCGCGCGGGGCGCCCTGTCCACCAGTTCGCGTCCAACTCCGCCTTCGCCGAGCGGACGGTGGTGAAGGCGGTGCAGGCGGTCCGGGTCCCGAAGGACCTTCCGCTGCCGTCGGCCGCGCTGATCGGGTGCGGGGTGCTGACCGGCGTCGGTGCCGTGCTCAACCGGGCGCGCGTCGGGCACGGCGAGAGCGTCGTCGTCATCGGGACGGGCGGGATCGGGTTGAACGTGCTGCAGGGCGCGCGGATCGCGGGCGCCTCGCGGATCGTCGCCGTCGACGCCAATCCGGGCAAGGAGGCGGTGGCGCGGCGGTTCGGCGCCACGGACTTCCTCACCTCCACGGAGGGCGTAAGGGACCTCCTGCCGACCGGCGCCGACCACGTGTTCGAGTGTGTGGGGCGGGTGGAACTCGTCCGTCGGGCCGTCGACCTGCTGGACCGCCACGGCCAGGCCGTCCTGCTCGGTGTGCCGCCGACCGGCGCGGAGGCCTCCTTCCTCGTCTCCTCGCTGTACCTCGACAAGTCCATCCTGGGCTGCCGTTACGGCTCCTCCCGCCCCCAGCGGGACATCGCGCTGTACGCGGAGCTCTACCGCGAAGGCCGGCTGCTGCTCGACGAACTGGTGACGGCCACGTACCCGGTCGAGGACTTCGCGAAGGCGGCGGCGGACGCGGAGGCGGGACGGGTGGCCCGGGCCGTCCTGACCTTCTGAGCCTGAGGCGGCCGTGCTTCGCTCAGGGGCCCGTCAGGGTGCGGGACCGATGCCGTGGCGCGGTCGGCCGAGGGAGTTCCCGGGCCTGCCGCGGGGTGGTCCGGAAGGTGCGCCGGTACGCCGTCGGCGTGACCCCCAGCGCCGTCTGGAGGTGCTGGCGCATCGACTGGGCGGTGCCGAAGCCGGCGTCGTGGGCCACCTGGTCGATCGACAGGTCGGTGGACTCCAGGAGGTGCCGGGCCCGTTCGACCCGCTGCTGGGTGAGCCACTGGCCGGGGCTGAGGCCGACCTCCTCGCGGAAGCGGCGCGTGAAGGTGCGCACCGACATGGACTCCTGGGCGGCCATGTCCCGCAGCTGGATCGGCTCGTGGAGGCGGCCGAGCGCCCAGGCGCGCGCGGAGGTCGTGCCGGCCTGCTGCGGGTCGGGCACGGGGCGCTCGATGTACTGCGCCTGCCCGCCGTCGCGGTGCGGCGGCACGACCGTGCGGCGGGCGACCTCGTTGGCGACGGCGGTGCCGTGGTCGCGGCGCACCATGTGCAGGCACAGGTCGATGCCGGCGGCCACACCCGCCGAGGTGAGGATGTCGCCGTCGTCGATGAACAGCACGTCCCGGTCGACCTCGACGCGCGGGAAGAGCCGCTGGAGACGGTCGGCGTCGGCCCAGTGGGTGGTGGCGGGCCGGCCGTCCAGGAAGCCGGCGGCGGCCAGCACGTACACGCCGGTGCAGATGGAGGCGAGGCGGGTGCCGGGCCGGACGTGCGCGAGGGCGGCGGCCAGGTCCTCGGTCAGCACGCCCTCCTCGAAGACCGGGCCGAGTTCGTACGAGGCCGGGACGATCACGGTGTCGGCGGTGGCGAGGGCCTCCGGGCCGTGGGCGACGTCGATGGCGAAATCGGCGTCGGTCTCGACGGGTCCGGGAGGCCGTACGGAGCAGGTGACGACCTCGTACAGGTGCTGTCCGTCGGGACCCTTGGGGCGGCCGAAGATGCGGTGCGGGATGCCCAGCTCGAAGGGGAGCAGCCCGTCGAGGGCGAGGACGACGACGCGGTGCGGGCGCGAGCCGGGGGTGCCAGTGGCCGATTCCATGGCCCGATCCTAACGAATGCTGACCTTCGGGCCACTCGATGGGAAGGGGCCGTGAGCCGGAAGCTTCAGGACGTGACCGAGATCCACACAACCCGAGCGGCCCGACCGCCCGAAGCCACCCCTGTCGCCCACGTCGCCGAGCCGGCCGGAGTCGCCCCGGGGCGGCGGCGCCGGCGCGTTCACCGCGCCTGGTTCGTCGCCGCCGTCACCTTCGTCACGATCATCGGCGCGGCGGCCTTCCGTTCGCTGCCGGGTCTGCTCATCGACCCGCTGCACGCGGAGTTCGGCTGGTCGCGCGGCACGATCGCCGCGGCGGTCTCGGTCAACCTCGCCCTGTACGGCCTGACCGCGCCCTTCGCCGCCGCGCTGATGGACCGCTTCGGCATCCGCCGGGTCGTGGCCGTGGCCCTGACCGTGATCGCGGTCGGCTCGGGTCTGACGGTGTGGATGACGGCGGCCTGGCAGCTGATGCTGTACTGGGGACTGCTGGTCGGTCTGGGGTCGGGCTCCATGGCGCTGGCGTTCGCGGCGACGGTCACCAACCGCTGGTTCGCCGAGCGGCGTGGCCTGGTCAGCGGCATCCTCACCGCCGCCTCCGCCTCCGGCCAGCTGATCTTCCTGCCGGCGCTGTCCTGGATGGTCACGCGCCACGACTGGCGTCCGGCTGCCGTGACGGTCGCCCTCGCCGCCCTGGCCGTCGTCCCCTTCGTCTGGCTGCTGCTGCGCGACCACCCGGCGGACGTGGGCCTGAAGCCCTACGGGGCGAAGGAGTTCGTGCCCAAGCCGCCCCCGGTCACGGGTGCCGCCCGCCGCGCGGTCACCGTCCTGGTCTCCGCGATGCGCACGGGCCCCTTCTGGCTGCTGGCCGGCACCTTCGCGATCTGCGGCGCGTCGACGAACGGCCTGGTCCAGACGCACTTCGTGCCCTCCGCCCACGACCACGGCATGTCCGTCCCGGCGGCGGCCTCGCTCCTCGCGGTCATCGGCGTGTTCGACGTGGTCGGCACGATTGCCTCCGGCTGGCTCACCGACCGCTTCGAACCGCGCCGCCTGCTGGCGGTCTACTACGCCCTGCGCGGCATCTCGCTCGTGTTCCTCCCCCTGCTGCTGGCCCCGACCGTCCACCTCCCGATGATCTTCTTCATCGTCTTCTACGGCCTCGACTGGGTCGCCACGGTCCCGCCCACGCTGGCCCTGTGCCGGGAGCGGTACGGCGACGACAGCGCGATCGTCTTCGGCTGGGTCCTCGCCTCCCACCAGGTCGGCGCGGCCCTGATCGCCTTCCTCGGCGGTGTCGCCCGCGACGTCTTCGGCTCCTATGACGTCGTCTGGTACGCGTCGGGCGCGCTGTGCGCGGCGGCGGCGCTGATGGCGCTGGTGATCCGGCGCGGGCCTTCTGCAAGGACCCCTTAGAGGAACCGGCCCCTGTGGAACAGCAACGGTGCCGCGTCCTCCCGGCCGGCGCCGAGGGCGTCCACCCGGCCGACCACGATCAGGTGATCGCCCCCCGTGTGCACGGCGTGGACCGTGCAGTCGATCCACGCCAGCGTGTCCGTGAGGCGCGGGGCGCCGGAGACGGGGGCGGGGTCGTAGGGCACGCCCGCGAACTTGTCCGCGCCGCTCACCGCGAAGGCGCGGCACAGGCCGCCCTGGTGGGCGGCCAGGACGTTCACGCAGAAGGTGCCCGCGCGGGCGATGCGCGGCCAGGTCGTGGACGTGCGGCCGACCATGAAGGCGACGAGGGGCGGGTCGAGGGAGAGGGAGGTGAAGGACTGGCAGGCGAAGCCGGACGGGCCGGGCTCGCCGTCGGCGGCGGGTGCGGTGACGACGGTGACGCCCGTCGCGAAGGCGCCCAGCACCCGCCGGAACTCCGCCCGGTCGACCGGCGGCCGTTCGTCCTCGCGGACGCAGCGCAGGTCGGGGCGGGGAAGAGGCTCGACCGGGTCTGCCGCCCGGAGGTATCGGACGGCGGCGGCCGCCATCCCTGCGTGTCCCATCACATCCCCCATTGAAACTGACGGACCGTCAGATGAGAAGGGGTGCGGCGTCGGATGAGAAGGCGTGCTGTGCCGAAGAGGGACGCGGGGCCCGGCGGAGGTGCGCGGGGCCCCGCGGAGGGCTCAGGGCGCGCGCGTACGCTGACGCCGTGGGGTGGGATGGCATGCACACGAGGGCGGCTGCGAAGGCCATCGCGCAGGCGGCCGCGCTGCGGCCAGGGTCCGCGCCGACGGCGGCGATCGCGGCCGGGGCGGCACAGCTCCCGGCGGCCCATGTGCTCTGGTGGAGCCACAGTCTCGCCACCGACGCCTACGGCCGCGGCCTCGGCGGGGCGCTCGGCCTGCTGTGCGTGGTCGTGTTCGCGCCCCTGTACCTGCCGGTGCTGGGTCTGCTGCACGCGGTCACGCAGATCCTGCCCGGCGCCGCCCTCGCCGACCTCGCGCTCGGCCGTCTGCGCGGACCGTCCTGGGTCCGGCACCTGCTGGGCGCGGTCGGCGTCGGGGCCGTGTGGGCGCTGGTGGCCGCCGTGCTGTGGGACCGGCCGTTCGGCACCACGGTCCTGGTGCTCGCGGCGCTCGCCGTCGTCCCGGTCCTGGCGATGGCCTACGCGCGGCGGACGGCGCCCAGCACCTGGGGCGTCTGGTGGCGCGCGGGCGCGGGCTCCGTCGCGCTGTCCGTGCTCGCCCTGGTGGGCGGAGCGCTGGCCGGTGCCACCGGACTGCTCCCGCGCTACGAGCCGCCGAAACTGTCCGCCGCTCGGATCGCCGGTGTGTGGAGCGGTGACGACGGGGCGGAACTGCGGCTGCTTCCGGGCGGGCGGGCCGAGCTGACGAGGGTGCCCGCGGAGCCGGAACCCTTCGCGGACGCCGACGCGGTCGTGTGCTCGGGCGTCGGCACCTGGACCTTCGTGACGGAGGGCACCGGCGGCCGACGGGACGTCGTCGTACGCCTCGCGTCGGGTACCGGCACCGGCAGCGGCTGCGGCGACGAGACGTCCTGGACGGTCGGCGGGACCGAGCGGGCCCCCGAGCTGTTCCTGTTCGTCGGGGACCCGGACGTCGAGGACCTGCGGATCCTGAAGCGGGCCGGGGGCTGACCGTCAGCGGCCCCCGAACTCCGGGTCCCGGCGCGCCACGAAGCTCGCCAGCCCCTCCCGGGCGTCGGCCGTCGTCATGTTGATCTCCTGGGCGGCCGCCTCCGCGGCGAACGCGGTGGCGCGGTCGCCGTCGAGGGAGGCGTTGACGAGCTGCTTGGTGAGGGCGAGGGCCCGGGTGGGGCCGGCGGCCAGGCGTTCGGCCCAGGCCCGGGCCGTCTTCGCCAGCTCGCCGTCGGGGAGCACCCGGTTGACCAGGCCGAGGCGTTCAGCGTCGACGGCGGTGAGGGCGTCGCCGAAGAACATCAGCTCCTTGGCGCGTCGCGGTCCCACGAGACGGGGCAGGAGATAGGCGCCGCCCGCGTCGGGGACCAGGCCCCGGCGGACGAACACCTCGATGAACCTCGCCGACTCCGCGGCCAGCACCAGGTCGCAGGCGAGGGCGAGGTGCGCGCCCAGGCCGGCCGCCGTGCCGTTGACGGCGGCGACGACCGGCTTCTCGCAGTCGAGGACGGCCGCGATCAGGCGTTGGGCGCCCAGGCGGAGGGTGCGGGCCACGTCGCCCGGGACCCGCTCCCCGGCCGGGGGTCCGCCGCGCAGGTCCGCGCCCGCGCAGAAGCCGCGGCCGGTCCCGGTGAGGACGACCGCCCGCACCTCCGGATCGGCGGAGGCCTCGGCGAACAGCTCGATCAGCCGGTCGCGCAGGGCGGGCGTGAGGGCGTTGAGGGCCTCGGGGCGGTCCAGGGTGAGGTGGGTGACGTGCCGGTCGGTCGTGTTCCGGATCCAGGGGTCGGGCACGCTCATACTCCGTTCCGGGAGGACGGGACAGCCGGGTGCACGCTCACACTCCGTTCCGGGGACGGGACAGCCGGGTGCGGGCGGGGCTGCCCTTCGTCTCGGTGCCGAGGCCGGCCCCGTGCCGGAGGCCGGCCACCTCGCGACCGTCGGGCAGGCCCGGACGTACGGGCAGGTATACGACCTCCGGGCGCGGGTGCGGGTGCGGGTGCGGGCTGCCCGTCGCCGGGAGCACCTCCGGACCGCCTCTTCGGCGCCGCCTCGTCGGCCGCCCTCGTCCGTCCCGGCCGTGACGTGATCCCCCGCCGGTACGGCGACCCCCGCACACCCCGGCCGGCGGGTCCCCTCACCGGCACACCGCCAGCGCGTCCAGGGCCACCGCCCCCTGCCCCCGCTCCAGCACCATCAGCGGGTTGATGTCCAGCTCGGCCAGATCGTCGCCGAGTTCCAGCGCCATGCGCTGGACCCGCAGGACGACTTCGACCAGCGCGTCCAGGTCGGCCGGGGGGCGGCCCCGGACGCCGTCCAGCAGGGCGCGGCCGCGCAGTTCGCCGAGCATGGCGCGGGCCTGGTCCTCGCCGAAGGGCGGGACGCGGACCGCCGCGTCGCGCAGGACCTCCACCAGCACCCCGCCCAGCCCGACCGTGACCGTCGGCCCGAAGAGGGCGTCGTGGGTGACGCCGACGACCATCTCCACGCCCCGTTCGACCATCTGGCACACCAGGACGCCGTCCAGCGCGACGTCCTCGTAGCGGGCGGTGTCGGTCAACTCCCGGTAGGCGTCGCGCACCTGACTGGCCGAGGTCAGGCCGACCTTCACCAGGCCCAGTTCGGTCTTGTGGGCGATGCGGGCGCCGGAGGCCTTCATCACCACGGGGTAGCCGACCAGACCCGCCGCCCGCACGGCCGCCGCCGCGCTGGTCACGAGCTGCTCGCGCGGGACCCGTATGCCGTACGCCCGCAGCAGTTGCTTCGCCGCGTGCTCGCTGAGCTGCTGGCCGGGGCGCATCAGCATCCGCGCCTTGCGGAAGGACGGGGACGGGGTGCGCGGGGCCCGGTCGAAGGGGGAGCGGTAGTCGCGGACGAAGCGGTGGTGGTCGAGGTGGGCGCGGACCGCCGCGAGACAGTTGCCGAGCGTGCGGAAGGTCGCCACCCGGGAGGAGCCGAGGAGGACCTCGCGGTAGGCGGACTCCGTGCCCACCGGGGAGCCCCACACCACGCACACCAGCTTGTCCGTCGTCTCCGCCGCGTCCACCAGGTCCCGGACGAGTCTGTCGCTGAGCGGCGGGAAGGGGCCCGTGACGGGACAGATCAGGACGCCGACCTCGGGATCGTCGAGGAGCGCGTCGATGATCTTCCGGCCCCGCTCGTCGCCCACCGGGTGGCCGCCGTTGTCCACGGGGTTGGCGACGTTCAGGTAGTCCGGGATCCACCGGTGCAGTTCGGCCTGTCGGGCGGCCGACAGCGTCGGCAGGCGCAGGCCCGCCGCAGTCGCCAGGTCGGCCGCGTGGGCGCCGGTGCCCCCCGAGATCGAGTAGATCACCACGCCGTCGGCGCGCGGCGGGCGGGCGCGGGCCAACAGGGCCGCCGTGTCCTGGAGTTCGTCGAGACCGTCCACCCGGATCACGCCGTACTGGCGCATCGCCGCGTCCACCACGTCGTCCGCGCCGGTCAGCTTGCCGGTGTGGGTGGCGGCGGTGCGGGCGCCGGTCTCGGTGCGTCCTACCTTGACCGCGACGACCGGGACCCCGCGGCGGGCGGCCCGGTCGGCGGCGAGGAGGAAGGCGCGGCCGTCCTTCAGCCCCTCGATGTAGCAGGCGATCGCGCCGACCTCGGGCCGCTGCGCGAAGTAGGAGACGAAGTCGGCGGTCTCCAGGTCGGCCTCGTTGCCCGTCGGCGCCCAGTGGGAGAGGCGGATGCCGAGGTCCTGGAGGGCGAAGACGGGGCGGCCCTGGTGGCCCGACTGGGTGACCAGCGCGATCGACGGCCCCTCGAGGTCGTCGCGGAAGTGCTCGAAGGCGTTGAGGTTGGTGTTGGGGCCCAGCAGCCGCATCCCCGAGCGCGCCACGGCCGCGGCCAGGCGGTCCTGGGCGGCGGCTCCCTCCTCGCCCGTCTCCGCGAAGCCCGAGGCGAAGACGACCGCGAACCGCGCCTTGGCCTCGGCGAGACGCTCGATCACGGGCAGCGGGTCGGCGACCAGGACCACCGCCAGATCGACCTGCTCCGGCAGGTCGGCCACGGACGGGACGCAGGGGATGCCGAAGACCGAGTCGCGGGTGGGGTGCACGGGATGCAGCCGGGCCCCCACCCGCTCGGCCCAGCGCACCAGTTGCCGGGTGACACCGGTGTGGGGCCGGCCCTCGGCGTCCGACGCGCCGACGACGGCGACCGTCTCGGGCCGGAAGAAGCGGTCCAGATCGGGGACGGTCGCGTACAGCGGACGGCCGCCGACGTCGAGATCGTCCGCGTCGGCCGGCCGTCCGTGCACGGCCGGACCGGGCTGTTCGCCGCACGCGATGACCCGGGCCCGGCGGGAGTCGGTGGTGAGGGTGCCGTGGGTTGATCCAAGCATCGGTCCGCCCGCTCCTGTGTGACTGCCAAGTAACTGACGCTCTGTCAGGTTACATAGCTGACGGTCTGTCAGAAATAGTCGTGCACACAGAAACGAACGGCCCCGGGGAACCGGACGGCGGGTTCACAGCACCGCCAGCACCTCCCGCGCCACCCGCTCGCCCGAGCGCACGGCCCCGTCCATGAAGCCCATCCAGTACGTGGAGGTCTCCGTGCCGGCCCAGTGGATGCCGCCCACGGGCCGGCGCAGGGCCGGGCCGTACTGGGTCAGGACACCGGGCGCGGCGACGGAGACGGGGCCGCCGCGCGTGTAGCCCTCGTTGTTCCAGCGTTGCAGGACGAAGGAGGAAGGGGAGGCGGCTTTCTCGCCGAAGTACGTCGCGTAGTCCTTCAGCACGGCCGCCCTGACCTCCGCCTCGCTCGCCGCGTCCAGGGCCCGGGCCTTGTCGGCCTCGATGAAGCCCATCAGCGCGCCGTACGAGGCGTCCGGCGGGGAGTTGTCGAAGGTGGAGCTGACCACGCCGGTGTCGCTGACGACCTGGCCGTTGAGGCCGTCGGCCCGCCAGAAGGGGGTGTCGTAGATCGCGATCGCCTTGCCCACCGACGCCATCGGCAGGCGCTGGGTGAGCTGGTCGCGGTCGGCGGGCAGGAGGGGGTCGTAGGTGATGCGCGCGGCCAGCGGCGGGGGCACGGCGACGACGACCTTCCTGGCGGTGACGGTGACGCCGTCGGCCGTCACGACGTACCTACTCCCGGACCGGCTCACCGCGCGCACCGGGGCGTTGAGCACCACGCGGTCGCCGAGCGTGGCGGCGAGCTTGACCGGCACGAGCTGTGAGCCGCCGACGAAGCGCAGCTCCTGGGCGCCGTTCGCGGTCTCGGTGAGGCGTTCCAGGGTGCCGGGGGTGGACGCGTCGCCGGCGGCGGCGATGTAGAAGAGGACGAACAACAGCGACAGTTCGCGGGGTTCGGCGGAGAAGATCGAGGTGCAGGCGACGTCGAGGAGGAACTTGGCGGACGGGACGACGGCGTTGGCGCGCAGCCAGGTCTCGAAGGTCTGCCGGTCCCACTCGGCGGCCTTGGCCGCGGTCCAGGGCGCGTCGACCGGGACCTGTCCGGCCATGTCGTTGAGCGAGGCCTGGACGATCGCCGCGTTGGCGAGCCCGGCCGCGTCGACCGGCGGGACCGCGCCGAGGAGTCCGTCGGTGGCGTAGGGGGTCTTCCTGCCGTCCTTGTAGAGCAGGTTCCTGCCGGTGTTGTGGGTCGGGAAGGTGGCCACGCCGAGGGAGTCGGCGAGGGCCTTGATGCGGTGCTGGGTGGGGCCGATGAACTCACCGCCGCCCTCGGTGACCCCGCCGCCCGCCAGGGGCAGGCCCAGCACCCGGCCGCCGACGCGGTCGCGGGCCTCCAGCACGGCGACCGTCCGCCCGGCGGCGACCAGGTCCCGGGCCGCGGTGAGACCGGCGAGGCCGGCGCCGACGATCGCGACGTCCACCTCCCGGGCGGCCGCCGCATGGGCCGGGCCGGTGCCGGTCGCGGTCAGGGTGGCCGCCCCGGCGACGGCGGCGGTGCCGCCGAGCAGGGAGCGGCGGGAGAGCTGTCTTTCACTTGCCACGTGCGTCCTCCGTGGAGAAGAGGGGGTGGAGTCGGAAAGGTGAACAGGGCTCACATTCTGGGGGTGCGCGGGGGGACGGGACAACGCTCTCGCGACGTCGGGATCAACGGAGGGGGCGGACGGCAGGGAAAGCGGCGCGGGACAGCACGGGCGCCGTCGGCCGGGTCCGCTCGGGCGGGGGTCACGTCAGCGGGCGCCGCCGGGCCGGGGCGGGAGGATCACGGCGGCGCGGGCCGCCGGGCCGGGCCACCGGGTGTGCGCGTACCCCTGGCGGCTGTTCCCGGCGGCCAGGGGCGCGCGCACCGCTGGCGGGGCGGTTCCGGGCGGGTGCGTGCTGCTGCGGGGGCGGTTCCGGGCGGTGCCGGAAGGTGCGCACCGCCTTCGGGGGCCGTTCTCAGCGGCGCCGGATGTGCGCGCGCACCGCCTTCGCGATGCGTTCCGCGTCCCGCGCGACCTCGCGCAGGGTGCCGCTGATGGGGGTGGTGAATCCGGTGAAGTACAGGCCCGGGGCGTCCTCCGGGGCGTGGCGGCCGTGGGCGACCGGCAGGCCGCGGTCGTCCAGCACGTCGAGGTGGCCGACGAGGCCTTCCAGAGCGCGCACGTATCCGGTGGCGGCGACGACGGCGTCCGGGGACAGGCGGGTGCCGTCGGCGAGGACGACCTTGCCGTCCTCGAAGCCCTCGACGGCGGCCACGACCTCGACCTTCCCCTTGCGCACGGCGTCGATCAGACCGACGTCCTGCACCGGGATCGCCCCCTGCCGGGCCCGGGTGTAGAGACCGGTGTCGGGGCGGGGCAGGCCGTGGGCGGAGAGGTCGGGCAGGCTCAGCGCCATCACCCGGCATATCCGGTCGACGAGGCCGACGGGCAGCCGTCGCACCAGGATGCCGCTGTACTGGGCGGGCCAGCCGAGGGTCGAACGGCGCACGATGTGCGGGACCGTGCGCACGGCGAGGCGGACCCGCTCGGCGCCCTTCTCCACCAGGTCCACGGCGATCTCCGCGCCGGTGTTGCCGACGCCCACGACCAGGACGTCCCGGCCCGCGTAGGGCGTGCCGTCGCGGTAGGCGCCGGCGTGCGTCAGCTCGCCGGTGTACGTGTCCCGGCCCGGCCACTCGGGCAGGCGCGGGGTGTGGTTGTAACCGGTGGCGACGACGACCGCCGCTCCGGTCAGCCGGCGGCCGCCGGAGGCGTGCAGCAGCCAGCCGGTGCCGTCGGGGGTGCGCTCGACACGGGAGACCTCGACGCCGGTGACGATCTCCAGCTCGTGGACCTCGGCGTACTTCTCCAGGTACCGCGCCACGTCGTCCCGGGCCGGCCAGCGGCCGAACCCGCGCGGCATCCGGAGCCCCGGCAGGGCCGACGAGCGCCGGGTGGTGTGCAGGTGCAGCCGGTCGTAGTGGCGTCGCCAGGACGCGCCGATCCGGTCGGCCTTCTCCACCACGACGACACGGATCCCCAGGGCGCGCAGCGCGTACGCGGTGGCCAGCCCGGCGGGGCCGCCGCCGATCACGTAGACGGGGCGGTCGGCGGGGTTCGCGGGAGCGACAGGGTGATGTGCTGCGGAGTCGGCCATGAGCGCGAGCGTAATCACGCAGCTGGTTGATGGGTCTCGGTCAAGACCGGAATTGGTTGCGGATCGGTCACGCTTGAGGGAGACGTGGGCCGGGCCTGTGACGCACTTCACCGGAATGTGGGCGAGGCGTGACGCCCGGCCGGGTGTGCCGGCCCGGCCTCACGGGGCGAGGGCCGGTGGGCCGGCGGACGACGACGGGGCGGACGTGCTGCCGGAGGCTGCGCGCCGAGGGCGACGCCGCCCACCGCCGCGGCCCCGGCGGCACCGGTGCCGATGACGGCCGCCTGCGCTTGATGGCCCTGTACTTCACGGTTCGACGCCTTGCTGTTGCCAAAGCCGTGGGTCACCCGTGAACGGCTCGGGGCTGTCGGCAATTCGGCGGCAGACCGGCCGGGTTCGCGAAGACAGGCGGACACCGCACGGCCGGCGCACAGGCTGCTCCCCTCGTGCGCGAGCGCTTCCCGGACCCATGGATCTGACGTACCGTCAGATCCATGGAGACCCTCTGGCTCGACGGTGCGCAGTGCATGGCGGTGCTGAGGATCGGGCTCGGACTGTGGTGGCTGGAGTGCTGGCGGCACAAGGACAGGAAGAGCTGGTCCGAGGGCGCCGGCATCGCCTGGGCGGCGGACGTCGCGGCCAGGCACCGCTGGAGTGCCGTTCGGTCCGGTTTCGCGGCGGTCGTCACACCGAGGCCGCGCGTGATGTCGTACGTCGTCGTCTACGCGGAGCTGGCCCTCGGCCTGGGGCTGGTCGCCGGGTTCCTCACACCGGTCGCGCTGGTGGGCGGGCTGCTGCTCAACGGCCTCTACTTCACCCTCATGATCCACGACTGGGCCGAGCAGGGGCAGAACTCGATGATGGCGCTGATCTCGGTGGTCGCGCTGCTCGGGATGGGGTGGCAGACCTGGTCCCTGGACAGCGCGCTGGGGCTGTTCCCGTGAGCGCGCGCCACGACGTCCCCGAGCCCGACGCCTTCACGCGCGCGTACTGGGACGCGGCCGCGGAGGGCCGTCTGCTGCTCCGGCGCTGCGGGGCGTGCGGACGGGCCCACCACTACCCGCGGGAGTTCTGCCCGCACTGCTGGAGCGAGGACGTGCGGTGGGAGCGGGCCAGCGGCCGGGCGGTGCTGTACACGTGGTCCGTCGTCCACCGCAACGACCTGCCGCCCTTCGACGCACGCACCCCGTACGTCGCCGCCGTGGTCGACCTCGCGGAGGGGCCGCGGATGGCGACGGAACTGGTGGGGGAGGCGCGGCCCCGGGCCGGGATGGAGCTGGTGGTGGAGTTCCGGGAGGGAGTGCCGGTGTTCCGGGCCGCGCGGCCCGCGCAGGGGTGACCGGGGCCGCCGGGGAGGCCGGTGGCGGGACCTCTCCCAGAGCCTCCGGGAGGCCCTCCGTCCCGGGGCGCACGGGTGTTTCAATGGCCGGATGACCGACATCCGCGCGCCGTACGCCGCATCGACCGCCCCCGGTCCCCACGGTCTCGGCCTCCGCCTGCGCCCCTGGGACCCCGGGTCCGCCGCCGACGTGGACGCATGGCTGCGGGGCCGCACCGACCCCGAGTTCCGGCGGTGGAACACGCCCCTGCGGGAGATCACGGACACGGCCAGCGCCCGCGCGTCGCTGTACGCCAAGGCCGACGAGACGACGAACGGGACCGGCGTGACCTTCTGCGTCACCGACGCGGACGACGGCACGGTCCTCGGACAGATCGGCGTCGACTCGATCGACCGCGTCCGGCGCGCGGGCAACGTCGGCTACTGGGTGCTGTCCGAGGCGCGCGGCCGGCAGGTGGCGACCCGGTCGCTGCGACTGGTGACGGAGTGGGCGTTCACAGAACTCGGTTTGCACCGGCTGGAGTTGGGCCACGCGCTCGGCCACGAAGCGTCCTGCCGAATCGCCGAGCGCTGCGGGTTCTCCTTCGAGGGGGTGCTGCGCGGCGCGATGTTCGAGCAGGGCCGCACGGACGCCTTCCGCGACGTCCACCGCCACGCCCGCCTGGCGACCGATCCGGCGCTCCGCCCCTGGGAGGCGCGGTGAGACCCGGCGACTGGACCCTCACCCACGACCTGCACGCCTTCCTCGACCGGGCCGGCGCGTTCCTGCACTCCCGGCCCGACCTGCACACCGTCCCCCTGACCCTGGCGGACGGGCTGCGCCGGCGCGGGCCGCACACCTACGGACCGGAGAGTCCCGTCTTCGGCGTCCTGGAGCACGGCGGAGCCGTCCGCGCGGTGTTCCTGCGGACGCCGCCCTGGTGGCTCACCCTCACGTCCCTCACCGAGGAGGAGGCCGACGCGCTGGCGGTGCGTCTGTCCGCCGAGGGCCACCCGCTCCCCGGCGTCTCCGCCGAACGCGACACGGCGGCGGCCTTCGCCCGCTCCTGGCAGCGGCACAGCGGCGCCGGAACGAGCCTGAAGGAACGCCAACGCCTCTACCGGCTGGGCGAGCTGACCGCTCCGGGCCCCGTCCCCGAGGGGCGCCCGCGGGTCGCCGGCGCCGCCGACCGCGACCGGCTCGCGCGCTGGTTCGAGGAGTTCATGGCGGAGATCGGTCAGCGCAACACCCAGGACAGCGGCGCCTGGGTGGACTCCCGCCTGGCCCACGGCGGCATCACCCTCTGGGAGACCCCCGACGGCACTCCGGTCGCCATGGCCGGCGTCACCCCGCAGGTCGCCGGACAGGTCCGGGTCGCCCCCGTCTACACCCCGCCGGAGCTGCGCGGCCGGGGCTACGCGGGTGCCGCCACCACCGAGGTCAGCCGGGCCGCGCTGGCGTCCGGGGCGGCGGACGTCCTCCTCTTCACGGACCTGGCGAACCCCACGAGCAATGCGCTGTACCAGCGGATCGGCTACCGGCCGGTGGCGGACTTCGCCGTGCACGAGTTCGCCGGAGGTCGGTGACGGAGGGCTGCCGCACGGCGGTTCGGCACACGGCGGTCCAGCGTGCGGCGATCGGGTGTGCGGGGATCGGGCATGCGGCGATCGGGTGTGCGGCGGTCAGGTGTGCCGGGATCAGGCGTGCGACGGTTCGGCGCGCGGCGAGCCGCACTCGCCGGTCGCCGGGCGGCCTCCCGCCGCAGGGCGCTCGGGTCGACGGTGAGCCGCTGTGCGGCGGTCAGGTGTGCCGGGATCAGGCGGGCGACGGTTCGGCGCGCGGCGAGCCGCACTCGCCGGTCGCCGGGCGGCCTCCCGCCGCAGGGCGCTCGCGTCGACGGTGAGCCGATCGCCGTGGATGTCGGTGCCCCGGACGGCGCCCCCGCCCGGCGGTGCGGCTCTCGCCCGGCGGTGCGGCCGCCCGGTGACGCGGCTCTCGCCCAGGCGGTGCGGCCCCCGCCCGGCGGTGCGGCAAGCCCGGCGGTGCGGCCCCCGCCTGGTGACGCGGCCCGGTGGTGTGGCCCTCGCCCTGGTGGTGCGGCCCCCGTCCGAACCGAGGGCCACGGCAAAGCCCCGCCCCCACCACTGGACGACGTGGTGGGGGCGGGGCGTCGGTCGTGCGTGCCGCTCGCGGTGACTACAGGTAGTACCCGAACAGGTCCGCGATCACGTGCACGGTCCCGCCGTTCGGACGGAAGTCGATCTTTCCGTTGACGACCGGCACGGTCACCAGGTTGGCCACGGTCTGGCCGGCGGTCCAGTTGAGGTTGGACGCGTTCGGCAGGGTGGTCCCGTCGGGCCACACGGTCAGGAAGCCGTTGGCCGTCGGGGCGGTGACGGTGACGTTGAGGACCACGGCCTTGGCGTTCGCCAGGGTGTGGCCGTCGTTGATGTCCAGCACCAGCGTGGAGCCGCCGGGCACCGGCGTGTTGCGGGCGGTGCCGAGGGCGTAGCGGGTGTCGAGCAGTCGGCTCGGGCCCGCGGTGTGGAAGGACGAGCCCTCCGCCGTGGGCGTGTAGTAGCCGAAGACGTCCGCGATGAAGTGCACGGTGCCGGTGCCGGCGTTGTACAGGTTCACCTTGCCGTCGGCGCCGATGGGCAGGACGACCATGTTCGGACGGGTCTGGCCCTTCAGCCAGTTGATGTTCGACGCGGTCGGACGGCTCGCGCCGTTCGGGTACGCGATGAGGTGACCGGTCGAGGTCGGCGCGGTGGCCGTGACGTTGAGGACCACGGCGGTGGCGCCGGTGGCCGGCACGCCGCCGACGCCCGCGACCTTCAGGGAGACGGTGCCCTGGCCGGCGACCGGGGTCCGGCCCGCGACGCCGATGGCGTTGCGGGTGTCGAGCACCCGGGTCGGGCCCTTGGCCAGGTAGGTGCTGCCGCCGGCCTCGGTGGAGTAGTAGCCGGAGACGTCCGCGATGAAGTGCACGGTTCCGCTGCCCGCGTTGAACAGGTCGATCGAGCCGTCCTTGCCGACCGGGACGGTCACCAGGTTCGGGACGATCTGGCCCTTGAGCCAGTTCATGTTCGACGAGGCCGGGCGGGTGGTGCCGCTCGGGTACGCGATGAGGTGACCGGTCGCGGTGGGCGCGGCGGCCGTGACGTTGACGACGACCGCGGTGACACCGGTGGCCGGGACACCGCCGACGCCCGTGACCTTCAGCTTGACCGTGCCGTTCGCGGCGACCGGGGCGGTGCCGGGACGGCCGATGCCGTAGCGGGTGTCGAGGACGCGGGCCGGGGTCAGCGCGTTGAAGGTGCCGGCCGGGGAGCGCGGCACGGCCTGGCACAGGCCCTTGACGATCTCGCGGCCGTTCGGGGTGCCGAGGCCGGTCGCGAGGTCGTAGTCGGTGCCGGCCTGGTACAGACCGCTGGAGTTCCCGGAGTCCGTCAGGTTGTTGTTGCCGGTGGTGACGTCACGGAACGCGGTGGCCGGGAGCCGGTACAGCGCGGAGTGGACGTCGCCGACGGAACCGTTGGCCTGGCAGGCGAGGTCCTGGTCGGCCTGCGCCATGAGCGCGGCCCACACCGGGGCGGCGCCGCTGGTGCCGCCGATGATGTGCCAGTACTGGGTGCCGTCGCTCTCGTGGCCGAAGGCGACCGGGTAGCCGGTGGCCGGGTCGGCGAGGCCGGAGACGTCCGGGACCTGACGGCAGACCTTGCCGGCGCCGGCGGCGCAGGCGTCGCTGTAACCCTTGCCGACGCGGTTCTGGAAGCCGTCGGCGGACAGCTGGAAGCGCTGCGAGACGCCGCCGCCGGAACCGTTCCAGGTGGTCTGGTTGGAGACCTGGGTCCGCATGGTGGTGCCGCCGACACCGAGGACGTACGGCGAGCTCGCCGGGTTGTCGGTGACCAGCTTGTCGGCGTTGGGGGCGTCGTCGTCCGGGACGTAGCAGCCGGTGGAGCCGCTGTCGCCGGAGGCGGCGACGATGGTCTGGCCCTGCGCGGCGGCCTGCTGGAAGATCAGGGCCTCGGCGTCCATGACGTCGGCCGGGGTGTTCATCTCACAGCTGCCCCAGCTGACCGAGACGACCTTGGCCCGGTTGTCCGTGACGATCCGGCGGAACACGTCCGTGCCGTCCTGCCAGGTGTTCGGGCCCTGGTAGACGACGACCTTGGCCTGCGGGGCGAGACCGATGACGGTCTCGACGTCCAGCGCGGTCTCCAGACCGACACCGGTGTCGATGCTCGCCGGCTCGCTGGGACCGCCGTTGACCCGCACCGAGCTGACCGGGACCTTCGTGCCGTGGCACGCCTGGTAGCTGTTGATGTCCCGCAGGTCGTAGTTCTCCAGCGAGTAGACGGCGATGGTGGTGCCGGTCTGCACGTTGGGCTGGTCGGCCATGTTGTAGGCCGTCGCCAGCGACCTGGCGCTCCAGTAGTCCTGCTTGTCGTACGCGGCCGGAGCACCGGGCACGTCCGTCGCGTACAGGTCCTTGATGTCCTGGCACATCGTCGGGGTGGTACCCGTCAGACGCGACCGGCGGGCGCCGTCGGTGGCGTCCGCGGTCCGCTGCTTGCGCGGCGCGCTCTTCGGGCCGGTGTTGCGCGGCTCGTACGACGCCAGCGTGCTCAGACCGACCACCGCGCGGACGTCGCCCGCGCTCGTGCCGTCGAACTGCGGGGCACGGGTGTTGGTCAGGCCGGTCTTGCCGTCCTTCAGCTTGTAGCCGTCGAACTCGGTGGCGAAGGCCTTCGCCGCGCCCGCGACCGTCGTGCGCACGGGCAGCGTGAGCCCGTCCGACTCCAGCTCGCCGACCGTGAGGCCCTTCGCCTCGAGGTCGGCGCGGACGCGCTCGACGGTCTGCGGCAGTGCGCCGAAGACGCTCGCGAACTCACCGGTACCGAGGTACTTGCGGTAGTTCGGGGACTTCGGGTCGGAGACCTCGGCGACGAAACGCTTCAGCGCGGCCGGGTCGCGCGGCTCCAGCACGACGCTCAGGTCGAGCGTCTGCCCGGCCGCCGGGTCCGCCGAACGGACGGCGCCCTGCGGGACCTTCGGCGCCGAGCCGACCCGCCGCGGGGCCGGCTCGTCCGTGGTGGTGGCGTGCGACACCGGCGACACGGTGGCGGTCACGGCCAGGGCGACGACGGTCGCCGCGCCCCATCTGAACGCCTTATCACGGGCGGTTCGGCCCATGCACACTCCTTCTCGCGATCTCTGTCGCCCGGGGATGTGCGCGGGCGGTGAAACCGCGGAAGGGTGCGACCGTGCGCGTATGCGGGCACGGCGAAAGCGTGATGAGTCCGTTGCCGGGGTCCGGGCATGACCCGCCCGCGACCAGACCTACGTGAGCCCCCCCGGCGGTGTCACCGCTCCCACGCGGCGGACGACAGCCAGAAGTGAATTCGTATCAGTCGTGAGATCACCGCAACAAGCGGGGGATCCGCTGTTTACGGGACTGTGATCAGACAAAACCGAACGTCTGGGGACATTGGGTCGGCTCGGTGTCGCCGCGGCCGGCCGCGAGGACCGGTCACGGTCGCGCCGGCCGGCTCACGGCCACAGCAGCTCGCGGACCCAGGCCCCGTCCTCGCGCCGGTAGCGGAGCCGAACGTGCCGCCGCCGCCCGTCCCCCTGGAAGAACTCGACCTCGTCGGGCCGCAGCCGGTACAGCGTCCACGTCGGGGCCTCGGCGTCCGGTTCCCGGCGGGCGCGTTCCCAGGCCGCCTCCGAGGCCCTCGTCAGCTCCTCCACCGAGCCCAGGACCTCGCTCTGCCGTCCGGTGAGCGCGGCGGCGAGCGCTCCCGTGGAGCGGGCGTGCAGGTCCGCGCGCGCCTCCTCGGCGGGGGCCGTGGCGACCGGGCCGCGCACGCGGATCTGGCGGCCCTGGACGGGCCAGTAGAAGGTGAGGGCCGCGTAGGGGCGGGCGGCGAGCGCGCGGCCCTTCCGGCTCGTCACATGGGTCGCGAAGGCCCAGCCGTCGGCGTCGGCGCCGTGCAGCATCACGATCCGGGCGTCCGGGAGGCCCTTCTCGTCGGCCGTCGCCAGGGTCATGGTGTGCGGCTCCCGCTCGCCCGCCGCCACCGCCTCGGCGAACCACGTCGTGAACAGCGCCAGCGGTTCGCCGGGGGCCGCCTGCGGGTCGAAGGGCGGCAGGCCGGTCACCTCCGGGTCCCACACCCGCAGCGACCTCAGCAGCTCGTGAAGATCCGTTCCCATGGTCCGAGTATCGTCCGGGCCGCGCCGGATCCGGCACGCGGCCCGGACGGGTCCCAGGCGCTGTCCGGCGGCCCGGTCCTGCCGGGCGGGATACGCCGCAGGCGCGGCTCGGTCCGCCGGACGGGCTGCGACGCGACCCGATCCCGGACGACGGCCCCTGGGGCGTGTTTCGGCAGTCCCGTCCGGCCCGCGACGCCCGGCACGGGCCTCTCCTCGGAGCTCCGAGGGCCCGTCAGGGGTCCTCAGCCGCGGCCCAGCACGACCGTCCCCGACGAGCAGAACCACCCGCCGGTCCCCGAGGCCACGCCCAGCCGGGGCAGGCCGCCGTCGCGCCCCCGCACCTGGCGGGCTCCGGCTTCGCCCCGTAGCTGGCGTACCGCTTCCACCAGGAGGAACAGGCCGCGCATGCCGGGGTGCTGGGCGGACAGGCCGCCGCCGTCCGTGTTCACCGGCAGGTCTCCGCCCTCGACCCTGAGCCGGCCCTTCTCGACGAACGCCCCGCCCTCGCCCTTGGCGCAGAAGCCCAGGTCCTCAAGGGTCACCAGGGTCATGTAGGTGAAGGCGTCGTAGAGCTGGGCGAAGTCCATCTCCGAGGGGCGGACCCCGGCCCGTCCGAAGGCGAGGCGGCCGCTGACCGCCGCCGGGGAGACGGTGAAGTCCTCCCACTCCGTCATGCTCGCGTGCGAGACGTGTTCGCCGGTGCCGAGGATCCACACCGGCGCCGTACGGCAGTCCCGCACGTACTCCTCGGCCGCCAGCAGCACCGCCGCGCCGCCGTCGGAGCGCAGACAGCAGTGCAGTTTCGTGAACGGGTCGGCGATCATCGGGCCGGACAGCACGTCGGCGACGGACACCGGGGTGCGGAACATCGCGTCCGGGTTCAGCGCCGCGTTGGCCCGGGCCTGGACCGCCACTTCCGCCAACTGCTCGACCGTCGTGCCGTGGCGGACCATGTGGCGGCGGGCCGCCATCGCGTACTTGGCGATCAAGGTGTGGCCGTAGGGCGCCTCGAACTGGAGGGGGCCGCGCGCGCCGAAGGACAGGGTGCCGGTGCGGCGGCCCGCCCGGACGTCCGCGCGGGCCGTGGAACCGTAGGCGAGCAGGACGGCGTTCGCGTGGCCGGCCGCGATCGCGTCCGCCGCGTGGCCGGCCATCACCTCCCAGGTGGAGCCGCCGACCGAGGTGGAGTCCACCCAGGTGGGGCGCAGGCCCAGGTAGTCGGCGACCTCCACGGGGGCGAGCGCGCCGAGCCCGGCGGAGGCGAAGCCGTCGACGTGCGCGCGGTCCAGTCCCGCGTCGGCCAGCGCCCGGCGGGCCGCCTGGGCGTGCAGGGCGTAGGGCGTCGCGTCGTCCACGCGTCCGCAGTCGGACAGGGCCACGCCGACCACGGCGACCTTGCGGTTCCCGGGTGTCGTCCCTGACGTCCCTGAGGTCATGGATCTGACGGTACATCAGATACGGGGTGAGAGGCAGGGGTCGGGGCTCTGGGCATCCCCGCCTCCCCGGCCTAATATGACGCCCCGTCAGGTAATGACCGAGAAGCGGAGGGGAGTCCCGCCCATGGACCCCGGCTTCACCGCCGAGCAGGACGAGATCCGCCGTACGCTGCGGGAACTGCTCCACAAACGCTCCGGCCCGCCCGAGCTGCGCGCCGCCCTCGACACCCCCGCCGGCCATGACCCCGCCCTCTGGACCACCCTCGCCGACCAGCTCGGCCTGCCCGGCCTCGCCCTCCCCGAGACGTACGGCGGGATCGGCTGCCCGGTCACCGACCTCGCCCTCGCCTGCGAGGAGACGGGCCGGGCCCTCACTCCGTCCCCGCTCCTCGCCACGTCCGTCCTCGCCGCACCGTTGCTCCTCGCCCTCGGCACCGACGCCCAGCGCGACGCGCTCCTGCCGCGCATCGCCTCCGGCGCCCTCACCGCCACCCTCGCCGTCCCCGCCTCCGCGCTCACCACCGCCCTCGCGCTGACCGGCCCGAACGGCGGCGACTGGGCGGGCGGGGGCCGCGCGGGCGGCATCCAGGCCCGGCCGGGCGGCGGCAGCTGGCGGCTGTACGGGGAGGCGGCAGGTGTCCTCGACGGGCACAGCGCCGGCCTGCTGCTGGTCGCCGCCCACACCGGCGGCTTCGCCCGCTCCCGCCCGCTGCTCTTCCTCGTCCCCGGGGACGCCGCGGGTCTGACCCGCACCCGTCAGACTGCCCTGGACGCCACCCGGCCCCAGGCCCGCGTCCAGCTCCGGGACGTGGCGGCCCGACCGCTGGGCGACCCGGACGCGGACATCCTGCCGTCCCTGGCCCGGCTCGGCGACCTGGCCGCCGCGGTCCTCGCCTGCGAGGCCGTCGGCGCCGCCGACCGGGCACTGGAGCGGACCGTCGAGTACGTCGGGCAGCGCGAACAGTTCGGCCGGACGATCGCCTCCTTCCAGGCCGTCCAGCACCGGCTCGCCGACGTGTACGTGCAGGTCCAGACGGCCCGCTCCGCCGCCTACTACGCCGCCTGGGCGACCGCCGCCCACGCCGGGAGGGCCGGCGCCCTCGCCCTCGCCCAGGCCCTCACCGCCCTGCGCACCGCCGCCGCGGAGGCGATCCAGCTCCACGGCGGCATCGGTTTCACCTGGGAGCACGAGGCCCACCTGTACTTCAAGCGCGCCGCCGCGGACGACCTGCTCTTCGGCCCCACCCACCGCCTGCGCGCCCACGCGGCCGCCGAGGCACAGCTCTTCACCCGCGCCGACGGACGGACGGAGGTGCCGGTGTGACCCCGGCGACGGGAGGCGACGGCCCCCGGGGCCCCGCCCGCGTCCACCCGTCGCTGCCGTCCCCCGGCCGGTCGACGGAGGGTGCGACGTGATCGGTACACGGCTCGTGCAGAAGGTCTCCTCGACACCCGGGTTCGCCAGGGTCGCCCCCTGGGTCGTCCCGGCGCTCGACCGTGCCGTCCACCGGCTCACGCGGGGGAAGGTACTGCTCAGCGCCCAGCTGCTGCCGGGGGTCGTGCTCACCTCGACCGGGGCCAGGAGCGGGCTGGCGCGGCGGACGCCCCTCGCCTGCATGCCCGAGGAAGGAGGCAGGAGCTGGATCCTCGTCGGGTCCAACTTCGGGCGGCCCGGCCATCCCGCTTGGACGGCCAACCTCCTCGCGCACCCGGACGCCGAGATCAGCTGGAAGGGCGCGGACGTCGCGGTGACCGCCCGGCTGCTGGAGGGACCGGAGCGGGCGGCGGCCTGGCAGGCGGTGCTGGCGTTCTGGCCGCCGTACGCGACGTACCAGGCGCGGGTGGAGCGGGAGATCCGGCTGTTCCGGATCACGCGGCGGGCGTCATAGCGTGGCCAGCCGCTGGACCAGCAGGAACGCGCCGATCCCCAGCATCGCCGCCCCCGAGGTGCGGGTGACCGCCCGGGCCGCGGCGGGGCGGGCGCCGAGCACCGTGCGCGCCGCCAGTCCGACCACCGCGTAGACCAGGGCACAGCACGCCATGTGCAGCATCCCCAGGACGGCCGTCTGGGCGGGGACCGGCAGCCCTGCGGAGCCGGTGTCCAGGAACTGCGGCAGCACCGACAGGTAGAGCAGGAGCCCCTTGGGGTTGAGGCCGCTGATCGTCGCCCCCCGCAGGAACACCCGGCCGCCGTCCCGCGCCGCCGCCTCCCCCGCCTCCGGCACCGCGGGCCGGCGCAGCACGCCCCACCCCAGCCGCACCAGGTACGCCGCTCCCGCCAGGGTGAGCGCGGTGAGCAGGGCGGGCGAGCCGGCCACCAGGACGGCGAGGCCCGCCGCGGCGAGCGCCGTGTGCAGGGCGTAGCCGCTGACCAGCCCGGCCACCGCCGGGCCCACCGAGCGTCCCCGCAGTCCTGCCGCGATCACGTACGCCCAGTCGGCCCCCGGCACGCACACCAGCAGCAGATCCACGGCGAGGAAGGAGAGAAGGGATCCCGAGTGCATGGGGGCGACATTAGGCTCGTTGAGGTCGAAAGTGTTGTCGAAGTTTGCGCGACAGGGGGGCTGCCGAGGGAAGATCTTCCCCATGGACGACGTGGATCGGAAAATCCTTGCCGAACTCCAGCAGGACGGGCGGCTGACCGTGACCGAGCTGGCCGCCCGGGTGCGGCTCAGCGTCTCGCCGTGCCACCGGCGGCTGCGGGAACTGGAGCGGTCGGGGGCGATCAGCGGGTACCGGGCGGTCGTGGAGCCGGCCGCGGTGGGGCTGACCTTCGAGGCGCTGGTCTTCGTGTCGATGCGGCAGGAGGACCGGGACACGGTCGCCGGGTTCGAGAGCGCGCTGGCCGGCATCCCGCACGTCCTGGAGGCCGAGCGCCTCTTCGGGGAACCGGACTACCTGCTGCGGGTGGCCACCGCCGACCTCGCGGCCTTCCAGCGGCTGTACGACGAGCGGCTGGCCACGCTGCCGGGCGTCCAGCGGCTCACCTCGACGCTGGTGATGAAGCACGTGGTGAAGGACCGCCCGCTGCCGGCGTGAGCCCGACCGCCCCGGACAACGACGGACGGCGGCCCACCTCGGTGGACCGCCGTCTGTCGGACAGGACTTGAACCCTTGCAATCCCGGGGGCCGGGGCGGGCTACTTCGTCGGCTTCTTGCCGGTGACGCCCAGATACACCAACAACGCGAGATTCGGCTTGAGTTCGGCCTGCTTGACACCCCAGGACTGGAAGCCCTTCTGGTGCGAGGCGACCGCCGCCAGCATCGCGACGAGCGAGCCGGCGACCGCGGCCGGGTTCACGTCCTTGTCGACACGGCCCTTGGCCTGCAACTCGGCGACCGACTCCGCGAGGGAGTTGTTCACCGAGTTGAGGATCTTCATGCGGAGTTTGTAGAAGCGCTTGTCGCCCTCGGCCGCACCGAGGTCGACGACACGCAGGATCGCGTCGTTCCTCCGCCAGAACTCCAGGAAACCGTCGACGAGTTCCTGCGCCGTCTGCCAGCCGGCCTTGCCGACCCAGGACCGGCCCGCGAGCAGCTCGGTCAATCCGGCTCCCTCGGCGGCCATTTGCTCGGCGATCTCCAGGACGGCGCCCTCGACGTCCGGGAAGTACTGGTAGAAGGTCGCGGGCGAAGTGCCCGCCTTCCGGGCGACATCGATGACCTTGACGTCCCGGTAGGGAGAGGAGCTGAGCATCTCGCTGAGGCAGTCGAGCAACTTCTGCCGCGTCGCCTGCCCGCGCCGACCGGCCACGCGGCCGTCGACGGTACGCACTTGTCCTGTCATGTCGTCAGCTTACCGAGGGGTGATCGGAGCGCTATTCGGCCGACTGCAAATGGGGTGCGCGGGGGCGCGGAGGCGGGTGTGCCTGGTCTGCGGGCTGCGTGAACCGCCGTTACGTTGGCTGCATGGCCGAAAACAGGGCATCGGTGTACACAGGGGGATACCCCGAGGGCGTCCCCTGCTGGGTGGACGCGCAGCTTCCCGACGTGGAGGCGGGCCGGCGGTTCTACGGTGAGCTCTTCGGCTGGGCCTTCGAGGGCGCGTCCGGCGCCTCCGTCTGGGCCCGGCTGGCGGGGGAGCCCGTGGCCGCCCTCGCCCCGAAGACGGACGGCCGCATGCCCACCGTCTGGACGGTGTACTTCGCGACGCCGGACGCCGAGGCGACCACCCGGCGCATCCGGGCGGCCGGCGGGCAGGTCGTCATGGCGCCGTTCCCGGTCGACGGGCTGGGCGCCGCCGCCCTGGCCGCCGACCCCGAAGGCGCCGTCTTCGGCCTCTGGCAGCCCGGCAGCCACCCCGGCTTCGGCATCCGCCACCGGCCCGGCGCCTTCGCCTGGGCGCAGCTGTACGCCCGCGACATTCAGACCGCCAACACCTTCTACGGCCACCTCTTCCACGAGGCGCTCTTCGGTCCCGGCGCCGAGCCCGACTTCGGGCGGGCCCCCGTCGCGGACGTCTTCCCCGAGATGATGCCGCCGCACTTCCTGGTCCACTTCGGCGTCGCGGACTGCGAGGCGGCGCTCGGCGCGGTCGGCCGGCTCGGCGGGCGCGTCCAGGCGGGTCCGTTCACCGCGTCCTACGGCACGGTGGCCGTCGTCACCGACAATCAGGGGGCGTCGTTCGCGGTCCTGGAGCGCTGAACTGTACCTTTCTGCCCTGGTATGACATCGGACACCCCGATTGTCACCGGGTTCGCAACAGGTGGTCCGGCCAGGAAGAATCGGGGTGCGTGCCGCCATGGCGGTGCGGTGGTGAGACGCTGCACGGGGTCGCGTACACATATGGGTGGCGGGGCTCGTACGGGGAGGTGGCAGGCAAGTGGTGGATCAGCTGACACAGCACGATCCGCGGCGGATCGGGCCGTTCGAGGTGCTGGGACGGCTGGGGGCCGGCGGCATGGGGCTGGTCTATCTCGCGCGTTCGGCCTCGGGCCGCCGTGTGGCGATCAAGACGGTCCGCACGGAGCTCGCCGAGGACCAGCTGTTCCGCGTGCGCTTCACCCGCGAGGTGGAGGCGGCGCGGGCGGTCTCCGGCTTCTACACGGCCGCCGTCGTCGACGCCGACCCGCGCGCCGCCGTGCCCTGGCTGGCCACCGCGTACGTGCCCGCCCCCTCGCTCGAGGAGATAGTGAACGAGTGCGGGCCGCTGCCGGCCCAGGCGGTGCGCTGGCTGGCGGCGGGTGTCGCGGAGGCCCTCCAGTCCATCCACGGCGCCGGGCTCGTCCACCGCGACCTCAAGCCCTCCAACGTCCTCGTCGTGGAGGACGGCCCCCGGGTGATCGACTTCGGCATCGCGTCCGGTGTCTCGAACACCCGCTTGACGATGACGAACGTCGCCGTCGGCACCCCCGCCTACATGTCCCCGGAGCAGGCGAAGGACTCCCGCAGCGTCACCGGCGCCAGCGACGTCTTCTCCCTCGGCTCCACCCTGGTCTTCGCCGCCACCGGCCACCCCCCGTTCCACGGCGCCAACCCCGTCGAGACCGTCTTCATGCTGCTGCGCGAGGGCCCGGACCTGGAGGGCCTGCCCGACGAGCTGCGCCCCCTGATCGAGTCCTGCATGCAGATGGAGGCCACGGGCCGCCCCAGCCCCGCCGACCTCCAGGCCCAGCTCGCCCCGCACCTCTTCGGCTCCGGCTCCGACGACAGCGGTACGGCGTCGGCGTGGCTGCCCGAGAAGGCGGTCGCCCTGATCGAGACCCGCCGCGGCGGCCGCCCGACGGCCAGACCGGCCGCGCCCACCACCGGCCGCGGCGGCGACGCCGGCGGGGCGGGTGCCGACCGGCCCGCCGTACCCCCGCAGCCCTCGCGCGACCCCGTGGTGCTGTCCCGGCCCGCGGCCGGCGTCCCCGACACCGGTCCCGTCCGGCTGGCCGGCGCGGCCGTGCCCATCGGGCCCGGCCCGCGCGTCGCCGACGTCCGCGCCGCCGCCGTCAGGGCGCCCGCGCCCGAGCCCGGCCTGGTCGCCTCCTGGTCCCGGCCCCGCACCGGCGTCAACGGCGCCGACCCCGCCGTGCCGCCCGCCCCCACCGCGGCCCCGGAGACCCCGGCCGGCTGGCGGCCCTGGCGGTTCCGCATGTCCAACGACGTGTGGGGCACCCCGGCCGTCGCGGGCGACCTCGTCTACGTCACCTCCTTCGAGGTGCACGCGCTGGACGTGGCCACCGGCCGCCGCCGCTTCAAGACGCGGGACGTGGCCTGGTCGATGGCGGTCGCGGACGGCCGCGTCCACGCCTCCGACGGCCCCACCCTCTTCGCCCTGGACGCCCGCGAGGGCACCGACCTGTGGCGGCTGCCGACGGACGCCTGGGTGTACTGCCTCAAGGCCGAGCGGGGCACCGTCGTCACCGGCACCCGCGGCGGCGGCGTGCAGGCCTGGGAGGCCTCGACCGGGCAGAAGCTGTGGGAGGTCACCGGCTGCCAGACCGACTTCGAGTCCCCGGAGGCCGGGCCCGCCCTGCACGACGGCACGGTCTACGTCTGGCAGGACGCCCGGCTGCGCGCCCTGGACGCCCGCACCGGAGACGAACGCTGGTCCTACCCCATCGGCGACGCGGCCTCCTGCGGCGGCGTCCCGGTCCGCGTCACCACCGCCCCCGACGGCTACGCCTACATCTCCGCCGGCACCCGCGTGCTCGCCGTGGACGTGGCGAGCGGCATGGTGCGCTGGCACTTCGAGGCGCCGGCGGCCTTCCTCTCCGCACCCGCCTTCGTCCCCGGCCCGGCCGTGACGGGCGGCGGCGTGTACCTCGCCGACTACCTCGGCACGGTCTACGCCCTGGACGCCACCGACGGCCGCGACCGCTGGCGCATCGCCACCGAGGCCCGCTCCTCCATCGACCCGGTCCTGGTGGCCGCGGGCCACGTCCACGTCGGCAGCGGCAAGGGCCTCTACACCCTCGACGCGGTCACGGGCACGCCCAAGTGGCGCTTCCAGGCCGGCGGCGACATCGTCGGCGCCCCCGCGGTCGCCGAGGGCCGCATCCACTTCGGCTCCACCGACCACCTGCTGTACACCCTCAAGGCCGACGACGGCCGCCTGCGCTGGAAGCTCGCCACCGGCGGCGAGATCACCGGCTCCCCGGTGGTCCGCGACGGCGTGGTGTACGCCTGCAGCAAGGACCGCTGCGTGTACGCCCTGGACGCGGAGAAGGGCACCGGGACGGCGAGAACGGCGTAGCCCCCCCCGACGGAACCCTGTCGTCGGGGACGGGGACGGACCCTTGTCGTCCGGGACCTGACGGACCTGCGCCGTCCCGGGCGGGACGGACCTCCGTCGTCCGGGAAGGCCGTCGGGCCCCGGTCTCCGGGAGGGGACGGGACCCGGTCTTCGGAAGGGGGGCGGCCCCCGGTCTCCGCGCCGGGGCGGACCCGTCGTCCGGGACGGCCGTCGTACCGAGTACACGGAAAGGGGGCCGGACGGCGGCCGTCGCTGCGGGGGCGGTGCGTTCACCGCTTCCACCCCAGACGCTACGCCGGGTACGGGGCGGTCGCCATGCGGTGACCCGGGCGCGAGGGCCCGTGGACGGGCCCGCGCCGCGTCGGCCACGAGGTGCCCGCGCGCACCGGCCACCGCCCGCCCCGGCTCACCTCACCTCACCCGGAACCCTCCCGGGCGCCGTCCCGCGAACAGTTCCGCCTGCCGGTCGGGCGGCAGGTTGCCCAGCGCGATGAGGTGCGGAGCCTGCGCGTAGCCCGCAGCGCGGGCCGGCTCCCTCGCCGCCCACAGCGCCCGGACGGTGCCCTGAACGCCGGCGGGCGGGTACCCGGCGACGACCGCGGCGCAGGCCAGGGCCGCGTCCAGCGCCCCTCCCGGGTCGGTGAGTTCCGACACGAGCCCGATGTCGTGGGCGCGCCGCGCGGAGATCCGTTCGGCGGTGCCCATGAGCATCATCCGCGCGGCCTCCCCGTACGGCATGCGTCCGCTCATCAGGACGGACTCGTAGGCGCTGACCATGCCGTAGGGGGTGTGCGGGTCGAAGAAGACCGCGTCGGCGCCGGCGACGAGGAACTCGCACTCGCCGAGCAGGTAGAAGGCGCCCCCGCAGGCCATCCCCTCGACGGCGGCGACGACCGGCTTCCACAGGTCGTTCGCCTTGGGCCCGACGGTGAGCAGCGGGTCGTCCTGCATGTAGGGGGAGGAGGGCTGCGGCACGACGGCGTCCCGGTCGATCCCGGTGCAGAACGCCCGCCGCCCGGCCGCGGCGAGCACCACGGCCCGCACGGCGTCGTCGAACCGCAACGCCCGCCAGACCTCGGCGAGGCGCCGCGCCATGCCGAGGTCGACGGCGTTGAGCCGCTCGGGCCGGTCCAGGGTGACCACGGCGACCCCGGTGTCCTCGTCGACGGCCAGCCGGACGCTCACGGGCGCTCCCGGGTGACCACGGCGACGCCGGTGTCCTCGTCCACGGCCGGACGCGCGCTCACGGGCGCTCCAGAACCCACTGCGGCAGTCCGCCGTCCCCGTCGAAGACGACCCGCACCCGTGCGCCGATGCGCAGTCGCGCGACCGGCACCGAGTCGAGCCGCGCGCCCGCCTCCCGCACCAGGTTCCCCACCAGCCGGATCCGCGGTGTCTCGGCCAGTTCCACCACGATCACGTTGTAGGGCGCCTGGTCGGCGTAGTCGGGCAGCAGGGGCGGGTGCGGGACGACGTAGGACCAGATGCGCCCGCGCCCCGAGGTGCGCGTCCAGGTGCTCGCGAAGGACTGGCAGTGCGGGCAGCAGGGCCGGGGCGGGAAGCGGGGTTCGCCGCAGTCGGCGCAGCTCTGCACGCGCAGTTCGCCGCGGGCGGCGTACTTCCAGAAGGGGGCGCCGTCGGCGTCGGTGACGGGTTTCAGCATGTCGGTCAGCTCCTCAGCAGAAGGGCGGAGGTGGGGACGCCCTCGCCCGCGGTGACCAGGCAGGCGGCGGCGCCGGGGACCTGGGCGGTGCTGGTGCCCCGCAACTGCTTCACGCCCTCGTTGAGGAGGTTGAAGCCGTGCACGTACGCCTCGCTCAGCCCGCCGCCCCCGGTGTTGAGCGGCAGCCGTCCGCCGGTCTCCAGCGCCCCGCCCTCGGTGAAGGCGCCGCCCTCGCCCCGGCCGCAGAAGCCGTAGCCCTCCAGGGAGAGCAGCACGAGGGGGGTGAACGCGTCGTAGATCTGGGCGACGTCGACGTCCTGCGGGGTGAGGTCGGCGTGCTTCCACAGGTGGCGGGCGGCGGCCCAGGCGGGTCCGGTCAGCGGGTCGTCGTTCCAGTAGTTGACCATCCCGTGGTGCTGGGCGGGCAGGCCCTGTGCGGCGGAGTGGATGTACACGGGGCGTCGGCGGCAGTCGAGGGCGCGTTCGCGGCCGACGACCACGCAGGCCAGCGCCCCGTCGGTCTCCAGGCAGTTGTCGTAGAGGCAGAGCGGTTCGCTGATCCAGCGGGAGGTCATGTACGACTCGCGGGTGAGGGGCCGTTCGTACATGACGGCGGCGGGGTTCTGGTTGGCCCGGTTGCGGCACGCGAGGGCCACGTTGAAGAGGTGGTCCCGGGTGGCGCCGTACTCGTGCAGATAGCGGCGGGCCAGCATGGCGATCTCGTCGACGGGCCGCAGCAGCCCGTACGGCCGGGTCCACTGCGCCGGGGTGGGCAGTTGGACGGTGGTGTTCGTCCAGGGCCGGGGCCCGCTGCCCCGCTTGCGCGACCGCCAGGCGACGCCCACCGTGGCCTGCCCGGCGGCGATGGCGGCGGCGAGGTGGGCGACGGTGGCGCAGGAGCCGCCGCCCCCGTAGGGGACGCGGCCGAAGAAGGTCAGGTCCCCGAAGCCGACGGCCTTCGCCAGCTCCACCTCGTCGGTCTCCTCCATGGTGTAGGAGGCGAGGGCGTCGACCTCGCCGGGGGCGATCCCGGCGTCGTCGAGCGCGGCGAGGACGGCGCGGCAGGCGAGGGTCCGCTCATCCTCGGGGAGGTGCTTGGCGAAGGGGGTCTGGCCTATGCCGACGATGGCGGTGGCGTCCTTGAGACCGGCCATGCTGGTCATCTCCGCTCACTGGTAAGGCGGCTGACAGTTCGTCAGGCTACCGTTAATCTGACGGTCAGTCAGCTACTGGTTCGGGAGGCTGTCGTGCGCGGTGACGTGGAGTGGGGGACGGTCCCCGGGCTCGTCCGCTGGGCGGCGCAGCGGTACGCGGACGTCGAGGCGGTGGTCGAGGGCCGCACCCGGATCTCGTACGGCGAACTGGGCGCGCGGGTGGAACGGTCGGCCGCGGCCTGTCTGGCGCACGGGGTGCGGCCGGGCGACCGGGTCGCCGTCTGGGCGCCCAACTCCCTGGACTGGATGGTCGCGGGGCTGGGCGCGCTGTCGGCGGGCGCGGTGCTGGTCCCGCTGAACACCCGGTTCAAGGGCGCGGAGGCGGCGGACGTGCTGGCGCGCAGCGGGGCACGGCTGCTGTTCGTGACGGGCACGTTCCTCGGCACGTCGTACGTGGCGTCCCTGCGCAGGGCGGCCGGGGACGGACCGGGGGAGGGCCCGCTGGGCGGGCTGCCGGCGCTGGAGACCGTGGTGGTGCTGGCGGAGGACGCCCCGGTGGGTTTCCGCACCTGGAAGGACTTCCTGGCAGGCGGCGACCGGGTGCGGGACGCCGACGTCCGGGCGCGGTCCTCGGCGATCGCCCCGTCCTGGCCCTCGGACATCGTCTTCACCTCGGGCACCACCGGCCGTCCCAAGGGCGTGGTCATCACCCACGCGCAGACCCTGCGGGCCTACGACATCTGGTCCGACCTGGCCGGACTGCGCCGCGGCGACCGCTACCTGATCGTGAACCCCTTCTTCCACACCTTCGGCTGGAAGGCGGGGGTGATCGCCTGTCTGACACGGGGCGCGACGATGATCCCGCAACCGGTGTTCACCGTGGACACGGTGCTGGCGAACGTGGCGTCGGAGCGGGTGTCGGTCCTCCCCGGTCCGCCGACCCTCCACCAGGCCCTCCTCGACCACCCGTCCCGCGACGCCTACGACCTCTCGGCCCTGCGGCTGGTGGTGACCGGGGCGGCCGTGGTGCCCCTGCGGCTGGTGGAGCGGCTGCGCTTCGAGCTGGGCGTCGACACGGTCCTGACGGCCTACGGCCTCTCGGAGGCGAGCGGCATCGTCACGATGTGCCGCCGGGGCGACGAGCCGTCGGTGATCGCCTCGACGTCCGGCCGGGCCGTCCCGGGCACGCAGGTGCGGGTGGTGGACGCCGGGGGCGCGCCGCTCGGCCCCGGCGAGCCCGGGCAGGTCCTGGTCCGCGGCTTCAACGTCATGCGCGGTTACTACGACGACCCCGCGGCCACGGCGGACGTCGTCGACGAGGACGGCTGGCTGCGCACGGGCGACGTGGGCGTCCTGGACGCCTCGGGCAACCTGCGGATCACCGACCGCATCAAGGACATGTTCGTCGTCGGCGGCTTCAACGCGTACCCGGCCGAGATCGAGCAACTCCTCGGTCTGCACCCCGGGGTGGCCGACGTGGCGGTCGTCGGCGTCCCCGACGCCCGGCTGGGCGAGGTGGGCAGGGCCTATGTCGTCCGCCGCCCGGGAGCCGTCCTGACCGGCGACGACCTGATCGCCTGGGCCCGCCGCGAGATGGCGAACTACAAGGTGCCCCGGACGGTGGAGTTCGTCGGGGAACTGCCCCGCAACGCGAGCGGGAAGGTGGTCAAGCAGGAGCTGCGGGGGCGGGCGGCCGCCGGGTCCGTCGGTGAAGGACCGTGAAAGCGCAACAAACGGGTCAAGGCTTGTCCCGCGCGAGGAAACAGCTTCCCGGTAACTTCGGTTTCCACGGCCCGGAAAAGCGGTCGAGCGCCTCCAACCTCGACTTCAGCGCCGGGGAGGCCATCCCCAACCTGGTCGTCGTGCCCGTCACCGACGGGAAGACCGACTTCTACAACCGCTACGGCAGCGTCGACCTGATCGCGGACCTGACCGGCTACTGCACCGGCTGACCGCCGGGAGACGATCCGGCCGCGACGGCTCCCCCTCCGCGCCGCCGCGGCCGGTCCCCCGTCCGGGGACGAGCCGGGTCAGACCGGCTCGTCCGTGGCGTGGGTGTTGTCCGTGCCGACCCGGCCCGTGTCGGCCGTGGCCGGCTTGGACTTGATCGGCTCGCTCGTGGCGTGCGTGTTGAGGGTGGTGATCTCCTCGGCGTCCGTCGCCTCGGGCGTGGTGGTCTTCTGCTCGTCGCTCACTGGCTGACTCCCTGACGTGATCTCGTGGCTGAGGCGGGCAACGCCCGCCCGGCAACTCCCCCGTACACCGCCGGGCGGGCGGCACCGCGGGCCGCTTCACCTTATGGGGTCCTCGCACTGTGCCCGCCTGGTCCGCGCGGCCTGGTACCGCACCTCCCCGCGTCGCCGGAAAGCCCTGGTAGCTCCGCTACGAGGACTCTCCGGCGCCTTGCGATGCACGGCACCGGACCACGTGATCAGGCGCTCATGGTGCGAGGACCCCTGAGGCGCGGCCCTCGCCGCCCCGTCTGCCCCCCGACGCGACGGAACGACACCACTGAGGATGCCGGGGGGCGATAAACGAACGATGAACGTGCAGGCGCGTCGCCTCAGGGGGCCTTGCACCATGCCCGCCGTGGTCGCTCGGCCTGATCAGGCGCTCATGGTGCAAGGACCCCTCAGGTCACCTCGAGCGGCTTCAGCAGGGCGCGCACGTCCTCGGCCTCCGGGGCGTCCAGGGAGTCGAAGATGGCCAGCGCCTCCTGCCAGCAGACCTGCGCGCGACCCGTCTGCCCGATGCCGCTCAGCGCGTGGCCGAGGACGACGAGGACGTTCCCGCGCCGCCACGCGCCGCCGATGCCGCGCAGCACGGTCAGGGCCGACTCGGCGTGCGTCGCGGCCTGCGCCAGACGCCGGGCGGCGATGTCGGCCTCGGCGAGACGGAAGAGGGTCATGCCCTCCCACAGCCGCTGCCGGCTGTCGCGGAAGACGCCGAGCGCCTCCTGGAGACGGTCGACGGCCTGTTCGAGCTGACCGCTCTGGGTGAGGGCGAGCCCCAGCGCGTACCGGCCGTTGGCGCCCTTGAGCGCGTGGCCCATGGCGTCGTACATCTCCGTGCCCCGCCGGGCCAGGGTGACGGCGGTCTCGGTGCGGCCCATGGCCAGGTGGATGCGGGAGAGGTTGCACAGGGCGCTCGCCTCACCGGGACGGTCCCCGCAGTCGCGGAAGCTGTCGATGGCCCGCGTCAGATGCGTCTCGCCCGCGTCGTACCGGCCCTGGTACAGCGCGATGACGCCCAGCATGTTGGAGGCCCAGCAGCGGGGGAGCGGATCGCCCTCCGACTCGGCCTGCTCCAGCGCCTCCGCCGCCTCCTGGCCGGCCAGTTCGAACCGGCCGGACATGTGGTGGCCGTTGGCCAGGGTCACCAGGGCCCGGGCCTCCGCCCGCCGGTCGCCGGCCGCCCGCGCGGCCGCCCGCAGGGTCGCACCGGTCGCCTCGTACTCCTTGGAGTTGGCGCCCGACTCGGCGAGGTCGATGGACGCCCAGAGAAGGTCGACGGCGCGTCTGAGGGTCCCGGCGCCGGCGGACTGCCGTACGCACGCCAGCAGGCACACCGCCTCCGCGTACAGCCAGTCCTGGGCCGCGTGCCGGTCCTCGAAGGCCAGGCCCGGGTACCGGGTGCCCTCCAGGTGGTCGACGAGCCGGTCCCCCGGGCGTTCGAGGGCGTAGCCGCCCGCCGCCGTGGCCAGGTAGAAGTCCAGCAGCCGGGACAGGGCCGCCTCCCGCTCGCCGGGCGGCTGTTCGTCGCGCTCGGCGCACGCACGCGCGTAGAGCCGGACCAGGTCGTGGAAGCGGTAGCGGCCGGGGGCCGCCGACTCCAGCAGCGAGGTGTCGACCAGGGACTCCAGCAGGTCCTCGGTGTCCTCGACCGGGAGATCCAGCACCGCCGCCGCCGCGGCCAGCGAGATGTCGGGGCCGTCGGCCAGTCCCAGCAACCGGAAGGCGCGGGCCTGGGCGGGCTCCAACTGGCCGTAACCGAGCTCGAAGGTCGCCTTCACCGCCAGGTCGCCCGCCTGGAGTTCGTCCAGACGCCGGCGTTCGTCGCCGAGCTTGGCCGCCAGCACCGACACCGTCCAGGTGCGGCGGGCCGCCAGCCGGGAGGCGGCGATGCGGATCGCGAGGGGCAGGAAGCCGCAGGCGGCGACCACGTCCAGGGCGGCCGTCCGCTCCGAGGCGACCCGCTCCTCGCCCACGATCTTCGTGAACAGCGCCAGCGCCTCGTCCGGGGACATCACGTCCAGGTCGACCAGGTGCGCGCCCGCCAGGTCGACCATGCGCACCCGGGACGTCACCAGCGCCGCGCAGCCCTCCGTGCCGGGCAGCAGCGGCCGCACCTGCGCCGCGTCCCGGGCGTTGTCCAGCAGCACCAGGACCCGACGGCCGTCCAGCACCGAGCGGTAGAGCGCCGCCCGTTCCTCCAGCGAGTCGGGGACCGCCGTGTCCGGTGTGCCGAGCGCACGCAGGAACGAGCCGAGCACCGTCTCCGGCTCCGCCGCCCGCGACCCGGCGCCCTGGAGGTCGACGTACAGCTGGCCGTCCGGGAACGCGGCCCGTGCCCGGTGGGCGACGTGGACGGCGAGGGTCGTCTTGCCGACGCCGCCGATGCCGGCCAGCGCGGATACGGCCATCACCCGGCCCGTCCCGGCGCCCGCGGGCCCCGACGCCTCCGCCAGCACCTCGCTCAGCTCGCCGACGAAGGCGGAACGGCCGGTGAAGTCGGGCACGGTCGCCGGCAGCTGGGCCGGGCGGACGGGGGCCGGTGGCGGCTCGGCCGCGGGCGCCGACGGTTCCGCCAGGTCCGGGTCGGCCTGGAGGATCCGGCGCTGGAGCTCGCGCAGCCCGGGCCGCGGGTCCACGCCCAGCTCCTCCGCCAGCAGCCGCCGGGTGTCCGCGTACACGGCGAGGGCCTCCGCCTGACGTCCGCTGCGGTACAGCGCCAGCATCAGCAGCTCGCGGAAGCGTTCGCGCAGCGGGTGCGCCGCCGTCAGCGCGGTCAGTTCGGAGACCGCCTCCGCGTGGCTGCCCTGCTCCAGGTCCATGTCCAGTCGGGACTCCAGCAGCCCGAGCCGCCACTCCTCCAGTCGCACCCGCTGCGCCTCGGCGTACGGGCCGGGCACGCCGGCCAGCGTCTCGCCGTCCCACAGGGCCAGCGCGCGGCCGAGGACCTCCCGGGCGTGACACAGGTCCCCGGCGGCGCGCGCCTTCTCCGCCTGCGCCGCCCACTCCTGCGCCACCGCCAGGTCCAGCGCGCCGGGCCCGAGCCCGCGCACCGCGTAGCCGCCCGACTCGCTCACCAGGACGCCGGGGTCGAGCACCTTGCGCAACCGTGAGGCGTACGTCCGCACCGCCGCCAGGGCCTGCGAGGGCGGCTCCTCGCCCCACAGCGCGTCGATCAGTTCGGCGGCCGTCGCCGTGCGGCCCTCGCGCAGCAACAGGGCGGCGAGCAGGGCGCGCTGCTGGGGGGATCCGGTGGCCAGCGGTTCCTCGCCGCGCCGGGCGCGCACCGGGCCGAGCACGTCGAAGCGCAACGCCGCCGGCTCCGCCGAGGAGCCCGGACGTCTCTGCTCCGGCACGCGCGGTACACGGTCGTCCATCGAGGTCTCCCTACATCCTGACCGACCGGGTCAGTTTGCCCTGTCCATGGCGGAACCGTCAGCCGGGCGAGACACCCGTCACAAGCCGGGTGGCGGGGGACCCGCGTCGGCCCACAGGTCCCTCACGCCCTCTCCGCACATCCGCGCCCGGCCGGGCCACCGCCCAAGAGCTGACGGTCCGTCAGATCGGCGCTACCGTGGCGTCCATGGACACTCACCCCGCCCCGCTGCCCCGGATCATCTCCGTCGACGACCACACCGTCGAGCCGCCCACCGTCTGGCGGGACCGCCTCCCGAAGAAGTACCTGGACACCGGGCCCCGCACGGTCCGCGCCCCGCTGAAGGAGATGAGCTTCCTCGGCGGCCGCTTCAAGCCCGTCATGGGAGCCCCCGGCGACGACGGCCCGGTCGGCGACTGGTGGGTCTACGAGGACCTCCACCGGCCCCTCACCCGTCTCGACACCGCCGTCGGCTACAGCCGCGACGAGATCAAGCTGGAGATCATCACCTACGAACAGATGCGCCCGGGCTCCTACGACGTCCGCGCCCGCCTCGTCGACATGGACGTCAACCACGTCCAGTCCGCCGTCTGCTTCCCCACCTTCCCGCGGTTCTGCGGCCAGACCTTCACCGAGGCCGCCGACCGCGACCTCGGGCTGCTGTGCGTGCGCGCCTACAACGACTGGATGGTGGAGGAGTGGTGCGGTCCCGAGGCCCACGGCCGGCTCATCCCGCTCACCCTCGTCCCGCTCTGGGACGCCGGGCTGGCCGCCGCCGAGGTCCGCCGCAACGCCGCCCGCGGGGTGCGCGCCGTCGCCTTCTCCGAGATACCCCCGTACCTCGGCCTGCCCTCCGTGCACGGCGACGCCTGGGACCCCTTCCTCGCCGCCTGCGACGAGACGGGCACGGTCATCGCCATGCACATCGGCTCCTCCAGCCGCATGCCCTCCACCTCCGCCGACGCCCCGCCCGCCGTCGGCTCCACCATCACCTTCGCCAACTGCTGCTTCTCCATGGTCGACTGGCTGATGAGCGGCAAGTTCGAGCGGTTCCCGAACCTGAAGGTGATGTACGCCGAGGGCCAGATCGGCTGGATCCCCTACATCCTGGAGCGCGCCGACGTCGTCTGGGAGGAGAACCGCGCCTGGGGCGGCGTCGCCGACAAGGTCCACCGGCCCCCGTCCGAGCTCTTCGCCGAGCACGTCTTCGGTTGCTTCTTCGACGACGCCTTCGGGCTGCGCAACCTCGACGCCATCGGGGTCGGGAACGTGCTCTACGAGACCGACTACCCCCACTCCGACTCCACCTGGCCGAAGTCCCGCGAGGTCGCCGAGGCCCAGATGGGGCACCTCGACCCGGACGTCGTCGAGCGCATCGTCCGCGGCAACGCGATCGACCTGCTCGGGCTGACGCGGGACGGACTGTGGGCGGGGGCCCGGTGACCGCCCCGGCGTACGGCATCCAACTGCCCGTCCAGTCCCAGTCCACCCTGTACGCCGAACCGTGGGAGGCCGCGGCCGGGCCTGCCGAGCTGGTCGCCGTCGCGCGGGCCGCCGACCGGGCCGGGTTCGCCTACGTCGCCTGCTGCGACCACGTCGGCGTCCCGCGCCGTCTGGCCCCGGCCATGGGCACCGTCTGGTACGACCCCGTCGCCACCCTCGCCCACGTCGCGGCCCTGACCGAACGCGTCCGCCTGCTCAGTCACGTCGCGGTCGTCGGGCTGCGCCACCCCCTCCTCACGGCCAAGCAGTACGCCACCCTCGACCGGCTCTCCGGCGGCCGGCTGGTCCTCGGTGTCGGCGCCGGGCACGTACCGGAGGAGTTCGAGGCGCTCGGGGTGGACTTCCGGCGGCGGGGTGCCGTGCTCGACGAGTGCGTGGACGCCCTGCGGGCCGCGCTCGGGCCGGAGGAGTTCCCCTCCCACCACGGCACGTGGTACGCCTTCGAGGGGCTCGGTCAGCGGCCCCGGCCGGCCCAGGAGCGCATCCCGCTCTGGGTGGGCGGGTCGTCGCCCGCCGCCGTGCGCCGCGCCGCGCTCAGGGGTGACGGCTGGCTGCCGCAGGGCGACCCGCGCGACCGGCTGCCGGGGCAGATCGCCCGCATCCGGGAACTGCGCGAACGCGCGGCCCTGCACGGGGAGTTCACCGTCGGCGCGATCGCCGAGCCGCTGTACGTCGGAACCCCCGCCTGGGACGTCGGGCGCCGCACCCTCACCGGCTCCCCCGAGGCCCTCGCCGCGTCGCTGCTCGAGTACGGGGCGATGGGGGTGGACCAGGTCCAGGTGCGGTTCCGCAGCCGGAGCGCGGCCGAACTCCTCGACCAGATAGCCGCGTTCGGCGCGGAGGTGGGAAGCCTGCTGCGCGAGGCCGCCTGACAACTCTTATTGAATCTTTGAACATGTCTGCGCCGAGCCGCGTATGTACGAACGTACGGACGTCATGGCTCCGGCGGAAGGACACGTGCAGTGCGATCCTCCCAGCGACTCTCCGTCGCCCTGGCCTGTGCACAGGGCGAGTGGCCGCACGACGACTGGCCCGCCCCGGACGACCCGTACGTGGGCCGGGTCGTGCGTCTGGCGCGGCCCTTCCGGATCCCGGCGGCCGTGGACGTCGTCGTCCTGCGCTGCGAGGAGCCGCTGGAGGCCCTGGGGGAGCTGGACGGCGCACGGGTCCCGGTGATCGTGGTCGGCGCGCGCCGGGACACGGACACCGTCGTCGAGGTGTTCCGGCGCGGGGCCGGCTATCTCGTCGAGGGCGACTACTGCACCTGCATGCTGTCCTCGGCCGTCGTCAGCGCCACCGTCGGCCACACCTCCCTCTCCCCGTCCGCCTGCGCCGCCCTGCGGGACGGGGCCCGGCGGACCGTCGCGGCCGGCGGGGCGATCGAGCGGCTGCGGGGGCTGCTGTCACCGCGCGAGCAACAGATCATGGAACTGCTGTCGACCGGTCTGGGCGCCCAGGAGATCGGGCTGCGACTCCGGCTGAGCGAGAAGACCGTCCGCAACAACCTCAGCAACATCTACGCCAAGCTGGACGCGCGCGGGAGCACGGACGCGGTCCTGCGGTGGCTGGGAGCCGCGCCCGTGCTTCGCGTCTGAGAACGATCGTTCAGGCCGCCGGAATGTCGCTCAGCGGTATTTCCACATCGGTGACGTTCTCGCCGCCCTCACCGAATCCGGGTTCGGCGCGCAGGGCCTTGGTCGAGTTCCGTATCCCGTTCGCCTCGGGTGTTCCGCATTTCACGGTGCGCAGCCACAGCCGGCCGTCGGGCGTTCCGTTCTTCAGGATCTGCGGATAGAAGACGTGCACGGTGGCGGCGCCCTCGCTCGGCGCGAAGAACACCTTCCGGCCGTCCTGCTCCTCCTTGTAGGTGGCCCGGAGGAATCCGCTCACGTCGGTGCGTTTGGCGGACCACATGAAGAAGCCGATGCTGTCCGGCGGCACGGTGTCGGACCTGCTGAACTGAAGGCCGGTCGTCGTGTCGTCCCGGGTGATGTCGATCTCCGAGGTGTTGAACTTCACGCCGATCTCGAAGACCGAGTCGCCCAGTTTGGTGTCGGCGGCCGCGGTGAATCCGTCCTCCAGCTGGATGGTCCTGGTGACGGACGTGCTCACGCTGAAGGTGTTCGTCGCCGCGGTCGTCCTTCCGCAGTTGTCGGTCACGCCCGAGACGCGCTGGTTGGGGCCGAGGCTGTCCGCCTTGAACCGGACGTCGACGAACCGGCAGTCCTGAAGCCGGTCGGAGTCCGCGGCGCAGTCCGCGCTCACTTCGGTGGGGGTGGCGGCGCCCGCCTGGTTCATCAGCGGGACGAGCACCGCGAGGGCGGCCACCGGGGCCAGGGCGAGGGTGACGCGCTTCTTCCTGCTGCGGTGGCTTCTCGGACGGTCGGTGCGGGACATAGCGGGTCTCCTGTGGGGGAAAGGGCTGGTGGGGGGCGGGGGTCAGCAGTCCGAGAGGACCGGTTTGGAGGTGCCGTCCACGACGCCGGGGGCGCCGGCGGTGCCCGGCAGGACGACGGGGCCCTCGACGACCTCCGGCGCCACGAGGTTCTGCTCGGGGGTGGCGTTGGTGACGGTCGTCGCCTCACGGGCGTCGACCCGCACGCGCCATTCGCCGGTCATGCGCTGCATCCTCGGCGTGAACTCCATGTGGAGCACCTGGCCGACCGGTACCTCGTGCACCTCCGTGGTGCCGGCGGTCCGCGACGTCACGGTCATGTCCAGCGTCCCCTTGTGCTTGAGCCAGGATCCGCTCAGCAGCCCGAACAGTCCGCCCCCGGCGCCCTGCTGGGTCACGGTGTACCGGCCCTGGCCCTGCGCCGCCGTCGCGGACCAGGTGACGGACACCTTCGCCGGCTGGGTGGCGTCCGGCTCGCAGTTCGGGAAGTCGATGGACGCCTTCTCGGTGGGCCCGTCGAAGGTCTCGAACTTCGTCTCGACGAAATCGCAGTTGTCGGAGGCGAAACCCGGTCCGGCGATCGGATGACCGCCGAAGTCGGAGATGGACTGCTGCCTGCCGTCGAGCACCTTGGCCCTCTGGCACATGGCCATGATCTGTTCCGGCGTCTTCGCGTCGGCCGCTCGGGCCGACGGGAGCAGGACGGTGACGACCGCCGCTCCGGTCGCGATCGAGGCCGTGACCGCCACGTAGGTGACCTTCTTGTTCCTGAATCGTCTTCTGCCCACGTTCCGCTCTCTCCTTGAGAATGCTTTTGCCTTTCGGTCGGGAATTATTGGGCTCCGGACGAGGTCGCCGACAGGGTCAAATATCCCTACTCGCCAGTCATGGGCATTGCATCTGCAATCATCCTTCCTGTATCTGACGATTCGTCAGGTGCAGCGGTACGCTGACCTCGGCCAACGCACCGCGAAGGGAGTCCGCATGGGTAAGCTCGACGGACGTGTCGTCCTCGTCACAGGGGCAGCGCGCGGCCAGGGGGAGCAGGAGGCGCGTCTGTTCCGGCAGGAGGGCGCCGAGGTCGTCGTCGCGGATGTCCTCGACGACCAGGGCCGTGCCCTGGCCGCGCAGATCGGTGCGCTCTACGTCCACCTCGACGTGAGCCGGGAGGCCGACTGGCGGGCGGCCGTCGATGCCGCGCGCGAGGCGTACGGCCGGATCGACGGCCTCGTCAACAACGCCGGCATCCTGCGCTTCAACACCCTCCTGGACACCCCCCTCGAGGAGTTCATGCAGGTCGTCCAGGTCAACCAGGTCGGCTGCTTCCTCGGTGTGCGGACCGTCGCACCCGAGATGGCCGACGGCGGCACGATCGTCAACACCGCCTCCTACACCGGCCTGACCGGCATGGCGGCCGTGGGTGCCTACGCGGCGACCAAGCACGCGATCCTCGGGCTGACCCGGGTGGCCGCGCTGGAACTGGCGCCCCGGGGCGTGCGTGTCAACGCCGTGTGCCCGGGCGCGATCGACACGGCGATGTCCAACCCGGCCCTTTTGGATCCGGCGGCCGACGTCGAGAAGACCTCGCGGGCGCTCGACGGGCTGTACCGCAAGCTCGTTCCGCTCGGCCGGGTCGGGAAGCCGGAGGAGGTGGCGCGGCTCGCCCTCTTCCTCACCTCCGACGACTCCTCCTACATCACCGGGCAACCGTTCGTGATCGACGGGGGGTGGCTTGCGGGAGTGAGCGTGATCTGACGTTACGTCATCTCTTGACGGTCCGTGCACCCGGTGCCACAGTCGGCGGCAACCGCAGTATCTGACGATGCGTCAGATACTCAGGACTCGGGGACGGTGAACCTCCTTGGAATTCGGGCTCTTTGTACAGGGATACGTGGGCAAGCGAGCCGAGACCGACCCGCTCGCCGAACACAAGGCGCTGATGGAGGAGACCGAGTACGTCATCCAGGCGGACCGTTCCGGCTTCAAGTACGCCTGGGCGTCCGAGCACCACTTCCTGGAGGAGTACTCCCACCTCTCCGCCAACGACGTCTACCTCGGCTACCTCGCCCACGCCACCGAGCGCATCCACCTCGGCTCCGGCATCTTCAACCCGCTCGCCCAGGTCAACCACCCGGTGAAGGTCGCCGAGAAGGTCGCCATGCTCGACCACCTCAGCGGCAACCGCTTCGAGTTCGGCAGCGGACGCGGCGCCGGCAGCCACGAGATCCTCGGCTTCCTCCCCGGCATCACCGACATGAACCACACCAAGGAGATCTGGGAGGAGACGATCGCCGAGTTCCCCAAGATGTGGCTCCAGGACGAGTACGAGGGTTTCCAGGGCAAGCACTGGGCGCTGCCGCCGAGGAAGGTGCTGCCCAAGCCCTACGGGAAGTCGCACCCGGCGATGTGGTACGCGGCCGGGTCGCCGCCGTCGTACGCGATGGCCGCCCGCAAGGGGCTCGGAGTTCTGGGCTTCAGCGTGCAGAAGGTGTCCGACATGGAATGGGTGCTGGAGCAGTACAAGACGGCCGTCGTCGACGCCCAGCCGATCGGCGACTTCGTCAACGACAACGTCATGGTCACGACGACCGCGATCTGCGCGCCGACGCACGACGAGGCGATCCGGACCGCCGTGAACGGCGGGCTGCACTACCTGCCGTCGCTGGTCTTCCGCTACCACGACACCTTCCCGCGGCCCGAGGGCTTCCCCGTCTGGCCGGAGACGCTGCCCGAGTACACCGCCGAGTTCGTCGAGCTCCTCATCGAGGAGGAGCTGCTGATCTGCGGCGACCCGGACGAGGTGCTCACCCAGTGCAAGCGGTGGGAGCAGGCCGGCGCCGACCAGCTGAGTTTCGGGCTGCCGGTGGGGGTGCCGAAGGAGGAGACGCTGCGGACGATCCGGCTGATCGGGGAGCACGTCATTCCGAAGATCGACACGGACCCGGTCCACCGGACGACGCGGTTCCGTCAGGGGGCCTGATGCTCGACCACGTCATCGCGGGCGCCACCGTCGTCGACGGCACAGGCGCCCCCGCCCGGGTCGCCGACGTCGGGCTGCTCGACGGGCGGATCGCCGTCGTCGGCCGCATCACCCAGGAGTCGCGCACACGCGAGGACGCGCACGGTCTCGTCCTCGCCCCCGGCTTCGTCGACCCCCACACCCACTACGACGCCCAGCTCTTCTGGGACCCCTACGCCACCCCCTCCCTCAACCACGGCGTGACCACCGTCGCGGCCGGGAACTGCGGGTTCACCCTCGCCCCGCTCCACCCCGGGCGCGCGCGGGACGCCGACTACACCCGGCGGATGATGTCGCGGGTGGAGGGGATGTCCCTGGTGGCGCTGGAGGAGGGGGCACCCTGGAACTGGCACTCGTTCGGCGAGTACCTGGACGCGCTGGAGGGGCGGATCGCCGTCAACGCGGGCTTCATGGTCGGGCACTGCGCGCTGCGGCGGTACGTGATGGGGCCGCGGGCGGTGGGCGGGCAGCCGTCCGCCGAGCAGCTCGACGCGATGACCGCGCTGTTGCGCGAGTCGATGGAGGCCGGCGCCTGGGGGCTGTCCACCACGCAGTCCTCGACCCACGACGACGGCGACGGCAGACCGGTCGCCTCCCGGCACGCTCGGCCCGCCGAACTGCTGGCGCTGGCGAAGGCCGTCGGCGAACACGAGGGCACCCAGATCGAGGCGATCGTCGCCGGCTGCCTGGACCAGTTCGACGACGCCGAGATCGACCTGCTGGTGGAGATGAGCGCGGCCGCCGGACGCCCCCTGAACTGGAACGTACTCACCATCGACGCGGCCGTCCCCGAACGGGTCCCCCGGCAGCTGGAGGCGAGCGAACGGGCACGGCGGGCCGGCGGCCGGATCGTGGCGCTGACCATGCCGATCCTCACCCCCATGAACATGTCCCTGGGCACCTTCTGCGCCCTGAACCTGATCCCCGGCTGGGGCCCGGTCCTCGCCCTGCCCGTGCCCGAGCGCATCGCGCGGCTGCGCGACGCGGACGTCCGCGCCGAGCTGCTGCGCCGCGCCGACTCGAAGGAGGCGGGCGTCTTCCGGCGGCTCGCGCACTTCGACCGGTACGTCATCGGAGACACCTACAGCGACGCCAACCGAGGGCTGACCGGCCGTGTCGTGCGGGACATCGCGGCCGAACGCGGCCAGGACCCCTTCGCCTGCCTGGTGGAGATCTGCGCGGCCGACGACCTGCGGACGGTCCTGTGGCCCATGCCCACCGACAACGACCCGGCGTCCTGGGCACTGCGCGCGCAGACCTGGCAGCACGAGGACGTCCTGCTCGGCGGCTCCGACGCCGGCGCCCACCTGGACCGTATGTGCGGCGCGCCGTACACCACCCGCTTCCTCGGCGACTGCCTGCGCGGCCGGAGGCTGGTCGGGCTCGAGCAGGCGGTGAGGATGCTCACCGACGACCCGGCGCGGCTGTTCGGCCTGCGCGGACGCGGCCGGATCGAGGAGGGCTTCCACGCCGACCTCGTCCTCTTCGACCCCGAGCGGATCGACGCGGGCCGGGCCACCCTCGTGCGCGACCTGCCGGGCGACAGCCCGCGCCTGGACTCCCGGGCGATCGGCGTGCGCGCGGTCTGGGTCAACGGGGTCGCGGCGATCCGCGACGACACGGTCACGGGCGCCGTACCGGGCAAGGTGCTGCGGTCCGGCCGCGACACACGGACGGTGGCCACCCGGTGAACCAGCGGCTGTTCGTCGGCGGCGCGTGGGTCGAACCGGACGGCGGCCACTACGAGGTGACCGACCCGGCGACCGAGGAGAGCGTCGGCCGGGCGCCGGAGGCCTCTCCGGACCAGGTGCGCGCGGCCTGCGCGGCGGCCCGCGAGGCCTTCGGGCCGTGGTCGCGCACGGCCCCCGAGGAGCGGGCCGCGCTCCTCGCGCGCACCGCCGAGGTCATCGCCGGCCGCTTCCGGCCGTACGCCGAACTGGCCCGTGCCGAGACCGGCGCGACGACGGGGACCGCGCGGGCGATGCAGGTGGGCGTCGGCATCGCCCGCTTCCGCCGGTACGCGCGCGTGGAACCGGCCGAGTGGGCGATCCCGCCGCAGATCAACGAGGCCGGCCCGATGGGCAGGTCGGGCGTGATGGGCGCCCTGGCCCTCCGCCAGCCGGTCGGGGTGGTCACCTGCGTCACCTCGTACAACAACCCGTGGGCCAACCCGGCGGGCAAGGTCGCCCCGGCGCTGGCCATGGGCAACACGGTCGTCGTCAAACCCGCCCCGCAGGACCCGCTGTCCGTCTACCGCATGGCGGAGGCGCTCCAGGAGGCGGGCGTGCCCCCGGGCGTGGTCAACGTCGTCTCCGGGCGGGCCGTGGAGGTCGGCGAGACGGCCGTCGCGTCCCCGGACGTCGACATGGTGAGCTTCACCGGCTCCACGGCGGTGGGACAGCGCATCGCCGAGGTGTGCGGCCGCACCATGAAACGCCAGCTGATGGAGCTCGGCGGCAAGGGCGCGGCCCTCGTCTTCGACGACGCGGACCTGGACGCCGCGGTGGCCGGCATCGGCACCACGTTCTCCTTCTACAGCGGCCAGATCTGCACCGCCCCGACCCGGGTGCTCGCCCAACGGGGCGTCTACGCACGGCTGGTGGAGCGGCTCGCGGCCCATGCCCGCCGTCTGAAGGTGGGCGACCCGCGCGAGCCGGACACCGTCGTCGGCCCGCTGATCTCGGCCGCCCACCGCGACCGGGTCGAGGCCTACGTCGAACTCGGCCGCGAGGAGGGCGCCGTGGTGGTGGCGGGCGGCCAACGCCCGCCGGCGGAACGGGGCTTCTACGTGGCCCCCACCCTGCTGGCGGACTGCACCAACGACATGCGGGTGGCGCGGGAGGAGATCTTCGGCCCGGTCGTCGTCGTGATCCCCTTCGACGACGAGGACGAGGGCGTGGCCCTCGCCGACGACAGCGACTACGGCCTGATCGACTACGTCTGGTCCGGGGACGTCGCCCGCGCCTTCCGCGTCGCCCGCCGCCTGCGCGCCGGCGGCGTCGGGATCAACACCGTCGGCCGCAACATGGAGGCCCCGTTCGGCGGCTTCCGGCGCAGCGGCGTCGGCCGGGACGTCGGCTCGTACGCGCTGCACGCTTACAGCGAGGTGCAGGCGATCGTCTGGCCGGGCTGAGGTGACCCGAGACGCCGGGGGAGCGGTCAGGACGTCAGGTCGATCCGCACGGTCAGCAGATCCGTCCCCAGCGCCCGCACCGCCGCGCTGTTGAACCGGGGCAGGGCGCGCAGCCGGACGACCGGGTCGTCACCGGGCAGGAGGCGGGCGGTGCCGGTGTGCCAGCGCCCGCGGATCCGCACCCGCACCCGCGGATCCGCCTTGATGTTGCGGACGTACTGCGACCGCTCCCCGAACTCCGACACCACCCAGAAGGAGTCGCCGACCCGCCGTCCCCCCACCGGCGTGTGCCGCGGCAGCCCGGAGACCCGGCCGGTGGTCTCGATCACCGTCTGGAAGGGCAGACGGCGCAGGAGCGGGTTCAGGCGGCGCTGGACCGCGGTGGTGGCGCGGAACCTGAGGTCCTTGAGACGGGGCATGTCCGTACGACTCCCTCACACGACTGGCTCGAACTGTTGCTTCAATGGTGGTCGAACGCGACGGGGCTCCGACGCGAGGGGTCCCCCACCCGCGGGACCCCGACGTACGGCCTCCCGGCGCGCTGTCCTCGACGCGCGTGACGAAGGCAGGTGGCAGCGGATGGGGATGCGGACGCGGATCCGGGTCGTGACGTGGAACCTGTGGTGGCGGTTCGGGCCGTGGGAGGCGCGGCAGAAGGCCGTCCTGGAGGTACTGCGGGAGCTGGACCCCGACGTCGTGGGCCTCCAGGAGGTGTGGGCGGCCGGCGGGGAGAACCTCGCCGAGTGGCTCGCCGCCGAACTCGGCCTGCACGCGACCTGGGCCCCCTCCCACGCCCCCGAGCGCTGGCAGCGCCGGATCGGCGACCCCGAGGTCGGCATCGGCAACGCCGTACTGAGCCGCTGGCCGGTGACGGCGCGGGAGGTCCTGCCGCTGCCCGCCCCCGCCGACCTCGACGACGGCCGCCTCGCCCTCCACACCCGGATCGCGACCCCCTCGTACGACATCCCCTTCTTCACCACCCATCTCTCCTCGCCGCTGCACGCCTCGGCGGTGCGCTGCCGGCAGGTCGGCGCGCTCGCGGAGTTCGTCGCCCGGCACCGCGGCGACGGGCCGTTCCCGCCGGTCGTCACCGGGGACTTCAACGCCTGGCCGGACTCCGACGAGATCCGGCTCTTCGGCGGGTACCGGACCGCCCCCGCCGTCCCCCGCCAGGTCCTCCTGGACGCCTGGGACTTCGCCGACCCCGCCGCCCCCTGGGCCACCTGGTCCACGGACAACCCGTACGCGGCCCGCGCGGGCTGGCCGAACGCCCGCATCGACTACGTCCACGTCGGCCCGCCCGGCCCCGACGGCCTCGGCCGCGTCCACACGGCCCGCCGGGCGGGCGACGGCCCCGTGGAAGGCGTCTGGCCCTCGGACCACGCGGCGGTCGTGACGGAGCTGGCGGCCGGTCCGGCCGGGTGAGCGCGCGCTCGCGGACGTCCTACGAGGTCCCCCCGCCGAAGACGCGGTGCTGCGGTGGTGGTCGGGGACCGGCTCGCCGTGGAAGCCCCCACGGACGATGAGGACCCCTTGTGTCCGGAGCCCTCAGGGGTCCTTGCACCATGAGCGCCTGACCAGGCCGCGCGGCCCGGGCGGGCATGGTGCAAGGCCCCTCTCTTCCCCCTGATGCCGTTGTCGCTGGAGGACGCACGCGACCGGCGTGCGGTTCCGCCCCCGGGGCCTGCCGGAGGGACCGGTCACCGCCCCAGGAACACCGGATTGGTGAACGCCGCCAACACCCCCGGCACGGGCCCCGCCGCCACCTCGTGTCGCACCTCCGCCCGTACGTACGCGGCGTACGAGGGAGTCGTCACCCACTCCGCCGCTCCGGCCCCCGACACCGGCAGCGGCCCGGAGGTCGACAGCACGCCCTGGTCGGTGACGAAGCGGACGGTGCAGCGGGGGGCGCCCGTCACCTCCAGCCGTACCGTCACCGGCGTGTCCGCGTCCACCCGCAACCGCTCCCCGACGCCCGCCCGTTCGCCCCGCGAGCCCGTCGCCGTGAGGGACACGGTCACCGACGACGACTCGGCCACGTAGGAGCGGCCCGCCCGGATGCCGTCCTGGACGGCCTCGCGGGTCAGGTCGTCGGCCAGGACGACGGTCTGGGGCAGGCCGACCGCGGCGGGGGCCCGGTGGGCGTCGCTGTTGCCCATCGCCGGGATCCAGGAACGGGAGCCCGAGCGGGCGCCCGCAAGCATCGCGTCCCAGTCGGCGAGGGCGACCTCGTCGTCGGGGGTCCAGGGGCCGTTCCAGACCTCCACGGCGTCCGCCTCCCCGAAGCCGAACCTCCAGCCGCAGCCGATGCAGGTGGCGTGCGGGTGGGCCGGGACGACCAGGCCGCCCGCGCTGCGGATCCGCCGGGCGAAACGGCCGAAGCGGTGGTCGCGGGCCCGGTAACGCCAGTCGACGAAGGTGCCGGGGTCCGTGCCCAGGGCCAGGGCGTGGCCGTTGCGCGTGGTGACCTCCTCGCCCAGCAGGACCAGCAGGTCGTCCCCGGCCACCTCGGCCCAGTGGGCGTGGCCCGCGTGCGTGTTGTGCTCCGACGTGTTGATGAAGTCCAGGCCCGCCGCCCGCGCGAGCGCCCCGATCTCGGCCGGGGTGCGGCGGCCGTCCGAGTGCCAGGAGTGCAGATGGCAGTCGCCCCGGTACCAGGCCCGCCCCCGGCCGGCGGCCCGTCCGGGCGGGTACGCCGGCCGGGGGGTCCCACCCCGCTCGCCGTAGGTCAGCGTCACGGTGATCTCGTACGTCAGGCCCTGCGGCGCCACCGTGCAGGGGCCCAGCGCGAGGTGCCAGGTGCCCTCCCGCACCGGGCCGGGGAGGTATCCCGGCGTCGCCTCGTCCGCCCGCAGGAAGAACTCCGTGCGGGCGTCCCCCGACCAGCCCCGGAAGCCCTCCCCGCCCAGCGCGGTGCCCCGTTCGTCGAAGACGCCGACGTCGAGTGCGTTGCCGGGTGTGCCGACGGGGAGGGACGGGCGGTCGTAGCGGTAGGCGACCCTGAGCTCCCTGACCCCCGGCGGGACGTCCACGGGCACGTACACGAAGTCCGGCGACCCGGGCGGCAGGGTGCCCCGGACGGTCCTCGTCTCCCAGCCCTCCCGGCCGGCGGCCGATGCGAAGCTCACACCTCCCAACGTAGGCGCGGCGGCGGCCCCCGTCACGAGCAGCCGTGCGCCGTCCGGCGGCGGTGTCGCCCTCGTCGTCACCGATGCCGGCCACTGTCCCCGCCGGACGTGAACTCCCCTGCCGGACACGGGACCGGCGCGCTTGCCGCTGTCGTGCGCGCACGCAGGGCACCTGCTCGGAGACCGTCGATGCCGACCGGTCGGTATGGACAGGTGTGCGCTCCGCAGGTACAGATAGGGGACGTCCCACGTGACGAAAGAGCCGCTGCCCGAAAGGCCCGCCCATGCGCATCGCCGTCACCGTCTTCCTCACCGACGAGACGATCACCCCGACCCGCCTCGCCCGTGAGCTGGAGCAGCGCGGGTTCGCCGGGCTCTACCTGCCCGAACACACGCACATCCCCGTCGAGCGGACCACGCCCTACCCCGCCGGCGGCGAACTGCCGCGCGAGTACGGCCGCACCCTCGACCCCTTCGTCGCGCTCGGCCAGGCGGCCGCCGTCACACGGACGCTGGGCCTCGGCACCGGCATCACACTCGTCGCCCAGCACGACCCGATCGACCTCGCCAAGAAGATCGCCACCCTCGACCACCTCTCCGGCGGCCGCTTCACCCTCGGCCTCGGCTACGGCTGGAACGTCGAGGAGGCAGCCGACCACGGCGTCGAGTGGCGTACCCGCCGCGAGCTCGTCCGCGACCGGATGGCGCTGATGCAGGCCCTGTGGGCGCAGGAGCCGACCGCCTACGAGGGCGCCTTCGGCTCGGTCCGGGCCAGCCACGCCCACCCCAAGCCCGCACAGAAGCCGCGCGGCCCGGTCACCGGCCCGCGCACCCTGCTCGGGGGCGCCGCGGGTCCCAGGCTCTTCGAACACATCTGCGCGTACACCGACGGCTGGCTCCCCATCGGCGGGCGGGGCCTGTCCGAGTCCCTGCCCCTGCTGCGCGCCGCCTGGGCCGACGCCGGCCGCGACCCGGGCGCCCTCCAGGTCGTCCCCTACGCCGTCCACCCGTCCCCGGGCAAGCTCGCCCACTACGCCGACCTCGGCATCGAGGAGGTCGTGGCGCAGCTGCCCCCGGCGGGCGAGACGGAGGTACTGCGGGCACTGGACGGGTACATGCCGTACCTCTAGCCCGCACGGACCCACGACGCCGGCACGGACCCACGACGCCCGCACGGACCCTCCACGCCCGTGCGGTACCCCTGGTCCGCGCACCGAGAGCACGCACCGGCCGAAAGCCCGAGTACACCCGGTACGAGGCCTTCCGTCCGGCACGCCGAGAGCACGCACCGGACACCGCGGGCACCGCACAGGACTTCCGAAACACCCCTAGTCCGTCGCCGGACCGAAGGTCGGTGTCTCCACGTCGTCCCCGGCCGGTCCGATGTCACCCGTCCTCCACCCGGGGTCCACCGCGCAGGGCGTGGAGGCGCCGCCCGTGAAGTAGTCGCGGTCCGCGTACCACTCGAAGGACATCCGCTCCTGCCCGTCCGAGCGCGAGGCGAACAGGGACCACAGGTCTCCGCCGACGTTCTCCCGGTACGAGGTGATCTTCCAGCCGGTGTCCTTCAGATGCTCGTGGAGCCGGCGGATGCCGGGGATCGCCTGGTCGGAGGGGACGTCGTCGAGGGCCCAGCTGTGACTCATGCTGTAGGCGCCGTCGACGGTCTCGTCGGTCAGACCGCCCCGGTGGCAGAAGTCCGTCCCGAGCGTGTTCTCGGTGGAGACCCCCAACTCCTCGACGCCGGGCGGGATGGTGCGGGTGAACCCCAGCACGTCGTAGGCCTCCTGGGAGCGTTCGACGGCGAGCGCCGCCCTCTCCTCGGGCGCGACGCGGGGGAAGTCCGACGGGTCCTTCGTCACTACGGCGAGCCAGATCACGAAGGCGAGGACGAGGAGCAGCGGCACGGCGACGAGCACGGCGCAGCCGATCCCGAGGGCCTGCGCGGCGCTGGTGCGGGTCGGGGCGGCGGCGGTGGTGATCTCCTCGGGCATGGAAGGACCGTAGGCCCGCCGGGACGCCCGGCGGATCTGTACGACCGCGCACGGCGGGTGGGTATCCGTACTCAGATCGCCCGTCCCGGCCTCGCCCACCCGCCGCCGGGCGCGGTGTCCGCGGCCGGGGCGGCACCGGCCCACGGCCGCCGCGGTCAGCGAAACCGTGATCGTATGCTCGGAGGATGACGACCTCCGCGACCTCCGGAACCGGCCCCACCGACCGCCCCGGCGGCACCGGCCCGACCGAGAACTCCCTGCGTCGCGCCCTCAAACGCGCCCGGGACGGCGTCGCCCTCGACGTCGGCGAGGCCGCCGTGCTGCTCCAGGCGCGCGGCGAGGCCCTCGACGACCTCGTCGCGTCCGCCGGCCGGGTGCGGGACGCGGGCCTCGCGCAGGCCGGCAGGCCCGGCGTCATCACCTACTCGAAGAGCGTCTTCATCCCCCTCACCCGGCTGTGCCGCGACAAGTGCCACTACTGCACGTTCGTCACCGTGCCCGGCAGACTGCGCCGCGCCGGGCACGGCATGTTCATGTCTCCCGACGAGGTGCTCGACGTCGCCCGCAAGGGCGCGGCGCTCGGCTGCAAGGAGGCCCTGATCACCCTCGGCGACAAGCCGGAGGACCGGTGGCCGGAGGCGCGCGAGTGGCTCGACGCGCACGGCTACGACGACACCATCGCGTACGTACGGGCCGTCTCCGTCCGGATCCTGGAGGAGACGGGACTCCTCCCGCACCTCAACCCGGGCGTCATGAGCTGGACCGACTTCCAGCGCCTCAAGCCCGTCGCGCCGAGCATGGGCATGATGCTGGAGACCACCGCCACCCGCCTGTGGTCCGAGCCCGGCGGCCCCCACCACGGCTCCCCGGACAAGGAGCCCGCCGTACGGCTGCGGGTCCTCGAGGACGCCGGCCGCTCCTCGGTCCCCTTCACCTCCGGGATCCTCCTCGGCATCGGCGAGACGTACGAGGAGCGCGCGGAGTCGCTGTTCGCGCTGCGCAAGGTCGCGCGGGCCTACCACGGCATCCAGGAACTGATCATCCAGAACTTCCGTGCCAAGCCCGACACGGCGATGCGCGGCATGCCCGACGCGGAACTCGACGAACTGGTCGCCGCGGTGGCCGTCGCCCGGCACGTCCTCGGGCCGTCCGCCTGCCTCCAGGCCCCGCCGAACCTCGTCGACAGCGCGTACGAGCGGCTGATCGCGGCCGGCATCGACGACTGGGGCGGCGTCTCCCCGCTCACCATCGACCACGTCAACCCCGAACGCCCCTGGCCGCAGATCGAGGAACTCGCGGCGCGGTCGCGGGCCGCCGGCTTCGAGCTGCGCGAACGGCTGTGCGTGTACCCGGAGTTCGTCACCCGCGGCGAACCCTGGCTGGACCCGCGGCTGCTGCCGCACGTCCGCGCGCTCGCCGACCCGGCCACCGGCCTCGCCCGGCCCGAGGCGCTCCCGCGGGGGCTGCCGTGGCAGGAGCCGGAGGAGGCGTTCGAGGCCACCGGCCGCACCGACCTGCACCGCACCATCGACACCGACGGCCGCACCGCCGACCGCCGCGACGACTTCGACGAGGTGTACGGCGACTGGGCCGCCCTGCGCGAGGCCGCCGCCCCCGGCATGGCCCCCGAGCGCATCGACACCGACGTGCGCCAGGCCCTGCGGACGGCCGCCGACGACCCGACGAAGCTCACCGACGACGAGGCGCTCGCCCTGCTCCACGCCGACGGCCCGGCCCTGGACGCGCTGTGCCGCGTGGCCGACGACGTCCGCAGGTCGGCGGTCGGGGACGACGTGACGTACATCGTCACCCGCAACATCAACTTCACCAACGTCTGTTACACCGGCTGCCGTTTCTGCGCCTTCGCCCAGCGCCGCACCGACGCCGACGCGTACACCCTCTCCCTGGACCAGGTCGCCGACCGCGCCCAGCAGGCCTGGGACGTGGGCGCGGTGGAGGTCTGCATGCAGGGCGGCATCCACCCCGACCTGCCCGGCACGGCGTACTTCGACATCGCACGGGCGGTGAAGTCCCGCGTCCCCGGCATGCACGTGCACGCGTTCTCCCCGATGGAGGTCGTCAACGGCGCGACCCGCACCGGGCTGTCCGTCCGCGAGTGGCTGACGGCGGCGAAGGAGGCCGGCCTCGACTCCATCCCCGGCACGGCGGCGGAGATCCTCGACGACGAGGTCCGCTGGGTCCTCACCAAGGGCAAGCTGCCGACGGCCACCTGGATCGAGGTGATCACGACCGCCCACGAGCTGGGCATCCGCTCGTCCTCGACGATGATGTACGGCCATGTCGACCAGCCCCGCCACTGGCTCGGCCACCTGCGCACGCTCGCCGGGATCCAGCAGCGCACCGGCGGCTTCACCGAGTTCGTCACCCTGCCGTTCATCCACACCAACGCGCCGGTCTACCTCGCCGGCATCGCCCGCCCCGGCCCGACGACCAGGGACAACCGGGCGGTGACGGCGATGGCACGGCTGCTGCTGCACCCGCACATCCCCCACATCCAGACCAGTTGGGTGAAGTTGGGCGCGGAGGGCGCGGCGGAGATGCTCCGCTCGGGCGCCAACGACCTCGGCGGCACGCTGATGGAGGAGACCATCTCCCGGATGGCGGGCTCGTCGTACGGCTCCTACAAGTCGGTGCGCGACCTGGTCGCCGTCGCCGACGCGGCGGGCCGCCCGGCCCGGCCCCGCACCACCCTCTACGGGGAGGTGCCCGAGGAGCGGCGGCGGGCCGCCGCGGCCTCCGACGGCCACCTGCCGGAACTGCTGCCGGTGCTGGAGTGAGCGGCGGGACGGGACCGATCAGAGGGCGCCCCACAGTACGATGATCGAACCCCCGCCAGGAGAGGGGCCCCGTACCTGAGGAGATGCGTGCCCGTGCCAGCCCGACGGCTGCCCTCGTGGGCCTGGGTCACCGGTCTGACGGCCGGCGCGATCGTCGCGGTCGCCGCGCTGACGGTGCAGGCCGACAAGGGCCCGCATCCCACGGTGCCCGCGGCCCGGCCGTCGGCGTCGCCCGCCGCGGGCGCCGAGTCCTCGGCCTCCGCCTCCCCGGCGGCCCCGAAGGCGCCGGCCGTTCCCGCGTCCTCCGGCACCGGCCGCCGCATCGTGTACTCCCTGGGCCAGGACCGGGTCTGGCTCGTCGACGCGGACGACGCGGCGCGCCGCACCTTCACGGTCTGGCCGGGCACCGTCGACCCCGAGCCCGGCACCTACACGGTGTCGGTGCGCAAGGACGCCACCACCGGCTCGGACGGCGTCCCCATCGAGCACATCGTCTACTTCTCGGTGAAGTCGGGCGTCAACATCGCCTTCTCCAACGCCGTCGACGGCTCGTCCCCGGCGCCCGCCACGGGAACCCGGACCGGCGGCATCCGCATGGCGAAGGCCGACGGGGCCGCGCTGTGGGCGTTCGGGGCGACGGAGACGCGCGTACGGGTCGTCGAGTAGCCGGTCCTCGAGGTCCTCCGGTCAGCCGGTGGTCCCCGGCCTCCGCTCGAACGGCAGGAACTGCACGATCAGCACGACCCCGCTGAGCAGGAACACCCGCAGCGCCGCGTCCAGCCCGTTCCAGTCCGACGACTGCCACATCGCGAACCACTCGCCGCCGATCGCGATGAACCCGCCCCCGAACAGCAGCATCAGCATGAGCAGGCCGTACGTGGACACGCTCCGCGCGCGGGCCTCGTCGCGCCGGGCCCAGAACCACGTCCCGGCGGTCAGCACGGCCGCGGCGACGGTCTCCCAGGCGATGATCGCCACGTACGCGGCGTCCTGGAGCCCCTTGCTGGTGATCGCCCGCCACATCAGGTCGTCGTCCTTGAAGGTGGTGTCCATCGCGAGGACGTGTCTGACGAACTGTTGGTTGGTGCCGAAGTCGGTGATGTTCCCGAAGGCGACCAAGGCGGTGTAGAGGGCGACGGTGCCGGTGAGGAGCGTCGCGGTGAGGGTGAGAGCCCGAGCCGTGCCGGTGCTGTGGGTGATGTTCCTGGTGTCAGGGGTAGTCATGGGGAAAATGTGCCCACAGGGTTGATCGACTCCCGTCCACATCGCGCCAGAATCCGGTCCCCACGGGTCCTCCACCGGACCCGCACTCCACCGCACCGCCACCGGGCGGGCACACAGCAGGCACACCGGGCATAGCGCCCTGGCCGCCGCCGGTCCGGCCCGTTCGCCCCTCAACGCCCCGTCCCCGTTCGATTACAGTGACGAACCGTCGTACGTACGGACGGTGCCCGGGGAGGACAAGGTGGGTGCGACTGCCGGGGCCGTCTGGGGCCGGACCGAACAGCAGGACTTCCGCAGCCGGGTGCGCGGCACGCTGCTGGGCGCGGCCGTCGGCGACGCGTTCGGGGCGCCCGTGGACGGCCTGGGGCTGGAGGAGATCCGGCAGGGCCACGGCCCCGAGGGACTCGTCGACCTCGCCCCCGCCTACGGCCGGCGCGGCGCCGTCACCCACCTCACCCAGCTGACCCTGTTCACCGTGGACGGCCTGATCCGCGCCCAGGTCCGCCGCGACACCGGCGCCTGGCATCCGCCGACCGATCTGCACCGGGCGTATCTGAGATGGGCCGCCACCCAGCGCGACTGGGGGCCCGACCTGCGCAAGGACGACGGCTGGCTGGCCCGCGAGGAGTGGCTGTACGCCCGCCGCGACCCGACCCGCCCGCTGCTGCTGGGGCTCGGCGACGACACGATGGGCACCCTGGAGAAGCCCAAGAACCCCGACGCGGCCGGCCCCGAGGTCACCGCCCGCTCCGCGCCCTTCGGGCTGCTCGTCGGCTGGGAGCCCCAGCTCGTCGCCCAGCTCGCCGTCGAGTGCGCCGCCCAGACCCACGGCCGTCCGACGGCCTGCCTGGCGGCCGGCGCGTACGCGGTGACCGTGCACGCGCTGGCCCGCGGCGACAGCCTCGACGGCGCGGTGCAGCAGGCGCTCGCCCTGATGGCCGCACGGCCGGGACACGAGCCGGTGTCGGAGGCGATGCAGCGGGCGCTGGGCGCCGTGCGGCAGGGACTGCCCGGCCCCGCTCGGGTGGAGGAACTGGCCGGGGCGGGTACGGCGGAGGGGGTGCTGTCGGCCGCGCTGTACTGCGCGCTGGTCGCGGAGGACGTCCGTCACGGGCTGCGCCTGGCGGTGAACCACGGTGCCCCGTCGGCGGCGACGGGCGCCGTGGCGGGCGGGCTGCTCGGTGCCCTGCACGGCGAGACGGCCCTCCCGCCGGCCTGGCTGGCCGAGCTGGAGGGCCGCCCCACGATCCTGGAACTGGCCGACGACTTCGCCATGGAGATGACCCAGGGGCCGGCTCTGCACGGCCCCGCGGGAGCCTCCCCGGGCTGGCTGTCCCGCTACCCCCGCGGCGGCCCGAGCTGAACCCCTCAGGCCCCTGCCCCCAGGCCCCTGCCCCAAGCCAGCCGACCCGGGTCCTCGGCTCTCGTCCCGGGTCCTCGGCTCTCGTCCCGGGCCCTCGCCCCCGACCCTCGGCCCCAGCCCGATCTTGGCTGTCGGCCCCGGCGCCGGCCCTGACCCGGGCCTCGGCCCTCGACGCCGGCACTCGACCCCTGCCCGGGTCTGGACCCGACCGCGGTCCCCGGCCCCCGCCCTGTGCCCAGCGCCGGCGGTCGGTTCCCCGGCCCCGTCAGACCGGGGTGGTCGGCTGACCCCCCACCGTGTCCCTCGGCTCCGGGGCGGCCGCCGCCCCCGCGGAGTCGTCGTCGTCCGTGTTGATGCGGTCGATGATCGCGAGCCGTTCCGGGGTGTCCTCCGGCTTCAGGAAGCCGATCAGGATGTACAGGACCAGGGAGACCGCGAGCGGCACGGAGACCTGGTACTGCAACGGCACACCGCCCTCGAGGCTCCAGTCGATCGGGTAGTTGACCAGCCAGAAGGCGAGCAGGCCCATCGACCAGCTCACCAGGGCGGCCGTCGGGCCGGAGCGGCGGAAGGGGCGCAGCAGGCCGAGCATCATCGGGATGGCCATCGGGCCCATCAGACCGGCCACCCACTTGATCACGACGGTGATGATGTCCTTGAAGGTGGGGGAGTTGACCTGGGTCGCCGCCGCCATGGACAGTCCGAGGAAGACGACCGTCGCGATCCGCGCAACCCGCAGTCCCTGGCCCTGGCTCCAGGTCCGCGCCCTGGGCCAGATCACCGGCGCGCAGTCCCGGGTGAAGACGGCGGCGATGGCGTTGGCGTCGGAGGAGCACATGGCCATCGTGTGGGAGAAGAAGCCGACGATGACCAGCCCCAGCAGGCCGTGCGGCAGGAGCTGTTCGGTCATCAGGGCGTAGGAGTCGGAGCCGTCCTGCTTCTGGGACTCGACCAGCAGCGGTGACATCCACATGGGGAAGAACAGCACCAGCGGCCAGACCAGCCACAGCACCGCCGACAGGCGCGCCGACCGCTCGGCCTCCTTGGCGTTGGGGGTGGCCATGTACCGCTGGGCCTGGTTGAGCATGCCGCCGTTGTACTCGAAGAGCTTGATGAAGAGGAACGCCAGCAGGAAGACCGTGCCGTACGGGCCGACCAGCGGCTCCTCGTGGCCCCGGAGCGCCGGTTCGTCCCAGGCACTGACGACGGTGAGGCCCTTGTCGCCGAGTTCCATGACGACGGCGACGAACATCGCGATGCCGGCGAGGAGCTGGATGACGAACTGGCCGAGTTCGGTCAGCGCGTCGGCCCACAGGCCGCCGATGGTGCAGTAGACGGCGGTGATCCCGCCGGTGATGAGGATGCCCTGGTTCAGCGAGATGCCGGTGAACACGGACAGCAGGGTGGCGATGGCGGCCCACTTGGCACCGACGTCCACGATCTTCAGCAGCATCCCGGACCAGGCCAGTGCCTGCTGCGTCTTCAGGTCGTACCGGTTCTTCAGGTACTCCAGCGGGGAAGCGACATGGAGTCGGGAGCGCAGCCGGTTGATGCGGGGCGCGAACAGCTTGGAACCGATGGCGATGCCGAGCGCGATGGGGAAGGACCAGGTGATGAAGGAGGTGACGCCGTAGGTGTAGGCGATGCCGGCGTACCCGGTGAACATCACCGCGCTGTAGCCCGACATGTGGTGGGAGATGCCGGACAGCCACCAGGGCATCTTGCCGCCCGCGGTGAAGAAGTCGCTGACGTTGTCGACCCGTTTGTGGGACCAGACGCCGATGGCGACCATCACGCCGAAGTAGCCGATGAGCACGGCCCAGTCGAGACCGTTCATGTGCCCCCTTCCAGGGTTCGCCGCCAGGGTCAGGCAGGTGAACTCTGGGTGGGGTGGCATGGCCACGGCAAGCAAGAGGTAGGTCAAGAGGGGGTAAAATAGTTCTCCGGAGTGACCCGGGTTCACATACCTGAATTGCCGCCCGGAAGAGAAAATGGCCGGAAAAGGCCGGTCAGCGCATCAGTTCCCCGGCGTTGACCAGCAGCGACTGCCCGGTGATGGCCCGCGCCCGATCAGAGGCGAGGAAGGCCGCCGCGTCGGCCACATCCGCGTCCGTGGCCAGTTCCGGCAGTGCCATCCGCTCGGCCAGCCGCCCGAGCACGACCTCTTCCGGGACCCCTTCCGTCGCCGCGGTGAACCGCACGTAGGCCTGGACCGGCGGCCCCCACATCCATCCCGGCAGCACGGTGTTCACCCGGATCCGGTGCGGACCGAGCTCCCGGGCCAGGGAGTACATCGCGCTCGTCAGCGCCCCCTTCGACGCCGCGTACGCCGCCTGCCGCACCTGCGAGGGCGCCGCCACCGCCGACTGCGTGCCGATGAACACCACCGACCCGCCCCGCTCCTTCAGCCCGTCGAGACAGGCCCGCGTCATCCGCAGCGACCCCAGCAGGTTCACGTCGATCACCGACCGCCAGGTCGCGAAGTCCGCGTCCTCCAGCCCCCCGAAGTGGGAGTCGCGGGCCGCGACGTGCACCACCGCGTCGATCCCCCCGAACCGCTCGCGCGCCAGCTCCGCCAGCGCCGCGCACTGCCCCTCGTCGGTGACGTCCGTCGCCCGGTACGCCGTGTGCGCCCCGTCCGGGTCGATCGCGGCGGCGCTGCGGGCGAGGTTCGCCTCCGTCCGCGCCCCCAGCACCGCGTTCCCGCCGTCCCGCACCACGGCCGCGGCGACCTGGTGGCCGAGCCCGGCGCCCACCCCCGACACGACGACGGTCTTGCCGGTGAGCAGGGGCATCGGTGCCTCCCGGGTCTGGCGCATCATCTGACGGGGCGTCAGAGTATGGGCGACCGCAGGAGGACGGAAGGGGAAGCGCATGAGCGAGGAGACCCGCAGCGAGACGTACGCCGAACTGGCCGCCGTCGGCCCGTACGGGGTGCGCCCCGGACACGCCCTGATCACCCTCGTCGAACCCCACCCGGGCCACGAGTACGCCTACAACCGCTGGTACGAGGACGACCACTACTACGCCGGCGCGATGGCCATGCCCTGGATGTTCGCCGGCCGCCGCTGGGTGGCGACCAGGGACCTGCAACTGCTCCGCCGCCCCGGGAAGTCCGCCGTCGCCCAGCCCGTCACCACCGGCTGCTACCTCTCCACCTACTGGATCACCGACGGCCGCTACGACGACCACATGCGCTGGACCGTCGCCATCAACCGGCGCCTCAACCGCGACGCCCGCGTCTACCGCGACCGCACCCACGTCTTCACCGCGTTCCACGACCACCAGACGACGGTCTACCGCGACGGCGCCGCCGGCCCCCGCGACGTCCACGCCCTGGACCACCCCTACGCCGGTCTGGTCCTCCAGGTCGTCGACGCGGAGTCCCCCGAGCGGCGGGCCGCCCTGCTGGAGTGGCTGACCACCCGCCACCTCCCGAGGCGTCTCGCCGCGTCCCCGACCGCCCTGGTGACCGTCTTCCGGCCGACCCCCCTCCCCGGCGACCGCATGACCTACGTCAAGCAGGTCGAAGCCGTCGACACCCGCCTGACCCTGCTGTGGTTCCTGGAGGCCGACCCCAGGGACGCCTGGGACCGGCACTTCACCGGCCTGGAGGAAGCGGTGGGGGAGACGGGCCTGGGCAGGGTGGAACTGCTGGCCCCCTTCGTCCCCACCGTGCCGGGCACGGACACCCACGTCGCGCGGCTGCGGACGACCGGCCCGTCCGGCGGCGCCCCCTCCGGGGAGGACTGAGGGGAGGGCGAGCCGGGCTCCCCTGTTGTCCGGAGCCCCGAGGCCGGGCCGTTCAGGCCGCGGAGCGGGCCCGGGGCCGACGGCCCCCGGCACCCCGCGCCGCGGTCACTGCAACTCGTCCGGACACGGTGTGCCCCGCCGGAACTGGTAGGGCGCGGCGATCCGGTACGTCCCGGCCTTCGGCGCGACCAGCATGGTCCACCGGTCGCCGTCCGCGTCCTCCTCCGTCTCGAACAGGCAGCCGTGGACGTTGTCGTACGTCTTCGGCTCGCCCTCGGCCCGGTTCTTGGACGCCTCCGTCTCCTGCGGCGGCTTCAGGCCCTTGCCGTCCGCGTCGACGAGGCCCAGCCACGGCGAGTACGGGATCCGGATCAGGATCCGCCCGGCCTTGCGCACCTTGATCGTCATCTCGCCCTGCGCCGCCCGCTCCACGACCGCGTTCGGCTCGGCGAGCGGCCCCGGGTCGACGACCCGGAACAACTGCCAGTTCGCGTCGCCCCAGATCTGCTCCAGATACGGCAGCCCCCGCTGCACCAGCTCCCGCTCCCGCTGCCCGCCGTCCCCGTCGGGCTCGTCCTTGGGCACGACCACGAAGTGCACGGCCCACCGCTGGAGCCACTCGCGGTAGTTCGCCGAGTTGAGCGTGTCGTCGTAGAAGAGGGGGTTGCGCTCCATGTCGGCCTGCCGGTTCCAGCCCCGGGCCAGGTTGACGTACGGCGCGAGCGCGGAGGCCTCGCGGTGCGAGCGGGCCGGGACGACCTCCACGCGGCCCTTCTCCGCCCCGACCTCCTGCAACTCGTTGACCAGCGGCGCCAGCTCGCGCGCCCAGGACGCGGCCGGCGTCGTGCGCACGACGTCGTCGACCGACTTGAAACCGATCCACCCCACGAACGTCGCGCACGACAGGGCGATCACGTACCACTTGGCGCTGCGCGGCACCGCGAACGGCAGCGCCGCGGCCAGCACCACCCCCGCGAAGAGCATCGCCAGCCGGGTGATGTTCGAACCGATCTGCGAGCTGATGATCCACACCAGCAGCACCGCGATGCCGTACACGGCCGCCGTGATCCGCACGGTCTTCCAGTCGCTCGGTACGACGGCGTAGACGACGGCCGAGAACAGCAGCGGCAGCAGCGCCGAGCCGAACGACATCGGCTGTGTCCCGGAGAACGGGAACAGCCAGGCCGAGACGGCGACGACCGCGCTCGGCGCGATCCCCAGCGCCCACGCGCCCGGCCGCCGCTTCTGCAGGAACATCGCGACCGCCACCAGACCCACGAACAGGCCCGCCACCGGCGACCCCATCGTGGCGAGCGCGGCGAGCGGAGCCGCGCACAGCGCCTTCGCCCACCGCCTGTACCGCCAGCGGTGCGGCCAGCAGAAGACGACGGCGACCGCGCCGAGCGCGAACATGTTGCCGAGCCCGAACGTCACCCGCCCCGAGACCGCGTTGCACAGCAGGGCGAAGACCCCCACCAGCGCCGGCCACACCGGGTTCCTCACCGGCCGGCAGCGCAGCAGGATCAGCGTCAGCAGCCCCGCCGACAGCGTCCCGGCGATCATCATCGTCGTCCGCACCCCGAGCACGGACATCAGATACGGCGACACCACGCTGTACGACACCGGATGCATGCCGCCGTACCAGGCGAGGTTGTACGCGGAGTCGGGGTGGCGGCCGACGAACTCGGCCCACGCGTCCTGCGCCGCCAGATCCCCACCGCTGTTCGCGAAGGTGAAGAACCAGATGACGTGCAGGAGGGCGGACAGGGCCGTCATCGACAGCACGAGGTGCCGGCGGAGCCATCCGCCGACCCGGCCGGGCACGCCTGTCATACGGGACGCCTCGGGGGCGCGCTCCGCCCGGTCCCGCTCCCCGCTGCCGCCGTCACGGGCACCGGCCTGCGGCGCGGGCAGGCGTACCCGCGGGCCGGTGTCCGGGCCCGGACCGGTGTCGTCGGCGCGTGTCGGCTCCGCAGTGGCCACTCGAAGGCACTCCCCGTGTCCTGTCTTCTGTTCTCGGCCGCGTCCCGTTCGCGTCCGCTTCTCGGCCGCGTCGCCGCGACCGCCGACCTGTCCCGTTTCGCGACGCTAGCACGCGCCCCGCCGAGCGGCTGCCCGGCGGGGCGCGGTGCGTTTTGTTCGGAGCTCTCAGGGCTCCTTGCACCATGCCCGCCCGGGCCGCGTGGTCCGGTGCCGTGCATCGCAAGGCGCCGGACAACGCGGCCTGATCAGGCGCTCACAGTGCAAGGGCCCCTCAGCCGATGCGGGTCAGCTTGTCCGAGAGGCCCGGCTCGGCCAGGTCCTTCTGGAGGGTGACCGGCACCCGTACCGCGCCCCCGGAGCCGTCGCCGACCGTGAGCGTGCCGACCCGGGTGCCCGCCTTCGCCGTGTGCGGAACGTCCCCGGCGGCGAACGACAGCTTCGTCGTCATCCCGGGCCAGCCGACGGTGGTGACGTCCTCGGTGACGACGACCGGGGTGCGGCCGCCGAGACCGTCGTCCACGTACCCGACCACGTCGCCCTTCTTCAGGGTCTTCGCCGAGATCAGCGCCTTCTGGGCGGCGGTCAGGGCCGTCCTGCTGACCCGGTTGACCGTCTTGAGGATGGTCGGCTTGTGCTGGCCGAGGATCGCGCCGACGATCGTGACCGTCTCACCGCCCACCTCCTTGCGGGCGGCGAAGAGCAGGTTGCCGCCGGCCGCGGTGGTGGAGCCGGTCTTGATGCCGATCGCGCCCATGAGGAAGGGGAGCTCGTTGTAGTTCGAGAAGTAGGTGCCGGAGGGGTCCGTCCAGCTGGCCGCGCTGGTGATGGCGACGAGGGCCGGGATCTTCACGACCGCGTTGCCGAGCTTCACCTGGTCCTCCGCCGTGGAGACGGTCGTCTCCTTCAGCCCGGAGGGGTCGGTGTACGTCGTCCTCGTCATCCCGAGCTCCTTGGCGGCGGCGTTCATCTTCTCGACGAACGCCGCCTCCGAGCCCGCGTCCCAGCGGGCCAGCAGCCGGGCGATGTTGTTCGCGGACGGGATCATGACGGCCGACAGGGCCTGCTTCAGCGTGAGCTTGTCACCGGCCTTGACGCTGTTGAGGGTGGACTCGCCGTCCTTGTAGTAGCCGCCCTCCGTCTCGGCGGTGGCGTCGACGGTGATGCCCGGACCCTCCTCGCCCATCTTGAGCGGGTGGGCCTTGAGGATGACGTAGGCGGTCATCGTCTTGGCCACCGAGCCGATCGCGACGGGCGTCTGCTTGCCGAAGCTGTCCATCGTGCCGATGCCGTCGACGTCCATCCAGCCCTGGCCCTCGCCGGGCCACGGCAGCGAGAGCTTGCTGCCCTCAAAGGTGTACGAGTCCTTCGCGGTGAGCGTCAGCTCGGGCGCGGGCAGCGGCCGCACGGCCTGTACGACCGCAAACACGATCACCAGCAGGAGGGCCAGCGGTGTCCAGATCTTGACCCGCCGGGCCAGCGTCCTCAGCGGGGTCGGCGGAGGCGGCGGGGTGTTCGTCAGCTCGGCCAGCAGGTCCAGCGGCGGCTTCGGCGGCAGCGGCTGCTGCGTCGTGCGCTCCGGGCCGATCTGCGGGACGACTGCGGTGGAGTCGGCGGCGGGCCGGACCGTGTCGGGCTTCGCCGGTTCGGCGGGCTCGGCCGGCTCCGTGCGCCTCGGCTTGCGCGTGGAGGGGTCGTCGAGGGGCTTGAGCGCGACGAACGTACTGGTGCGCTCGGCCTCGGGCTCAGGCTCGGGCTCCGCCTCGGGTTCGGGCTCCGCCTTGTCGGCGGTGTCCGTCTTCGGAGCCCCGGTGGCCTTGGCGGCGTCGCCCAGCTTCAGCATGGTGGTCGGCTGGTCGACGGCCGGCTCGGCGGGCCGCAGGGTCTTGAAGACGGCGGTGGGCTGGTCGACGGGGGCGTCGGACGGGTCGTCAGCCGCGGAGTCCGCCGGCTCGGCGGCGTCGGCCCCGGACTCGGCGTCGGTCTCGGCCTCGGGCTCGGGCTCGGTTTCGGTCTCGGGCTCGGGCTCGGTGTCGGACTTCGGCTTGGTGCCGTCGGAGGCTTCGGCCTTGCCGGCCGCTTCGGCCTTGTCGGTCCTGCCGCCCTCGCGCGCGTCGGTCGTGTCGTCCGCGTCGGTCGCCCACTTCGGAGCGGGCTTCGAGGCGGGCTTGGCCTCGGGCTCGCGCGCCTGCCCGGCTTTCGCGTTGTCGCCGGAGTCGTCGGAGCCGCCGTCACCCTCGGAGCCGTCGTCGTGGGAACCGTCCGGGGCCTCGACCGAGCCGCCATCGGCCGTCTCGGCGTCCTCGGCGGCGTCCTTCCCGTCCTTCTCGTCGGCCGAGGCCACCCACTGCGCGACGGCGGCCCGCAACCGCTCGTCACCGCCCTCGGAGGCGCTGGAGGTGCTGGAGGCGTCGGAGGCGTCCGCATCCGTCCCGGCATCCCGGGAGGCGTCCTCGGGGTCGTCCTCGGCGTCCTTCCCGGAGGTCTCCTGCGGCTTCCCGGCGGAACCCGCGCCCTTCTCGGCGTCACGCTCCGGCCGGGACGCCGACGCCGACGCCGGCTCAGACTCCGGGTCCGGGTCCGACCCGGAGTCCGTCTCCGGCTCGGAGTCCGTCTCCGTCTTCAGGTCTCGTACGGAGAACACCCGGGTCGCCGTGTCCACCCCGCCCCGCGTCTCGGGAACCCGCGGATCCCGTGCCTCGGGAACCGTGCCCGCGCTCCCCGACGTCGGTTCCGCCGACGACTCGTGCTGCTTCGACCTGTCGGGGGACTCGCCCGCCACCGATGCCTCCTCCATGTGCCGCACGCCCACCGCGCGCCTGCCGAACCATGAACCGCCGCCCGGGACACCGCCGTCCGACGCTGTCCGAACCATGTACCAGTGTCCTGTGTAGAGGGCTTGGCTCCTGCGGTAGACGAGAACGACATACCTACTGGTTCCACTACAAACAGGTCACGCACCCTCGACAGACCAATGTGAGAGGGGTCACCCTGTCATTCATCCACGCGGGGAGGCATGGATGGGCAGGAGCCGCAGAACGATTCCGGAAGAGCTTCTTCTGCTGGCGTTGGACCCGACCACGGGTACCACCGCACAGCCGCAGTCGCTCGACCTTGGTCTGGCCGGAGCACAGCTAGTGGAGCTGGCGCTGGCCGGACGGATAGCCCCAGACGGGGATCGTATCGCCGTGGTGTCCCCACGGCCGACTGGAGATCCGACTTTGGACTGCGCGTTGGAGTTGCTGCGAAGGCGCGGCGCTCCCGTACGGGCCGTCCACTGGATCGGCGGGCCGCGTCTCGGGCTCCGCCAGACCTACCTCTCGCATCTGGAGCGGTGCGGCATGGTGCATGCCGTGGCGGGCCAGATGTGCGGAGTGCTGCCGACGACTCGCTACCAGGCGACGGACACCGACATCAGCCGGGAGATCAGAGCCCGACTGGATTCCGCGATCCGCACCGGCGTGCCGCCGGACCCGCGGACCGCGGCGCTCGCCGCGCTGGCGCACGCGGTCGGTCTCGGCAAGCACCTGTATCCGGGCAACGAGGGACGCTCGTCCCGCTCCCGGCTGCGGGACCTGATCAGGCACGACCCGATGGGCGGCCTCGTGGCGCACGCCGTGATGGACGTCCAGAACGGCGCGGCGGCCCAGCCGCGCCGCAGCCCGGCCCAGGCCGGCCGTCAGGCCGGACCGGGAGTCAGGCCCGCACCGGAGCCCGCCCGTGGCGTTCCGGCGCAGGCGCACCGCGGTTCCATGGCGCGCGTCGTGGCCCACTGAGCCGCGGTCACCCGACGCGCCCGTACGGCAGACAGGCAGGACCCCGTACCACTCGGTCGTCCCGTACGACCCGCATGTCCCGCACGACCCGCACCACCTGTCGACCCGTTCGGGAGCCGCAGCGGCCCGCGCGGGGTGGTGGTGCCGTGAGTCCCCACGACACACGGCATCAGCGCCCCGCGCGGACGCATGTCAGGGGCACCCCTGTTCGGCAGCCGCGCCCCGAACTGGCGTGTACAGGCCGCATATCCACCGTTTTCCAGCGGTAGGAAGCACCTTGGTGGCAGTCTGCTCAACAGCAGATACGCAAAGTGTCAAGTACAGGCATGCAGCCGGAGGTGCACGTCCCGTGGCGTCCAATGTCAATCCGACCGTCCGGCGACGCCGGCTGGGGCAGGAGTTGCGCAAACTCCGCGAGGACAAGGGTATGACGGCAGAACAGGTCGCCGACCGCCTGCTGGTGTCCCAGTCGAAGATCAGCCGCCTGGAGAACGGACGCCGCAGCATCAGTCAGCGTGACGTCCGCGACCTGTGCGGGGTGTACGAGGTCGAGGACCCGCGGATCGTCGAGTCGCTGATGCAGATGGCCAAGGACTCGCGCCAGCAGGGCTGGTGGCACGCCTTCGGGGACATCCCCTACAGCGTGTACATCGGCCTGGAGACCGATGCCGAGTCGTTGCGGATCTACGAACCCCAGATCGTCACCGGCCTGCTGCAGACCCGGACGTATGCCGAGGCCATCATCCGCGGAACCCTGCCCGAGACGCCGGATTCGGAGATCGACAAGCGCATCCAGGTGCGCATGCGACGGCAGGAACGAATCACCACCGACAATCCGCTCCGGCTGTGGGTGGTGCTGGACGAGGCCGCCCTGCACCGCGTCGTCGGCGGCCCGGCGGTGATGCGCGAGCAGTTGGAACACCTCACCGAGATGTCGCGGCTTCCCCAGGTGACGGTCCAGGTGCTGCCGTTCGGCGCCGGCGCCCATCCCGGCCTCGCCGGGCAGTACACGATCCTGGAGTTCGCCGACGCGGCCGACTCGAGCGTGGTGTACATCGAGGGCGTCACCAGCGACCTGTACCTGGAGAAGGCGCACGATGTGCAGCAGTACTCCGTGATGTACGAGCACCTCAGGGCGCAGGCGCTGAGCGTGGAGGACTCGCGTCGCCGGGTCGAGGACGTGGCCAAGGAGTATGCGCGGTGAGCGTCGACCGGGAAGGGTCGCGCATCGTACACCGCCGGTGTGCTCCACTGGAAGACTCACCTGGAATATGCCATTCGGTCGAGTGAATGGCTGCTCCGGATGGCGGGGCGGGCGAGTAGCGTCAATCACGCCAACGATCACCGACGTTGGCGTAAAACCCTGCCGTGAGCCCGCGTTCGGGTCCGCGGCGGGGCGACCGTGACTCGCCAACTGGCTCACCGGAGTGAACATGGCAATTCTGCAAGGCGCCACGGAAACGTGGACGAAGTCTTCCTACTCCGCCACCGGCGCGTGCGTGGAGGTCAAGTCCCCCACGTGGTCCGCGCTGAACGTGCGGGACTCCAAGGCCCCCGACGGGCCCCTCCTCGCCTTCCCGGCCGAGGCGTGGAACGCCTTCGTGGCGTCGGTGAAGGAGTAGGGCCCGGTTCGACCCTCGCGCCCCGCACCGCAGAAGCCCTCTCGACAAGATCGCCGTCCTTGCCGAGGGGGCTCGGCTCGTCCCGGCCCCGCCCGGCCCGAACGAGCCGGCCGGGAAGCCGAGCCGGAACGAGCGGGCCGAGCGGCAACGAGTCGGCCGGAACGAGCCGAGCCGGAAGCCCAGCCGGAACAGCCCGGCCCGCCGTCGGCTATCGCACCGGGAACGCCACGTCACACACCGGGTCCTGCGGCCCCGCCGCGGCCCAGTCGGCGAAGTAGATCTCCCGGCACGGGCCGTCGAGCTCCAGACCCTCCCGCTTCATCCACGCCTCCACCGCCTCGAAGGCGGCAAGGATCTGCGGATGGCCGACCTGCGCCTTGCGGATCCGGGTGAACGCCAGTCGCCGGGCCGGCTCCACGCGGGCGGTGACCTCCCGCCCCCTTCCCTGCCCGGCCGCCCATGCCCGCGCCGCGGCCTCGTCGGCGACGGGCATGCACGACTCCGCGGGACCGTCGCTCTCCATGGACACCTCGGCGTGATAGACGACGAACGGCGCGCCGGTGATCCCGCCGCAGGCCGCCGCGCCCTCCTCGAGGCGCCCCAGGGACGCGCCGATCCACGTCGGCAGTTCGTCCGCCAGGGTGTGCCGCTTCTCGGCGAGCACCAGCTGCGCGGGCACATCCACCGTCTCGACCTCGAACCTGTCGTACATCTCGGAGCTCCTTCCCGACAGTCGTCCACGGAGGTACTCGGCGAGGGTGCGCCGGGCCGCGTGCCGCGACTCGACGTCCGCCCAGTAGGCGGCGAGCCGGTCCGCGGCCGCGGTGCCGTCCGCCGCCCCGACCACCTCGGCGATCCGGGCGAGCGGCATGTCCAGCTGCCGCAGCAACGCCACCAGCCGGGCCCGCTCGATCTGCCCGGCGCGGTAGTAGCGGTATCCGGTTCCCTCGTCGACCTGCGCCGGAGCGAGCAGCCCCAGCCGGTCGTACAGCCGCAACGCCTTGGCGGACAGGCGGCTGCGCCCGGCGAACGCGCCGATGGTGAGCAGCTCCTCGTCGTCCCGTCGTGCGGCGTCCGTCATGCCGTCCTCCGTCACCGGGCGGCCCTTCCGCCCGGTGACGAGGAGACTCGGGCCTGCCCCAGGGTCAAGGTCAAGCAGGGCTCAGCCGAGGCGGGCCTCGATCGCGGCGACGACCTCGGCCGACTCGGGCTCGGTCTGCGGCGAGAACCGCGCGACGACGGTCCCGTCCCGCCCGACCAGGAACTTCTCGAAGTTCCAGCGGATGTCCCCGGTGTGCCCGTCACCGTCGGCGACCTCGACGAGCCGCTCGTACAGCGGGTGCCGGCCCTCCCCGTTCACCTCGACCTTCTCGGTCAGCGGGAACGTCACGCCGTACGTCGCCGAGCAGAACTCCGCGATCTCCTCGGCGTTGCCGGGCTCCTGCCCGAGGAACTGGTTGCAGGGCACGCCGAGTACGGTGAAGCCCTTCTCGGCGTACCGCTCCTGGAGCCGCTCCAGGCCCGAGTACTGCGGGGTCAGCCCGCACTTGGAGGCCACGTTCACGATGAGCACGACCTGGCCCGCGTACTGCGAGAGGTCAGCGGATCCGCCCCGAAGGGCGCCGATCTCGACGTCGAGGGGAGAGGTACCGGCATCTGTAGTCATGCCGCGAGCCTAGGGGGTGTGCCGAAGGTCCCGCACGGCACCCACGGCGCCCGGCACGCCGTCTCGCCGCACCGGCCGAAAGCCCGAGTACCTCCAGTACGAGCGATTTCGTCCGGCACGCCGAGAGCACGCACGGGACACCGCGGGCCGCACAGGACTTTCGGACCCCCCCCCGGGGCCTGTCGTCGCGATCAGGTCGCCCCCGCGTCTGCGGCGTGACCCGAACGGCAGACCCCTGGCCGCGCGACGCGACTCGCCCCCTCACCCGCATCCACCGCGACCGCCCCCTCACCCGCGTCCACCGCGACCGCCCCCTCACCCGCGTCCACCGCGACCGCCCCCTCACCCGCCGACACCACGGCGCCGTCTCCGCCCGCCTCCACGACGACCGTCCCGGCCGCCGTCCGCGTGTACAGCACCGTTCGTCCCGCCCTGCGCCGCTCCACCAGTCCCGCGTCCAGCAACACCCGCAGGTGCCGGCCCACCGACCCCAGCCCCTGGCCCGTCAGGGCGACCAGCTGAGTAGTCGTCAAGGGGCGAGCGAGCAGGATCAGCACGCGAGCCCGCGCCGCTCCCAACAGCGCGCTCAGGGCGGCCGTCGGCGTTCCGGCCCGTTCCTCCCCACCTCCGGCGAGGGGCCCCATGCACGGGTACACGACGGCGTACCGCCCCGGGCCGCGCTCCTCCCACGACACCCACCCCCACCTCGGCGTCACCGGCACGAACAGCAGCTCCGCCCCGGAGATCTCCCGGGGCGGGTACTCGTGCAGGTTGACCTGGAGGCGGCTCTCGCCGAGCCACCGCGTCCTCCCAGGCCGCAGCGAGTCCAGCACGGTGGCCCAGCCGCCCCGGCTGACCTGCGCCGTCCGGGCGACGACGTCCGCCTCCAGCACCCGCCGCCGGCGTTCCCAGTACGGCGCCACGGCGGTCTCCCACACGTACTCCAGCAGCGTCGCCGCCCGCCCGGGCAGGTCGTCGTGGTGGCGCAGCGCGTCCGGCAGCGGCCCGCCGAGGGAGGTCCGCAGATGGGCCCGCGCCTCCTCGGGCGGGGCGGACCGCACCCGCGCGACCCCGGCCTCGAAGCTCTCCCCCTCCCTCGGCGTCGGCGTGAGGAAGTCGGCGATCCAGTGCCGTCCGAGCCCGGCCCGTACGAGCAGCGCGGTCACCGGGTCGGCCGCGAGGCGCTCGCGGTAGCCGGGCAGATGCGTCCGCAGCCACGCCGACTCCCCGGGGTGCGCGGCGCCTCCCTTGTGCAGCAGCTCCAGGCTCGCGAAGGCCTCCGCGAGCGGCGAGATCACGAACCGGCTCCCGGCCAGGGTGTCGGCGTTCACCTGCCACCAGCCCACGCGCACCGCCCCCCTCACGACCTTTCGCGCCCCGGCGAAACACTAACCACCGCCCCGGACCCCGCCGGAGACTCCCGGCATGACCGGCACTTCTCCACCCGACCTGCGCGACGGACGCGCCCCCCACGGCTACCGGAACCTCCCGCGGACCCCCGAGTTCACCCCTCTGCTGCTCTCCTCCGCCGCCCACACCGCCGCCCAGACGGTCGCCGGGCTGGCCCTCGCCACGCTGGTCTACCGCGCCACGGACTCCCCGCTGCTGTCGGCGGTGAGCATGTTCGGCCCGTCCCTCGCGCAGGTCCTCGGCGCGACCTTCTTCCTCTCGGGCGCCGACCGCCTCCCGCCGAGAACGGCCCTCGCCGGCCTCTCCCTCGCCTTCGGCGCGGCCACCGCCGTCCTGGCGCTGCCCGGCCTCCCGGTCGCCGCCGTCCTCGCCGTCGTCCTCGCGCAGGGTCTGGTCGCCGCACTCGGCGGCGGAGTCCGCTGGGGTCTACTGAACGAGATCCTGCCCAAGGAGGCCTACCTGCCCGGGCGTTCGGTGTTCAACATGACGGGCGGTCTCATGCAGATCGCCGGTTACGCGACCGGCGGCGCCCTCGTCACGGCCCTCTCCCCGCACCGCGTCCTGCTCCTCGCGACGCTCCTCCACCTGGCCGCGGCCCTCGTCGCCCGCCTCGGACTGACCGCCCGCCCGCCCCGCGCCACCGGACGCCCCTCGGTCGCGCGGACCCGGCGCACCAACGCCCTGCTCTGGTCGTCCCGCCCGCGCCGCCTGGTCTACCTGGGCCTGTGGCTGCCCAACGGTCTCATCGTCGGCTGCGAGGCCCTCTTCGTGCCGTACGACCCCGGCGCCGCCGGCACCCTGTTCGCCTGCGCGGCGCTGGGCATGCTGGTCGGTGACCTCACCGTCGGCCGTCTCCTGCCGCCCGCCGTCCGCACCCGCGCGGCCACCCCCCTCCTGCTGCTCCTGGCCACGCCGTACGTCGTCCTCGCCCTGCGCCCGCCACTGCCCGTGGCCGCGTTCTGCGCGGCGCTCGCCTCCGTCGGCTTCGGCGCGAGTCTGGTCCAGCAGGAACGGCTGATGGCGCTCACCCCGCCCGAACTCAGCGGCCACGCCCTGGGGTTGCACTCGGCCGGCATGCTCACCGCGCAGGGCCTCGCCGCGACCCTCACGGGAGCCCTCGCCCAACTCACCACACCCGCCACCGCGATGGCGGTGACGGCCCTCGCGTCGATCGCGGTGACCCTGTCCCTGGCGCGGGCCGCGACCACCCGCGACGGTTGATGTGCGGGGTTCTCCACAGGGGCGCCCGAGCGGCGTCGGGCTGTCGGCCGCTCCGGCTAGGGTCGGCGGTATGGATCAAGGGGAACTGATCGCGGAGTTGGAACGGGCCGGGCGCGACAAGGAACTGAGGGCGCGGATCGTCCGTCGTCTCGCCGAGCCGGGCGCCGCCGCCGCGCCCGGGCTCGTCGCCGTGCTCGGCACGGTCGGCCGCGAGGCGATGTGGAGCCTGCGGGACGCCCTGCGACTGATAGGCCCCCCTGCCTTCGACGCCGCGGTCGCGGCCCGCGCCAGGGCGGAGAAGGTGCCCGACTGGTGGGAACTGGGCCATGTGCTGCGCGGCTTCGACGAGCGGTGCCTGCCCCAGTACGTCGCCACGCTGGCGCACCCCATGACGGACCTGCGGCGCCAGGCGCTGTGGGGGCTGCAGAACCTCGGGGCGGCTGCCGCCGACGCCGTGGTGGAGGTCATTCCGTTCCTGAACGACCCGGACCGTTCCCTGCGCTTCCAAGCCGAGAAGACGATCCGGGCCATCGGCGGACAGGCGGGCCCCGCACTGCGCCGCATCCGCCGCGAGGGCCCCGGCCACCTGCGCCGGCACGCGCTGAGCGCGCTGGCCCTCACCGGCGGCGAGGCCGGACTCGACGAACGCGACCGGCGCGCCCTGGAGCGGCTCGTCCGGATCAAGACGGCCGAGGACACCGCGGAGAACCTGCCGGAGCACCGCTGGCTGGCCGTCCCCGGAGCGGCGTACGAGGGCCTCTTCGAGGCCATGGGCCTGCACGACCGAAGGCCGTGCACGGTCGCGATGGGGCTGTCCGCGATGGCGGACGACACGGCCGTCGTGGTGGGCCCCGACGGCGCCGCACGCACGGTGTACCGGGTGTTCGTCACGCCCGAACTCGACGGCTGGCGGCTCGTCTACGCCGACACCCCGCTGTGGGAGATGCACTGGAACGTCGAGGACCTCCTGTGCCGCATCAGCGCCGCGTGTGGCCAGGCCCAGTTCTTCTTCCAGGACGACCACAGCGACTCGATGGTGTGGATCGTCGCCGTCGACGGCACCCTGCGCCGCGGCTACTGGCGCTACGGGGAGCCGGAATGGAAGGGCGAGCCCATGGACTGGGAGGAGCCCGTCGACGCCGACCCGGACTTCGACCCCGAGGACGGGCACCGCGAACCCAACGCCACCCGGGAGTCCAGCGTCGACCGCGCCGCCGTCCACCTCTCCCTCGCCCCTGCCGGGGTCACCGGCGACACCCCCCTGCGCGGCCACGGCTGGCTCGCGGTCACGGAGGAGGGCGTGGGCCACGGCCCGTTCACCGGAGTGCTGCGCATCTAGGGCCCTTCTGATGGATCTCCGCGGCGTCGCGACGCCCGGCACGCACTCTCGCCGCACCGCGCGAAAGCCCAAGTAGCGCCGCTACGAGGACTTCCGCGCCGCACGCCGAGAGCACGCACCGGACGCCGCTCCTTCTCCCACGGAGATCCATCAGAAGGGCCCTAGTCCACCGGGGTGCGCAGGGTGCCGGGCACATAGGGTGCGCCGGACCCGCCGGATGCGCCGTCGGCGCTGTCGGATGTGCCAGGCACGTCGGCGCTGTCGGATGCGCCAGGCCCGTAGGACGTGCCGGACGCGCCGGATCCGCCGTATCTGCCGGAGTGTCAGATCTGTCGGAGGTGTCGGATTCGCCGGACCCGTCGGACCGTCGGATGCGCCGGTTCCGGCAGGTCGGCCGGTCCTTCGAGACAGGACGGCGGGCAGGACCCGCATACCCCCGGCGTCGGCGGGGCGGCGGCGTCGTCGGCGCTGCGGCGGACGTCCCGTCCCGCCGCCCGGCACTGCTCCACCGCCCCTCTGGTCCGTACCGGCGGGGTCCGGCCGTCGCAGGGCGTGTGGCGTCCGCCGGGGCCGGGACCGCTGCCATTCTCGTCGTCCATGGATGTCAGCACCTTCTACGCCCTCTTCTCCGCCACCTGCTTCACTCTGGTCGGCCTGTGGTGGAACGTCGTCCAGAGCCATACCGACTGGATGTGCGACCCCGCCCTGCGCCGTGTCGTCGGAGGGATCTACCTGTCCTTCCTGCTGCCCGCCCTGATGGGCCTGTTCGCCCAGGTCGGCGGCACCGAACAGCCGCAGGTCTGGCGGGCGGCCTTCATCGCCCTCGCCGTGATCGGCTGCGTGTGCACCCTGCGGCTGCTGGCCCGTGCCCGCGGCGACCACTTCGTCACCTGGCAGCAGGCCGGCGCCGCACTGCTGTACGCCCTCATCGCCGCCGTCGGCGCGTTCCCCGAACTCGCCCGCCACGTAGAGCTGCGCCCCATCCAGGCCGAGGCCCTCATGCTGATCGCCCTGATCGTGCTGGGCCACGCCCTGGTGTGGCGGTTCATGGCGGGGGAGGGCCGCGCCGCCGAAGCCTGAGGGTGGATCTCGGGACTGGGGTTGTGGCCGCCCGCCCGGTCGGTCTGCGGGGTGGGGCGGGGCGAGCGCGTCAGGAGTGGACTGCCGACGGGGAGCCGTCGCCGCAGACGGCGGGCAGGCGGTGAGCAACACGGCGCCGGCGGGCCGACGCGCCGGCCGACTGGGCGACCTCTACCGCTCTGCCGCCGTACCGCGCCGGGCCGGGAGGGGCATCGACGTCTTCGGCGTGCGTGTCGACGGCCCGCCGGTGCCGGTGCCGGTGCCGGTGCCGGTGCCGGCGCCCCGCGCCAAGCCCTGCGGTCCCTCGCGGCCGTCGCCGCCGGCGACCCACACGGATCCCTCCCGTCCCTCGCCTTCCCCCCTCACTCCTCCTCCGGCGGCGACGATTCGAGGAGCCGCTCCGCGATGTCGTCCGCCCACTCCTGTGCCCAGCGGCGGAGCTCGCCGATCGCCCGGTCGTCGAGACCGTGGGCGGCGAACTCCGTGTCGTCGATCAGCTCCGCGCCGGTCAGGCGAGTCTGGAGGTCGGTGAGGTCGAAGGTGTCCCGGGCGTGACGGCGGCCCAGTTCCTCCAGCTCGGGGTGGCTCCAGCGCTCCGAGGCGGCATGGACGTCGATGAGGTCACGGGCCAGGCCGCGATCGGTCAGTGCCCGGACCCTGGTGCCGACGACGTCTTCGAGGGAGAGCGTCAGCCCGAGTTCCGTGTGCACCGGCGGGCGCCAGAGCACCTCCTTGAGGACGAAGAGCGCGCACTCCTCCCCGGTGTCCGGATCGGTGACGGTCAGTCGGCCGAAGAGCGGATCCGTCTCGACCCGCACGACGAGCCACCCGCGTGCCTCCAGACCGGCCCGGACCGTGGCGGCGATGTCCTCCATCCCGGCCGGACTCTCGGTGGCGACGTCCACGTCCTGGCTGGTGCGGTCCACCAGGCCGTGGGCTCGGGCGGCGAAACCGCCGCTGAGCGCCAGCGGGTAGTCCCGGCCCGCCGCGAGAACGTCGGCCAGCAGACGTCGACGCGGGTCGGCAGGGTTCACGCGGCGACCCGAGCGCGGGCGGACAGGTCGCCGCCGGCCGCGTCCCCGACGCCGCGGAGGTCCGGGCCGATCCGCGGGCGCGGCGCCGGAGGCCCGGCGACGGGCGCCGGCCCGGACCGTGCCGGGCGCAGGGGCAGCCGTCGGACGTACGTCACGCGGCGCAGGTCGCACGGAGAGGGCGGTGAGGCCATGAGCCGATTATCGTGCGCCGGCCCTGTCCGTGGCGGTGACCGACATGGACCGGCGCCGATGTCGGCCGTGCACGCCGCGGAGCACCCGCCCGCAGGGGCACCGGCACCGTTCGTCCGGGAACGGGGACCTCGCCGCGAAGCGCCGCCCGGGATGCCCGCCTCCACGTCGCGCGGGAACGCCGGCTACCGGGCGTCGGTCACCCGCACCGGCATCGCGTGACCCACCCGGGGACGGTCTCCGTCCGCACCTCCTGGTGCCGGTGGTGCCGGTGGTGCCGGCGGCGCCGGTCGGCGTCCTGGCGGCCTTGTGGCCGGCCCGGCGGGCGGCCCGCCTGAACCTGCTGGAGGCGATCAAGGCGGAGTAGCCGGACGGCACCGGAGCAGCCGCACGACGCAGGGGCCGCCGCTCCCGGGCCGGGAGCGGCGGCCCCTACCCGTTCAGGCGTTCCCCGACCCGGCCGGCGCCCTGCTCATCGCCGTCATCGCCGGCGGAGAGTGGCGCGTCAAGGTCCGTCGGACCGTTTACTGGGCTCGGTTCTGGGCAAGCACCGGGTTCTGGGCGGGGGTGTCGGCCGGGGCCGGGACGTCCTTCCCGGCGTCCTCCGGCGCGCCGAACCAGGCCACCGCGACTGCGCCCGAGACCGCCAGGACGAAGCCGGTCACCGCCAGCCAGGCGAAGCCCGGGCGTGAGGCGTCCCCCAGCCACCAGACGCCGATCATGCCGGGCAGCACGGTCTCGCCGACCACCAGCGCCGCCGTCGCCCCGTTCACCGAGCCGATCTGCAGCGCGACGGTGTGCAGGTACATGCCGCCGATTCCGGCGACCAGAATGGCGTACAGGGCCGGGTCGGTGAGCAGCGTGCCGAGGTCGAACGGATCGATCCCGTTCAGCACTCGCACGCCCACGCCGAGCGCGCCGAAGCCGAGACCGGAGAGCAGACCGGCCAGGATCGCGGCCCGAGCGCCGAGCAGCCGGACCAGGACCGTGCCGCCCGCCATCAGTAGCAGTGAGATCGTGAGGAGCCACCAATGGGTGGTGATCGGTGTGTGCCCGCTGCCCTCAGGGCCCGCCGCGCTCGCGAGCAGCACCAGCGCCGAGCAGACGACTGCGACCGAGGTCCACTCCGCCCGGGTCAGCCGGATGCCGAGCAGCTTGACGCTCAGGACGGCCGTGATGATGAGGTTGGCGCTGATGACCGTCTGGGAGAGGAACAGCGGCAGCAGACGCGCGGCGAGTGCGCCGAGCCCGAAGCCGACGAAGTCCAGGACCGTGCCGACGATGAATTCCCAGGTCATCGCGGCCTGGGCGGTGGAGGAGAGACTGGGGCCACCATGCGCGGTGACCTGTCCGGTGGTGTGCCCGGCGGCGGCCGCCTCGCGGCGGGCCGACTTGCGGGAGCCGACGGCCTGGAGGACGGAGCCCGTGCCGTAACAAATCGAGGCCGCAACGGCGGTCAGGAGTCCTATGAGCACCGAGCACTCCGTTCAGGGGGGTGGTTCCTGGCTGTTCTCCCTGCCAGACGAGGGATCGACCGCCCGCGTTGCGTGGACCGGGTCTGCGTCGAGATGGACGTGAGCCGGCATCCCGCTGGGGACCCGGCGTAACGATCAAGCGGAGATGCCCGCTGCGTGTTGGGTCGCAGCAGGCCACGGGCTGGGACCGCCACAGCGGAGACACCGTCACTGCGGCCGAACAGGACCATCGGCTGCTGCCGCCCCGGAACGCCGGATCCGTTGGATGCGGGCTCTCGGAACGGGTTTGAGCCTGGTGTTCGCCATGCTGTGGAACCTGCTGATGGCCAATGCCACGGCCACGACGAACAGCGCGCCTACCCGAGAGAGGTAAACGCTCTGGTCGGACACTGTGCCCCCGGCAGGATTCGAACCTGCGACACCCGCTTCAGGAGTTTTCTCCGGGAGGGCCTACGACCTGCGGAGACGCTCGCTTCAGGTCGCCTGGTCTGGGGAAACCCTTCTCCGTAGTTCTCGTGTATTCACGGGGTTTCCCGGCCAGATGTGTACTGGATACGTTCCGGCTGGGGCCGGTCGGTAGAGGGCAATTTTCGGAGACGCCGGCGTGCGTGGCACCAGGAGTAGCGTGGCAGGTGCGAGGCGGTCCCGTTGTCGCACCTGCCCTACAGACGGGTGGTCCTCATGACCAGCTCGGATACACCTCCTGTTCCCCGGCGTCTGCCCAGCGGTGTCCACGAGGCTGTGCGGCCGGGTTGTGCGCTTCTCCGGCTGGAGACGACCGCATCACGTGAAGGTGTCCTCGATGGTGCGTGGTGGCCGCGCTCGCGCGACATGGGCGCCGAGCTGCCCGCGCTGCTGAGTGCCCTCATCGCCCACCTCGGCCCCGTGACCCGCGTGGGGCTGGACACCGCGGCTTGGGAGGGTCTCCCGACGCGCATCCTTGTGGACGACCGCGTGGTGCACATCGATTCCTTCCCGGTCGGTGACGACACGGTCCTGATCACCCGGGGCGACCGGGACATCTTCTCGCTCCTGGTGGTCCCGCCGGACGTGGCACCGGACGCCGCCCGCACCGCGATGGCCCAGGCGGTCCGGGCGGACAACATCAGCCAGGCGGAACAGATCCTCATCGACACCGGGAGCGGGCGCGGTTCGTCGGGCTGACGGGTCACCGCCGGGATCGACCGGCGCAACGGTGTCGGACGGCGGGGGCGAAGTCAGCCGCGCCACTCGACCCTGAACAGGGTCGCGTCATCGGTGGTGTGTGCGACCCGCGCCTGCTTGAGCGTGTGGAGCAGGGATCGCGTCGCCGCCCGGATGCCAAGGCTCTCCAGTTGGATCACGCGGTCGATCCGGTGGTCCTCCCCGGACTCTCTCGGAGCGGTCCGCGTGCATTTCGGCAGAACCGATTCCGGCCGGTGAAGCGGATCCGCTGATCGCCGATGAGTGCTCGACACCTGGCCGGTCAAGCCGCGGTCTCGGTGATGAGGACGGCAACGGTGACGGGGCCCGGGGCGTCGGCGGCCGTCGCGTCGGCCACGGCGGCCCGGACGGCGCGCGCGACTTCCAGGGGATGGTGTCCGGGGGCAACGGCGAGGTGGACCTCCACACGCCGGCCGGGTGGGTCGGCATGGTCCTCCATCTTGACCGGGCGGCTCCCCAGCACGGCGGTGAGGCCGGCGACGCCCGGAACACCCGTTGCGACGTCCGCCAGATCCCCGACGGGCCCTCGCGGGGAGCCCGCTCCGGTCACGGGGAACGAGCTCCGTGCGGCTGCGGTCGTTGCTGCGGGTGTGCTTTGCGGCGTGAACGTCATGGATGTAGCGACAGTCCGCGCTTTCGTACCTGTCCGCGGGACCTCATGGAAATCCGTGACGCGCAGGTCGGCTGTCACGGTGGCCAGGCCGAGTCGTCGAGCGGCCGCGTCCAGCAGTCTGCTCCTCAACTGGTCGGCGGTTTCGGGCAGTGGCTCGCCGAGTGATGCCGAGAAGGCGGCTTCGATCCTGAGCGGGCCCGGCGGCATCGCGCTGGCCGGTGGACGGACGGCCGGCTCGGACACGGATTCGAGCGGCGCCGGCCCGATGCGCAGAGACTCCAGTCGCACCCCGGGAATCTCGTTCGCGGCCCGCCCGAGGGCCTGGACGGCCGCTTGCTCGGTGATCCATGTCCCGTCGGCGGGCCCGCCCAGCGGGAGCAGCCGACCCTGGCCGAACATGTGCCGTACCGCCTGCGTCCCTGCTTCGGTCTTCACCGGTCTCTCACCCTCTTCCAGGCGACTTGTCCGCCTCTCGCGCCTCGCAGTGTTCAATTCCGGCAATACACCCTAACGTGATTATAATCTTAGAAATAAGGACCAGATGGGCCTCTCAGGGAGGAATACCCCGATGGCCGAGATCACCGGCGCAAGGCGCAGTGGCGCTCCCGCTTCTCGTGGCCGGACGACGGTCGCCGATGTGGTGGTGGAGAAGATCGCCGGAATGGCGACACGGGACGTGCCCGGCGTCCATGCCCTGGGCAGCGGTTTCGCCCGCTCGATGGGGACCATGCGGGAGCGGATGCCCGGCGCCGGCAGCGGCAAGTCCGTCACACGCGGGGTCAGCGTCGAGGTCGGAGAGCTGCAGGCGGCCATCGACCTGGAGATCGTCGTCGACTACGGCGTCTCGATCACGGACGTGGCCGGTGAAGTGAGAGAGAGCGTGATCTCCGCGGTGGAGCGGATGGCGGATCGCGAAGTCGTCGAAGTCAACATCACGGTCAGCGATGTGAAGCTCCCCGACGAGGAGGACGAAGGGGAAGAGCGGCAGCGGATCCAGTAGCCGGGGCGCAGCAGCCCGTGTGAGCGAAGGAGCGCGTGATGAGCAGAGCCGTGGTGGGCCTGATGGCCGGGATGGCGCTGGGTTTCGCCGCGTATTTCGGTGACTTCTGGGCGTTCCTGCTGGTTCTCGGGCTGGGTGCCGTCGGTCTCGTGGTCGGGCGGTTCATGGAAGGCGATCTCGAACCGGGCGACTTCGTCCGCCGCCGGGACCGGCAGGAGCGGATCCGCGATGACCGGCGACGGGTTCGGGGAGACTGGCGGCAGTGACCGGTGAAGCCGATCGGCGTCCGGGCATTGCCGGCGGGGAGCGCGGAGCGATCACCGTCGCCGACCGGGTCGTTGCGAAGATCGCTTCCCACGTGGCGCGCGAGGCGCTGAGCCGGTTCCCCGAGTCGGTCGGCCACGTACCGCCGGGCCGCCGGACGCCCCACGTGACCACCTCCGTGCGGCGGGCACCGGAGCGGCAGACCGCAGGGCGGGACGGCGAGTCCGCCGCCGGACGGCAGGCGGCGGTCGGCGAGGCACGGCTGCGCATCACCGTCGAGCTCGGCTACCCGTCCGACATCGGGGCGCAGTGCGCCGCGGTTCGCCGGGAGGTCACCGAACGGCTCAGGACATGGTCCGGTATGGACGTGTCACATCTCGTGGTGTCGGTCGGGCGACTGCACTCGGCGCATACGCGGCACGCGGGCGAGGAGAGGGTGAGATGAGCGCGAACACCCGTCGGCGGCCGGCCGGTGACAGCGGCCTTCCCCCCGGACTCGGAAAGGCGGACCCGCCCGCTGACGGCAGCCGGGGCAAGGAATCGACGACAACCGACTCGACACCGGCGGTCGAGGCATCGGACCGGCGGGTGCGCCGTTTCTGGTCGACGCGGCGGATTCCCGCGGCCTTGGCGGCCCTGCTGTCCGCCGCGGTCACCGGACTGCTCCTGTACGACGTGGTCTCGGTCCGGGCAGGCCGGTCTGCGATGCGCTGGCGGCGGCGGCTCGCCGAGGAACTGGCCACCCGACCACTGGACGACGTCTGGATGATCGTCGGGGCCGCGGTGGCGATGGCTCTCGGCCTGTGGCTTTTCCTGCTGGCGGTGACGCCGGGACTGCGCAGGCTGCTGCCCATGCGGCGGCCCGCCGGTATCCCCGGGACAGGGGAGGTCCGCGCCGGGCTCGACCGCCGCGCGGCCGGCCTGGTTCTGCGCGACCGTGCCGTGCAGGTACCCGGTGTCCAGTCGGCACAGGTCGCCGTCGGCCGTCGGAAGGTCAAGGCCCGGGCGCGCGCCCATTTCCGCGATCTCGAGGAGGTTCGCGCGGACCTGGACGCCACGCTGGGCGAAGCCGTGACGTTCCTGGGCCTCGCCCGGCAGCCCACGCTGACCGTGCGCGTCCGGCGTCCGAAGGGCTGAGGTGATCCCGATGCTCAGGACGGTGAACCGGGTGCTGCTGGGGCTTTTCGGCCTCGGACTGTTCGCCCTGGGCGGCGGTGTGCTGCTGGGCGGGCTGGACCTGCCGCGCCGCTGGGACTTGGGCATGCCGGGCTGGTGGCCCTTCCGCGGGCCCGACGACGTGGTGCTGGGCACCGAGGGACGCACCCGGTGGCGGGAGGAAGGCTGGTGGTGGCCGAGCGTCATCGCGGTGCTCGCCGTGCTGCTGGTCCTGCTGTTGTGGTGGCTCCTCGCCCAGCGCAGGCACCGCCTGGGCGGCGTCCTCGTCGGAAGCGGGGACGGCGCGGCGGCCCGGCTCGACGGCCGTGCACTGGAGGACGTGATCGAGGCAGAGGCGCGGGACCTGGACGGGGTCGCACGGGCTCATGTACGACTGACGGGCCGAAGCACCGCTCCGGCCGCGCGCGTACGGCTGGTGCTGGAGCCGCACGCCGATCCGGCGCGGACACTGGGGCGACTGAGCCGGGAAACACTCGCGCACGCGCGGGACTCGGCCGGCCTGGACAGCCTCCCCTCGAAGGTCCGACTCGAAGAAGTCCGCCACCACGCACGACGCGCCGACTGATCCCCGGGGAGGACTCCCGACGGGGACCCGGTCAGCCCTTCCGAGGGAGAAGGAGAACCGGCCCCCGGGGGGGAGGGAGATCTGGCCCGCAGCGCAGGTCTTCACGAGTGCCCCAAAGCCATCCACGCCGCGGTTTCCCTCAAGGGAGGCATCCCGCCATGGTCCTCTTCCTGGCCCTGCTCGTCGCCGGAATTGCTCTGATCGCCATCGGGGCGGGCGTCGACGGCATGCTCTATCTGTCCTCCGCCGGTGTACTGCTCCTCATCGCTGATCTGCTCTACCTGGCGGCCCGCTCCGCGTGGCGATCTCCTCGGCGCCCGGCCCGCTGAGGCCGCGCCCCTCCCGGTCTCGTCGCACGGAGCAGACGGTCGGAGCCCGTGTCCATGAGCAGTCGTTCGGTCTGCGGGGAGGGGTGGTGCAGCCTCAGGGACGCGTGAGTCTCGGCGGCGTGCCGTGACACGTCGAGGAAGACGCGCAGGCCGTTGCTGTCACAGCGGTCGACGGTGGTCAGATCGACGTCGATGAGGGTGATGCCGTCCTGCAGGCACCGCTCCAGAGCGGCGCGCACCTGGGGCGCGGTGGCGGGGTCGATCACACCGGCCAGGGTCAACAGTGCCCGCCTGTCCCGGTCGTGCCGGTAGATGTTCAGCTGCGGAAGAGTCATGACGCCTCGGTTCGGATGCTCAGATGCCTCGGTCCACGGGTCCAGGCCGCTCCTCGCCCGGCCCGGGGCCCGGGTGTACGCCCTGGGCACGCGTCGCCGCGGACTGAGCCGATGGTTCCGAGGCGCGGCCGGGCTGACGGTGGGGCGCCCGGATGATCACCCGTGGTGCGTGGCGCGGCTGCGGCGCGCAGCGGCCGCGGCGGCCGGGCCGGGGGGCGCTGTACCGGTACGCGGCGATTCTGTGGGCGTGCTGGATGTTGAGCCGGTGGATCACGTATGCCGCCGCTGCGATGAGGACCAGGAAGGCGGCGGCTGTCAGGAAGGCGTTCATGGCGGCCACCTCACATACCGATGATCAGCCGGCTGGCCCGGCCGGGCGGACCGGTCTGGTCGGGAACGGCCGCGGCCACCGCGGAGGCGCCGCCCTCGTACTCCCATGCCTCGTCCGGGTCCAGTGGCTGGTCGGCCGCCAAGACGCCGTGCCGGGCCTCGTCCGCGGCGATGAGCGCGCTCGCGGTCAGTGGCGGGCCGTCGTGGTCGGACGCGGCGGCCATCAGCCGGGCCGCCGACTCCGCCCCGGTCTCGGGTGGGATGACCAGCAGGTCCCAGCGGCCGGCGCCGCAGGAGAGCAGCAGCAGCTTGTGGGGGTCGATCTCCGGGGTGAACCAGCCGACCTTGACGATGTGGCCGTGCACGGAGATCTGGCGGGGGATGACCGGCCAGTGTTCCGGGTTGACGGCGATGCGGGTGATGCGGCCCCACAGGGGATCCAGCACATCGGTGAGTGCCGGCAGTTCGCTCGGCAGATCCCGCGAGCGGGGCCACCAGGCTCCGTCCAGGAGTCCGCGGGAGGCGCCGTCGGTCTTCAGTGCGAGACGCGCGGCGGGGGCTGCGACGGGCTCGGGATGCGGCAGGGTTGGGTACAAGGTCGCCGACATGATGCGGACCCGTCTCCGGGCCGCCTCTGCGGCGGCCCGGGTTTCATCTTTCGCCGGGGACGACCCGGCGTGGAAGCCGGTGTGCGAGATGCCCTCGGTACTGTCCACACTACTCCGCGTTTCGCTGCGGCGGGGAGCAGCGGCCGCAGGGAGTGGAGTACCGGCCGGGGCGATCCCCCGGCAAGTGCCTCAGCGCGTGCCGGGGAGTCCCCGTCCTTCGGACGCGGCCACAACGGTGTCGGACGGCGGGGGCGAGAGGTCAGCCGCGCCACTCCACCATGAGCAGGGTCGCGTCATCGCTGGTCCGCCCGCCCCGCGCCTGCTTGAGCGTGTGGGACAGGGATCGCGTCACCGCCCGGATGCCGCGCCCGGTCCTCTCCAGTTGGTTCACGCAGCCGATCAGCTGGTCCTCCCCGAACTCCTCCCCACGACTCTTGTGCTCCTCGACCACTCCGTCGGTGAAGCAGAGGACGCGGTCCCCGCGCACCAGCCCCAGCTCGCTGATCCGAGGCAACGAACCACCCAGGCCGACGGGAAGGGTCGTCGGGGCGACCAGACGCTGTGCGACGCGGTGGTCGCGGACGAGGATCGGCGGCGGGTGCCCGGCGTTGATCCACTGCACCCGTCCCGTCGTCGTGTCCAGCTGCATCATCTGTGCGGTGACGAAGTGCTCGGGACTGAACTGCTTCGCCACGGCACGGTCCATGAAGTCGTAGATCTCCGGCAGTCCGATGCCGGCGCGGCGGGCGTGGCGGTAGGCGCCGATGGCCACGGTGGCCATCGTGGCCGCGTCCAGTCCGTGGCCCATCGCGTCGATCATGGCCACGTGGAGGACGTCGTCGTTGAGCGCGTAGTCGAAGCTGTCGCCGCCCACGTCGTAGGCGGGTTCCAGGATCCCGGCCACGGCGACCCGGGGCATGATCATCGCCAGCGGTGGCAGCAGGGACCACTGGATCTCCGCGGCGACGCTCATCGGCTCGTCACGTCGGACATCGAAGAACAGGTCGGAGTAGCCGTGCTTGGTCACCAGCAGGTCGGCCACCAGGCCGGAGATCCTGTGCAGCAGGCGGCGGTCGTGGTCGTCGACGCTGTCCAGCGTCACCGCCATGACCCCCACCTGGTCACCGCCGTCCAGCAGGGGCAGGTGGACCCGGACGCCGTCCTCCCGGGGCACCTCCACAAGGACCGCGTCGAGGAAGCAGCGGCCCGCATCGGAGTCGTCGATCACCTGAGGATCCCCGCTCGTGAGGCCCTCCCCGGGCAGCGGTACGAGCAGCAGCTGGCCGTAGTCCTGCAACAGCACCTGCGGTCGGCGGCCACCGAGCCGCTCTACCACGTCGGCGACCAGGGGCCCGATGAGATGGGGCGGCAATTCGTGCGCGCTGTCGAGGATCTCTCCGAGGAGAGCTTCCCCGAAGCTCTCGGAGCGGTCCGCGCGCCGTCCTGCCGTCATCCTCTCACCCCGCCATGGTCAGGGCGGGCCGGTATGACAAGGGATCTGTCGGTGCCATGGCTCCATCACGGGGTCGTGGACGCCCGGGCCCGCCGGGTACGCGTGGCAGGCCGGGGCGGACTGCTTACCTGGGTCCGGCTCCTCCTTCCGGCTCCCATGTGTCCTGTCCGTCGAGGCCGCTCTCGGCGAATGCCAGCAGACGCGGGGCCGACAAGGGGTTCTCGGGGTCGGAGGCGGCGGTCAGCAGCAGGGCTGCCGTTCCGGCCGGTTCGTCCGGTGGGACCACGAGCAGTTCCCAGCGCCCCACGGTGCCGCAGTCCACGGTGATGGCATGCATCTCGGCGGCGCCGTCGCTCAGGGCCACCTCGATCACATGCCCCGGTGCCATCACCGCCTGCGGGGCATCGGGCCAGGCTGCGGTACCCACGGTCACACGCGTGACGGTGCCGATGCTCGGATCCAAGGAGCCGACCAGCGCGGGCAGCTCCAGTTCCAGTGCGTCGCAGCGCGGCCACCACGCGCCGTCCAGCGGGCCATGGCTGACGTCCGGTGTGAGGCTCAGCCGAGGCAAGGGCATCCGGTAGGTGTGTCCGTCATCTGGCGCCGCACCTTCGGCTGGCTGTGTGATGACGTTCATCGTGCGATCCCATTCCGGGCGGTTCGGTTTCCGGCCGCCCGTGTCTGTTACTCGCCGGGAAAGGCGCCGCCGTGATCGTGCGCCCGACAGTTCTCGGTACCTGTCAGGCTACTCCCGGCCCTGGCGAGCCGCGTGGCACGCAGCCAGCCACATCACCGGCGTGCTGAGGGCTGCCCTTCGGCACACACGGTCAACACGCAGGGGGCGACGGGGCCGGGCAGCCCGACGACCTCACCCATGTTCCGCCACCCCCAGGACGAGAAGGCGGCTTGTCCTGCCTGGTCGGCAGGATGCAGCAAGGTGACCCCGAGGGAGGAGCGCAGGTCTGTGAGCAGACGCTGTTGCAGGCGGCGGGCGATATCGCGGTGCTGAGCGTGTGGATGGGCCACGACCTGGGTGAGGACGACGAACCGTGCGCGGTGGGTGAGCCGCTGGATGATCTCCTGAAGCGTTCCGTCGAACCCCCGGCGACCGGAGCCGTCAGAGCCCACCGGAAAACCGAAGGCGCAACCGACCAGCACCGTCGTCTCGGCGACCAGCAGGGCGAAGCCGGGGCGGTGGGCGGTGACCGCCAAGCGGTGCAGGAAGTCTCCTCGATCGTGGTACGCCTCGCCGGCGGTGCCCGCGACGGACTCCGCAGCCAGGTCGGCGATGTCCTCGCGCATGTCTTCTGCCTGCCAGCGGGTCAGCCGGCGAAGGCGGATCCCGTCCCTCAGGACCGGCTGGTCCGGCCGATGAGCGGGGTCCTCGGGCACCCGCGTCGCGGTACTCATGAGGCCGCCGGACGCTGCGGGCGGCACGGGACTCACGGGGGCCGTAAGGAGCAGCGAAGTCGATCCGGTGGCATCGAGGAGCCTGGTGATCTGCGCACACGGATGGTGCAGCCGCAGGCGAGCGTGGACCCGGCCGGCGCGCCGTGATGCCGACAGGAGGACGTCCAAGCCCCTGGCGTCGCAGGAGCCGACCGTGGTCAGGTCGATGTCGATCTCGGTGACGCCGTCCAGCAGACACTGTTCCACTGCGGCCCGCAGTAGCGGCGTCGTGGCCGGCCCGATGTCGCCGGCAAGCGTGACGAGCGTCCGCTCTCCTCGGTTCCGCCGATGTATGTCCAGCCGGGAAAAGGTCATCACGCCTCCCCTCGGCGGGGTTGCGGACCTGCACGGGTGCTCAGCGCGGCCCCTGCCATGATGAGCTTGCGCGCAGTTGCTTCGACCGCGGCGGACATGATGCCGACCCGTCTCCGCGCCGACCCACTGGGGCGGCCCGGGGTTCGTCTCTCGCCGAGGACGACCCGGCGCGGCGGCCGGAGTGCGTGATGCCCTCGGTACTTCAACGGTACGTCGGCCGCAACCGGAAGCGGCTGCTTCGAGGGGCGCGAGGCACGGTAGGGGCCGCATCACCAACGGGTCGTCCTCCGGTCCGGGCTCTGCGGCGAGTACGAGCGCACGGGTTCCGGTCAGGCCCGGCTTGCAAGGACCGCCTCCAGCGTCGTCCTTCACCCCCATGACGTGGTGAACCGAACGCCCTCCCCCGCTCCCTCTCCCGTAAGCGGCCTGCCGCGCGGGCGGACTTGGCCCGACGACAGGGCGTCTGAAGGATCAGGTCGCAGGAGTTGAGCCAGTGGCCGTTTCCGCAGGTCAGCGGCCTGACTGCAGGCTAGCTCGTTCTTGCTCCGTTCGGGAACTGCTCAGCCCGGGTCGCCTCCCGGCGCGCTTCCTGGATGATCTGTTCGAACTCGGCGGGTGGCGAGGAGACGGCTGCCGGACGGCGGTTTCCGGCGCGCTTCCATCCGGAGGCCATGCTCCCCGTACAGGGGCGGTGACTGCGCCTGGGTCAGTCGCCGTGGTAGAGGCGAACTGGATCGATCAGCTGGATGGCGGGGTCGTTCTCGGCGAGGTGGCGCAGTTCGTCGGTGAAGCCGGTGCCGCTGTAGCACTGCAGCCGGGTGACGTCGGTGGCGGTGCCGCGCGCGGTGAGGAGAGCGCGGATGTGCTGGAGACGTTCGAGGTGGCCCTTTCCCATGACGTCGTTCCATTTGGCTTCGCCGATGGCGAGTAGTGTTGCGCGGCCGCTGTCGGTCTCGCCATGGACCGCGACGTCGACTTCGTGGGTGGTCTTCGCGGCAGGATCGCTGACGGTCCCGCTGGCGACCCTGGTGACCTGCCCGCCGTGGGTTGCGGGGGACGCGTGCCAGCGGGCCCATTCGCGGCAGACCTGTTCGAAGTGCGGGCCGACAACCTTGCTGCGGAAGGTGGACTGGGCGCGGCGCCAGACGGCGGGGGCGCGTCCGGGGCGTTCCAGATCGCCCCAGGCGGGGCGCATGACCGCGTGGTAGAAGGCGATGAGAGGTTCGGCGATGCGGTAGGCGGAGCGGTTGCGGCGGAAGGCGTCGGCCTCGTGGGTGATCATGCCGACGTCCTGGAGGACGCTGAGCGGGTGCGCGAGGTCGGTGGACTTGCGGCCGAGGTAGTCGGCGATGCCGCCGCGTGCGGCGTTTCCGGCGGCGATGGCGGCCAGGACGGAGTGGTAGAGCGCGGTGTCGTGGAGTTCGGGTTCCTCTGCGAGCAGGTAGCGGGCCTCGCGGAAGAGCGGACGGGCGGGATTGAGGACGGCGCGGGTGACCCAGGCGTCGAAGTCGTGGGGCCCAGATGGGGCGTCGCCCTGGGTGAACTCGCGGCGGTAGGCGGGGGTGCCGCCGACGATGGCATGGGTGAGCAGTGCGGTGCGCGGGTCGGTGATCTCCCAGAACTCGGAGGCGAGGCGGAAGTCCAGGGTGGGGACGACGAGTTCCAGGCCGGCGCGGCCGCGCAGCGGGGCGTTGCCGGCGAGGAGTCCGCCCATGAAGGACAGGGCGGAGCCGCACAGCAAAAGCCGTACGGGGGTGTTGGTGTGCTGGGCGGCGGGGTCGAGGGCGCGCTGGATGATCGAGGGGAGGGCGGGGGAGGCCTTGGCGAGGAAGGGGAACTCGTCGATGACCGCGATGGTGGGGCCGCCCCTGTCGGCGATGCGCATGAGTTCCGTGACGGCCTCGTCCCAATGAGTGAAGCGGAACGGGGTGGGCTGGTCGCGATGGCGGGCGAGGGCTTCGCCGAACTGGCGCAAGGCGTCGGTTTCGGTGGTCTCGGTGGCGGTGAACATGAAGCCGCCGCTTGCCCGCGTGACGGCGTCCAGGAGGAAGGTCTTGCCCTGGCGGCGGCGGCCGGAGACCACACCGAGGGTGGCGCGCGGGCCGGGCAGGGCGGCGAAGCGGGTCAGCTCGGCCCACTCGAAGTCGCGGTCGAACATCTCGGCGGGTTTGTCCACAGCGCACCTCTGTATGGATAGGTGGGCTTATTATATCTGGACTTATTCAAGACTCCTTCTTTGCGTGAAATGCCCGGCGTCGGCCCCGGACGGGGCGAGGCCAGGGGGCGAGGTGCAGGGGTGGCGTCGAGTGGAGTGACCCCCGGACGTCCGACACCTGGACGCTGGTGGCGCGGTCCCCGCGCGGGAGCGTGATCTCGGCGCAAGGGACTCGGGCGGCGGTAACCTCGCGCAGGGTGTGTCATTCGGCAGGGGGTTACCGCGTGCCGGTGTGTCATTCGGCCCTGATGTTGTCCACGTACACGATGCCCTTGGTCGCCGCGCCGCTCCCGTGGACGAGGTACAGATTGAACGCCGTCACCTTGGCGAGGTGAGCCGCGTCAAGCACGGCTCCGGCGTGTGCGGTGTCCCAGGGAGCGGGCGTGAAGTCGCTGAAGGGTGCCCTGACCTCCTGCCCGCTCGTGTCGGACAGCGGAACCTGGTACCAGAAATCGACTCCGCCGGCGACGATCTGGAGCGCCCCGCCGTTTGCGGAACCGTCGCCCTGCAGCCACAGCGCAAGGGACGTGAAGGCGGACCAGTCCGCGTCGACCGGCTTGCCTGTGCCGGTGTACTCGGCGCCCGTGAAGTCGTACGCGTAGGCCAGTCCGTAGGAGCCTGAGGACTTGTGGTCGGCGGACAGGGTGAGGGTGTGGGAGTTGACATGGGTGTATGCCTGGCTCAGGGCGGTGTCGTCTCCGGCGTATCCCTCGAAGTCGTCGACCCAGCCGGCAGGCAGGGGCGCGACCTCGCCGAGGAGGACCACGGCCGAGTCGGTGAGCGTCCTGCCGTCCGCCCGCGCGCTCACGGTGAGGGTCACCGAGCGGTTGTTCCGCGTGGCCGGGTCGATCGACCAGTCGCCCGAGTAGAAGCCGTCGGCGTCGAGGCGCAGCCGTCTGGCGCGTCCGCCGTTCACGGAGTAGGTGACCCGACTCGCCCTCGCGGGTGTGACACGCACCCGGACGGTGGTCTTGGAGGCTGCTACGCGCTGTCGGTCCGTAGGGGTCACGAGGTGCATGAACGGGGCGTTCCTGACAGCGGTGGTGCGAGCGGAGTACACCCCTCGGAGATCGGCGGCGAACAGGGTGCAGGGGTCCTGGTGGTAGGCGACGAAGTCCGGCAGCAGGACGTGGCCCGGGTACGGGACGTAAGCACGCTTGGTGCCGCCGAAGTTGGCCCAGGTGAGCATGTACGTCATCTGACGGGCCAGCGGGTCCGCCTGGATGGCCTGCGACAGCTGGGTGAACCACTGCGGGTCGCGGACCTCGGTGCCGCCCTCCCCGAACTCGGTGAAGGCCGCTGCCTTGCCTCGCTCGTTCGCCAGCCGGACCACCATCGCCAGATCCTTCACCACACCGTCCAGCCAGGGGGTCGGTCCGGCGTTTTCGTCGTAGGAGTCGTAGCCGAGGATGTCGACGAAACGGTCGCCGGGGTAGGTCTTCAGGTAGCCGGTCGGGTCGCCTCCGAAACTTGAGTTGGGCGAGTAGGCGTAGAGCAGGTTGTGGACGCCCCTGGTGTCGCGCAGGTACTCGACGGTGTAGCGGAACAGCTCGATGAACTCGGCCGAGGTGGCGTGGCCGGCACCCCACCAGAACCAGGCTCCGTTGTTCTCGTGGAAGGGACGGAAGACGACCGGGATCGCGGTGCCGTCCGGCCGCCGCGCGCCTTTGACCGCCTTCGCGATGCGGTCGAGGAAGGCGTTGAAGTCCGCGTGTTTCGCGCCTCCGGGAAGGATCTGGCCGACCACTCGGCCCGTTGTGTCGTAGAAGTTCCCGCCGGTGACGAAGTTCGGCATGTGAGCGCTGAGGGTGTTGATCCCGCCGCGTGCGTCCCCCTGCCGGATGCACCGGCTGAGCGCGGCGATGTTCTCGGCTTCGGTCCCGCCGTCGACGCCGGGGCGTTCGTCGCCGTCGAGGATGAGGGTGTCCCAGCCGAACACCGCGGGGTAGTCGCCCACCGCCGCCCTGGTGTCGGACGCCTTGCCGTCGGGGGTGGTGAAGGTGAAGCCGTAGGTGAGGTCGTGCTGGTGACCGAACAGGATGCCTTTGCCCTGCTGCCGCTTCAGGTACGCGAACAGCGCGCGGGTGGCGGGGGTCGCCTTGTCGTCGACGATCCGCACCGGCGTCGGCGCGCCGACGAGCTCCGTGCGGGAGGTCGCCGCGGCGGCCACCGAGGTACGGGCGCCGGCTGCCGCGGCGACCGTGGCACCGAGGAGGATGAACGTGCGGCGGTTCAGGGGAGAGCTGGGCATGTGTGTCTCCGTTTGACGTGGCGATCTCTCGCCAAGGGGAGGTGTCCCGCGGGGGCCGGGGGCCGGGGGCCGGGGGCTGGGGGCCGGGGTGCCCCGTCCCGAGGGGTGTCGTGGGCCGCTCCCGTCGGCGGCGCCAGGCGTCGTCGGAGACGGCGGCTGGTCGCCGTAGTCGTATGCCGGGTCGGGGGGGCGCTCAGGCACCTTTGGACAGGCGGCTGCTCGGCCTGCTCAGTCGGCCGTCGAACAGTCGTCGCACTCCGGGGGGCGAGCCGGCTTCCGCACGCAGGTCTGCGACCCAGAGCCGTGAACCCGGCCCGGACTGCTTCGCGGCGCCTCGCGCGGACCCGTTGCAGGTGCAGCGCCGGAGGAAGAGAAACAGGAAGATGACGAGCGTGGGCACGATGCGAGGACTGCCTCGGCCGCGATGTCATCCCCGTGGGCTCCGAAAGGGATGAGGAGTCGGAGAGGGGGTGGCCAGGGCCCCGGTGATCGGATTGCCGCGGACCAGCCACGGCGTTGGTCCGAGGTCGCGGTCGGTCGTGGCTTCTCCGGTCGGAGTGCGTACTTCACCGCGGGGCCGACCTTGAGCAGGATCGTGGAGCTGCCCCCGGACTCCTTGACGATCTCGATCTCGGTGTTGGAGCCAAGTCGTGGTGGTGCCTCGGCGTGGTCCATCGGATCGTGCCGGTCCGCGGCCGCCGTCGATGCACCCTCGTGGCGTGCGCCACCGCGAAGGCCGGGAACGTGGCTCCACCGCTGCGAGGGCGCCACTGGTCGCCGCGGCCCTGAGCAACCAGGGTCCGTAGGTCACTTGTGGGGGTCCTTCCCGTGACGTGGTCGGCTGCAGGTAGACGGGGTCCTGGTCAGGGACACCCGCGACGCACGACACACGTGTGCTTCAAGTGGCGCTATTCGACTAGAAGTTGAGGAAAAAAGAAAGGCTAAGCGGCTCGCGAGACCCAGGCGCACCCTCTGTTCGCCGCGATTGCTACGGAGCGGCAGGCGCAGGACTGCCGCGCTCTGGAGGATGCCTGCGCCCTCGGTGCAGGGGGCATGCCGGGCTGTGGGAGAACCGGCGTCGGTTGACGCGCCAGTGACAGCGTGATCCGGACGAGTCTCGCGAGGCCGGTCGGTCCCGGACGCATTCCCCCTCTGCAGAGATCCTCGTGAGCGCGGGAGTCCGGGAGTTCGTCGTGCGGCTGCCGTACTGGCTGGATGCGTGAGCCCGGTGATCGGCGACACCACGCGGCGCTCTCCCCCGTTGCCCGTGGAGTCGTGATCAGCGGCGCCGTGCTTGCGGCGGCTGCGGAGCCGGAACGGCGGCTGCGTGTTGGAAAGGAGCGTTGGGGCGCTGGGCTTCACTGTCAGCCCATACTCCGCTGCGGGCCGGTGCTGCGCGGGCTCGTGAGCTGGTGCCGGCCGTGTGCTGAGGCGTTGGCTGCGCCGGGAAGCGCGGCTTGTCCCGCCTTGTCCGCTCACGCAAACGGCCCCGGACGAGGAGTCCGAGGCCGAGTAAAGCCGTGGAGCAGACCGCCCCAGCCACGACGAACCCTTCTCTGACATCAGGCGGCTGACTGCTGTGTGCGCGGCCCGGGCGCGGGCCGGGCTGGAGCGGGGCGGAGACAGACATCCGACGCGGTTGATCAGTCAAGCGGTGTCGGGGAAGGCGGTGGCCAGGCACATCAAGAACCAGCGCCTCGCCTCAGCCGGCTACAACTGGGCCTTCGCCGCCCTCACCGCATCCCCATGAGCACGAGCCCACTACGACCGCCGCCGAGCAACCGAGGAACGACACGTCGCAGCACAACGCAACCTGTTCAACCGCATGCTCGGCTGCCTGCACCACTGCCTCACCCACCGCAACCGCGAGCCGGGGGCAACGGAAAGGCCCCAACAGACCGAAATCTGTAAGAGCCTCACCCAGTACTCCATCACACGTGAGGCGTACCGTTCCAGATGACGAGTCAGGAACGGAGACCAGGATGACCCACCCCTCCGACATCCACCCCCCCGCCGAGAGCAACGGCCAGCGCCTCTCCCGCCTGCGCGCCCGCCGCCGCTGGACACAGCAGCGCCTCGCCACCGAATCCGGCTACAGCCTCGCCACCATCAGGGCCTTCGAACAGGGCCGCCGCAGCCTCGACCGCGCCAGCGTCGTCCTCACCTTCGCGCACGCCCTCGACTGCCACCCCACCGAAATCACCGGAGCCCCCTACGTACCCGCCCAGGCCGACCACGACGGACAAGCCGCCGTCGCCTCGGTCGCCGCCGTCCGGCGGGCCCTCATGCGCCACGGCCGGCCGGCACGCCCCACCGACGCCGAGGTCGCCGCGCTCGACCTGCCCGAGCTGCAGGCCCGTGTCGCCGAGGCCAACGCACACCGGCAAGCGGCAGCACTCACCCAGTCCGGCGCCGTTCTTCCCGCGCTGCTGCGTGACCTTCAGGTCGCCGCCGATCTGACCCACGGCGACGACCGTCGGCTCGTATTCCGGCTGCTGGCCTCCGCCTACGAGTGCAGCATGCAGTACCTGTACAAGCTGGGCCACACCTCCGACGCCACCCTCGCCACGGAACGAGTCGTCTGGGCCTCCGAGGAAACCGGCGACCCCCTGCGCATCATCGCCGCCCGCTGGTACGACGCCGGCGAGTTCCTCACCATCGGCGAGCACGATGAGGCGGGCGCCATCATCGACGAGGCGCTCACCGAACTGGGCGCGATCCCCTCGCCGGGCCCGGAAGCGGTATCCCTGCGCGGCGCGTTCCATCTCAAGGCATCGCTCAACCTGGCCCGCGCCAAGGACACGAGCGCCGCCGTCCGCCACCTGCAGCACGCGCAGCAGGCGGCCGACGAGCTGGGCGAGGACCGCAACGACTGGCAGATGCAGTTCGGCCCCACCAACACCGCACTGTGGTCGGTCAGCCTGCCCGTTGAGATGGGCCGCGGGAAGGACGCCGTGGCCCGCGCGGAGAAGGTACGGCTCCCTGTCGGCTACTCGCGTGAGCGGCTGTCGCACTTCCACATCGACCGCGGCCGCGCCTACTTCTACAACGGCCAGCGCGAGGACGCCGTGCGCGCCTTCCTCGACGCGGAGCAGCTCGCCCCCCAGGCGACTCGCGCGCACGCGGCGGTGCGGGAGACCGTGGGCACGATGATCCGCACCCGCAAGCGCGGCGATCTGGTCGAGCTGGGGATCCGGCTCGGCATCGTATGACACAAGTACTACGATCCGTAGCGCTTTGGTGACCCTCTGACGACTAGCGTCGGTTGAGCAGCACAAACCACGCGGCCAGGGGGGTCATCGCATGTCAGGCACAAGCGAGGCTCGTCCGGCCGGTCGGCCCAGCGCCACCAGACATGCCGACGGGCACATCCCCAGAGCGACCGGCAGGCGCGCCGGCCATCGTCCTCTCGCTTGGAGAGGACAAAGCCGCCTGCCCTCATGGGCTGGCCGCACTCAGGACAGTCCGGGGCTTCGTCGGTCATGCGGCGCACCTTAACGGGAGCGACTTCTTCGTCCCGAAGCAACTTGGGTACGCCCTCGACCTCGGGGCCGTGCGGCTCTCACGTGCTGCGATGGTCCGCAGGTGTGCGCGGTTGTCCGCCGCTGTCCGTCG